>NZ_AZDU01000002.1 GCF_001434815.1 Lactobacillus equicursoris DSM 19284 = JCM 14600 = CIP 110162
GTGGGTGTTCAAATTATTCTTGCAATTTACCAATTGATATTTTTGATTACATTTTTTTACAGCTGTTGGCTACCCAATGATTGACTCGAAAAAAATACCGCCATCAGGCGGCATTTTAATATCTAGTTAAGACTATCTAGCTTTATTCAGCTTCTTCTGGTTCTTGTGGCTCTTCCTTGTAGTCGCCATTTGGACATAAGACCACGATCCCGTCCTTGCGCTTCTTTTCAACCAGGAAGTGACCATCATTTGGACATGCCCGGGCAATCGGCTTGTCCCAGGAAACAAAGTCGCATTCTGGGTAGCGAGAACAGCCATAGAACTTCCGGCCCTTCTTGGACTTCTTCTCCAAAACTTCACCCTTCCCGCACTTAGGGCAGGTAACGCCAATCTTCTTGACGATGGTTTGGGTGTGGCGGCAGTCAGGGAAGCGAGAGCAGCCATAGAACTTGCCATAGCGACCCATCTTGATCAGCATTGGCGCCCCGCAGATCTCACAGTCAAAGCCAGCTGGCTGGTCCTTGATTTGAATCTTTTGAATCTCGCTGTCTGCCTTTTCCAGTTCTTTAGAAAATGGCTTATAATAACGGTCAACAACCTTAGCCCACTCTTCTTTGCCCTTTTCCACTTCGTCCAGATCATTTTCCACCTTGGCCGTGTAGTCAACGCTGGTAATATCTGGGAAGAACTGCTCAACCAAGCCATCGACGATTTCGCCAAGTTCAGTTGGTACGATTGCCTTTCCTTCCAGCTTAACGTAGTTACGAGACTGGATGTTTTGGATGGTTGGGGCATAAGTTGACGGCCGGCCAACGCCGTTTTCTTCAAGGGCCCGGACCAGGCTGGCTTCAGTATAGCGGGCAGGCGGCTGGGTAAAGTGCTGCTTGTTGTCAGACTTGGTCATCTTGACTTCTGCCCCTTCAGCCAGGTCAGGCAGGGCAACGTTTTTGTCACTCCGGTTGTCATAGACCTTGGTATAACCAGCAAACTTCATCACAGAGCCGCTAGCTCTAAAGGTCACGTCATTTTGCGTTAAGTCATAGCGGGCCGTATCAAAGACAGCCGGCGTCATTTCGCTAGCCACAAAGCGGCTCCAAATCAAGGTGTAAAGACGCAGTTCGTCTTTAGTCAGCACCTTCTCCAATGATTTTGGCGTCCGGTAGACGCTAGTTGGACGGACTGCTTCGTGGGCGTCTTGCGCATCTTCTTGGTTCTTGAAGTGGCGCTCTTTCTTAACCGCGTATTCTGCGCCATATTCTTCGTCAATAAACTTGGCAGCTTCTGCCCGGGCAACTGGGCTGATTCTCTTAGAGTCAGTTCTCATGTAAGTAATCAAACCTACCGTGCCTTCTCTGCCCAGGCTCACCCCTTCATAAAGGTGCTGGGCAATGCTCATGGTTTTAGAGGTTCTAAAGTTCAGTCGGCGGTTGGCTTCTTGCTGCATGGTGGAAGTGGTAAATGGGGCAGCGGGCTGTCTCTTGACTTCTCTTTTAACCACCTTGGTTACAGCAAAAGGCTTTTTCTTGTCAGGCTTGGCTAAAACGTCTTGAACAGCTTTGTTATTTGGCAAATCAGCTTTTTTACCCTTTAAGCCGTAAAAAGAGCCTTGAAACTTGCTCTTGCCATGAGCAAATTCAGCTTCAATTGTCCAGTATTCAACTGGCTTAAAGGCCTTGATTTCCTTTTCCCGGTCAATAACCAGCTTCAAGGCAACTGACTGAACGCGCCCTGCTGACAAACCTTTCTTGACCTTGGACCACAAGATTGGGGACAAGGAGTAGCCAACCAAGCGGTCTAAGACCCGGCGGGCCTGCTGGGCATCAACCGTGTCCATGTCGATGGTTCTGGCATGGTTGAAGGCATCTTTAACCGCATCTTTGGTAACTTCGTTAAAGGTAACCCGGTTTTTGTCGTGTTCATCTAAGCCCAAAACGTGGGCAACGTGCCAAGCAATCGCTTCTCCTTCCCGGTCAGGGTCGGAAGCCAGGTAAACTTTATTAGCCTTCTTGGCTTCAGCCTTCAGCTCTTTGATGGTATCGCCCTTGCCGCGAATCGAGATGTATTTTGGCTGGTAGTTGTTGTCTAGGTCAACCCCCATCTGGGACTTGGGCAAATCCCGGATATGGCCTTTAGAGGCAATGACGTGATACTTGTTGCCCAAATATTTCTCAATCGTATGTGCCTTAGCCGGGGATTCAACGATCACCAGGTCCTTCTTGACCTTGCTCTTCTTAGCACGGGTCTTTTTGGTCTTGGCCTTTGTCGTCTTAGCGGCTTTAGTCTTCTTACTTTCGGTATCTTTTGCTTTGGTAGGCATCAAATGCCCCTTTCCCTCAAATTTGAAATTAAATCTCCTTCAATATAGAAATAATTTTGGAAATTGTCAACCAAAGAACAAATGACTTTTTAGAAAAAAGACTAATTTTACTTTACATTAACATTTCAAGCTTGCCGTCAATAATGGGCGTAGCCCCCGCTGAAATCAGCTGATTGGTGCCTTTGGACAAGGGGCTGGTGATTAGTCCTGGCACGGCATAAACGTTGCGATTTTCTTGCAAGGCTAAATTTGCCGTGATTAGCGATCCCGAATGTTCCTTAGCCTCGGTCACGATGACGTTCTTACAGATCCCAGCCAAAATCCGGTTGCGTTCAGGGAAGCGAAAAGGACGCGGCGGCGTATCCGGCAGGTATTCACTCAGCAAGAGCCCACGTTCAGCGATCTGCCGCTGCAGCTCCATGTTCTCTTGCGGGTAAAAATAATTAAGGCCGTTACCTACAACCGCAATCGTCTTGCCGCCAAAACGCAGGGTCATCTGATGGGCAATGGCGTCAACGCCTCGTGCCAGGCCGCTAGCAACGACTTGCTTTCTCTTTATCAAGGCCGGCATGATGTTTTCGATGACCCGGGCCGAATAAGAAGTTGGATACCGGGAGCCCACAATGACCGTGACCTCATGCCTGAGTAAGGACAAGTCGCCTTTGGCAAAAAGCATAATTGGCGGTCTGTAGATTTCTCTCAAGGCCAAAGGGTAGGATTCATCAAAAAAACTAATAATGTTAAACTGCTGTTGTAAATTCTCAATTGCACTTTCATAGCGATCATCCAGGTAGGCGTGTTCAACTAGCGTCAGAATATCTTCTGGCAATTCCAAGCAATTGATCCATTCATGGTCAATATCTTCATCAACCGGCATCTGCTGCATGACCTGCAGAATCTTGAGGTAGCTGAGCCCCTTTTGCAGCTTGAGCCGAAGCAAAAATTCTGTCTTATTCATTTTATAATTATCGATACTGTAATTTTTCTTTCAATTAATGCCACAGCCCAAGCATACTAGAAAAGATAATCTCGTGCTACTTGCAGGTAAATAGCAACAAAGCCTGATCTAGCGTTGTTCTTACATCCAGATCAGATTGTAAGAAGCCGGTCAGCCCAAGCTTTATTGGCCCTGACTTGCAGGCAAAAATATTTTTTAAAAAAACAAGTAAAAACGATCCACTAGCAAAATAGTGAATCGTTTGGTTAACATATCCTACGCTTAATTCTTCCGGTGCTGCTCCAGACTTTCTTTGACCGGGGCAAAGGTCAGCCGATGAATCGGGGTTGGGCCAAATTCCGCTAAGGCCTTTAAGTGCTCGCTAGTCCCGTAGCCGGCATTGCGTTCAAAGCCATATTGCGGGTAGGTTTTGGCATATTCATCCATCAGCTGGTCCCGGTAGACTTTAGCTACAATGGAGGCAGCCGCAATTGAATTGGACTTGGCATCCCCCTTGATCAGCTCAGTTTGCGGCAAGTCAACCGGCACATTCATGGCGTCGACCAAGAGTGCGTCCGGCTTAACGCTGAGCTTTTCAACCGCCTGCTTCATGGCCTGTCGGTCAGCTTCATAGATGTTGATCTGGTCAATCACCTGATTATCCATCAGGCCAATGCCAACCGCCACGGCCTTTTCCAGGATCTGCGGGTATAGAGCCAGGCGACGCGCGGGACTGACCTTTTTGGAATCGTTGACCTCGATTAAGTCAAAGTCCTCTGGCAAAATTACCGCCGCCGCAACGACCGGGCCAGCTAAAGGCCCCCGGCCCACTTCGTCAACGCCGGCCACCAGCTGCCCGCTTTGCCAAAAAGCTTTTTCATAGGCAAAGCGGCCTAAAAATTCTGCCTTCTTCTTTTTCAGCTTTTCTTGCCGGCGATCATAACTGGCTAAAAGCTGAGCGACTCCCTTGCGCGGGTCCTCTCTAAGTTTTTCAAGTAAGGCAGGATCAGGATTTTCTTGCTTTAGCAAGTCTTTGATTTCATTAATTTTCATTATTAACTCTGTCCAAGGTAATTCTGCCCAGCTTGCCCTTTCTTAGCCGCTGCAGCATGAACAAGGAGAAGCGGTCATAGTCATCCCGCATCCCGTTGTTTTGGGTCAGGGCCAAAAGCAGGTCAGTGTCACTAATCGCCGCAATCTTTTCCTTGCTGCAGTTGGCAAACTTTGCCAAGTAAGCTGGATAATACTGCTTTAAAAGTCGAATTACAAACAAGGCAACGTCGTCTGCGTGGAAAATCGTATCCTTGATCGCGCCAAAGGCAGCCAGTTTGTATCCCACGTCCTGGTCTTCAAATTTTGGCCACAGGATCCCTGGCGTATCCAAGATTTGGATGCCGTAGTTAGTCTTCAGCCAGGCCTGCCCCTTGGTAACGCCTGGCTTGTCGCCAGTAATAGCCACGTTATGGCCAACTAAGCGGTTGATGATGGTGGACTTGCCGCAGTTTGGCACGCCAACTAGGGCAATGCGGACGATCGGGTTTGATGCGCCGCGCTCTTCCAGCTTCTTTACCTTTTCGCTAGAAGCCTTCTTAATGAGGGTCACCAAGGCTTGGACGTTGGTGTTGTGCTGGGCATCCATGGCCATGACCAGGGTCCTTGGACCTTGTAATTTCTTTTGCCATAACTTGGTCATGACGGGATCGGCCAAATCCGCCTTGTTCAAGATGATGATGTGGGGCTTGTTGCCAACCAGTTCTTCAATCATCGGGTTTCTGGATGACAGGGGAATCCGGGCATCCAGGATTTCCACGACGACGTCGATCAAAGATAATTTTTCTTCCAGCTGATTTCTGGCCTTGTTCATATGACCAGGAAACCATTGTATTTTAGTCATTCTTATTTCCCTCTTTTTTATTCATAAACGATAGAAAAGGAAGCCGAGGCTCCCTTTGTCATTCCTAATATTGCATTTTATCTTTATACTCTTGATAAGCTTCGTCAAAAATCGTCATGCTGGGCAGGTAAGCTGCATTTTCTTCCAGATACTCTGACAATTTCTCGTAGTCTTGCTCATGCCTTGGAAAAGTTGAGTCAAATTGGGCATTATTGGCAAAAGCCGCGATGTCCTCATTTGAATCCGGATTTCTCAGGGTCATCAAGAATTGATAAAAGCTCTGCCGATACGCCATAAAAATCTACCTCTATCTTTAACTTTTTAGCTTAATTAGCTTATTCAGTGTAAAACATGACTGCGTAAGCTTCGTGGCCTGCATGGGTGATGATGATCGGACTGGTCTCTTGAATAAAGACTTCAACGTTTGGGTTAGCCTCTTCAAAGCGCTTGCCTAAGTCTGCCATCGCTTCTGGCGTGTCAACGTAAGAAATGCCCACGTACTTGACCTGGTCGCCTAAGTCGCGGATCTGGTCAACCAGCATGTCGTCAAATTTCTTGATGAACTTCTTGCCGCGGCCGCGGTAAGGCACGTTCAATTTGCCCTCTTTCATGGTCAAGCCAACATGGAAGTTCAAGGCAGAAATTACCCGGCTAGCCAGCCGGCCCAGGCGGCCGCCAGCTAAGATATTCTTTAAGTTTGGTATCATCATTTCCAGGTGCATGTTTTGCCCGATCGTCTCCAGGTGGTCCAAAATTTCCTGCATGCTCTTGCCGGCAGCTGCATCTTTGGCAGCCGCCAGGCAGTAGTAGCCCTGAGAGCGGTCGGTATAGCCGCAGTCAACAACCGTGATCTTGCCTTCTACCAGCTCAGCGGCTTGTCTGGCAGAATCAACCGTACCAGACAGGCACTTGGCCATGAAGATGCCCAAAACCTCGCTGCCGTCAGCAGTCAGCTCCTTCATTCTTTCCACAAAAAGACCAACAGGCGGTTGACTGGTCTTTGGCAAGGCGTTGGCTTCATCCATCTTTTGGATAAAGTTGGCCCGGGTAATGTCCACTCCATCAGTATAAGTGTGTCCGTCAATCGTGACTGATAAAGGCACAATGGTAATCCCATACTTTTCAATTTCTGCAGAACTCAGTTGTACTGAAGAGTCTGTCATAATCTTGATTTTCGACAATTTACTGACCTCAATTTCCAAATCATCTTACCAAAAATGGTGAGTATGATAGAATCTAAATTAATACATGATTTAGTATAACAAAGTTTTTACAAAAAAATTAAGCTAATTGACTTAAACGAAAGGAACTTTTGACTAATGACGAAAAATCTTTGGCAACCGGTCCCTGACCGCTCAAAAAAATACTTGATCGTTGACAATGTCCTGTCAGCAGTCGTCCACGGCATTGGCTTTGGCCTGGCGGTTGCCGGTCTAGTCATCTTGATCGTCCATGCCGCCCATACCGGCAGCGCCTTAAGAGTCACCACCTTCAGCATTTACGGCTCCTGCATGCTCTTGCTCTACCTTTTTTCCACCCTTTACCACAGCTTGATTTTTACTAGAGCCCGCGGGGTCTTCCAGATCTTTGACCACTCCTCCATCTACATCGCCATTGCTGGGTCTTACACCCCATATACGCTGGTCGCGATCGGCGGGGCCAAGGGCTGGATCATGTTTGGCATCATCTGGGCCTTGGCTGTCACCGGTATCCTTTACTACATCTTCAACCAGGGCAAGCATACCATCTTAGACACCATCCTTTATATCGCCATGGGCTGGATGGTCATCTTGGCCGGCAGCCAGCTGTATAGCCGGCTTGGTTCAACTGGCTTTTGGCTCTTGGTTTGGGGCGGGATCGCCTACACCTTCGGCTGCCTCTTTTTCTCCATGCGGGGACTGGCCTTTAGCCACGTCATCTGGCATTTCTTCGTCTTATTGGGCTCAATCTTGATGTTTTTCTCAGTCTTATTCTATGTCTAATTGTATATACAAAAAGCGCCATTGGCGCTTTTTTACTTACTATTTTTCATAAAAACTTACAGATCTAAAAATGCTGCCAGACTTTCTTCGTCATTAGCCACCTGCCCCAAGACCACGCCTTTTAAAGCCCGGTCTAGCAGGTCGCCCAAGGCTGGAGAGGGCTTGACGCCCTTCTTGATCAGCCAGCCGCCGTCTACGGCTAATTCGCCCTTGTCCTTGATCGGCAAGGCCGCGTAGCGGTCAAGCAGGCTTTGACTGGAAACCGGCTGCCCCAAGAGGGCGGCTGCTTCAAGTGCCTTGGTTAAGGCATTTTGCCCAAAAACAAACAAGTCCCAGTTGCTGACCTGGCCCATGGTCACCTGATCAAAAGCCGTCACGATCGCTTTGGCTTCTTGCCCCATGGCGTTAGAATTTTTCCAGGTCCGCATGAAGGAGGTAACCTTGTTAACCGGTAGGTTGATAATTAAGGCTAAAAGCGCCCAGAAAACTGCCTCGTCAGTGATCCTGCCCTTCAGCTGGGTAAAGACCCGCAACTTCTCTTCTTGGCCAGCCAGCCCTGGACATTCGCCGCTTAGGCCAGTATCAATAAACTTGTCAAAAGCCTCTTGGCTGTTTGGTCCAAGAGCCAGTTTGACTAATTCTTCTCTGATTCTTTCAACCGAAATCTTGCTTAAGAGCACATGGTTGTCAGCAATCGCTGCTTCCGTTTTTTCCTCAAGTGCAAAATTCAGCTGACTCATGAAGCGGACAGCCCGCATCATCCGAAGCGCGTCTTCATGGAAGCGGTCTTCAGCTACGCCAACTGCCTTGATGACCTTTTTCTGCAAATCGCCGAGCCCGTCAAAAAGGTCCACGATTTCGCCTGACAAGTTCATGGCCAGGGTATTGATAGTAAAGTCCCGCCGCTTTAAGTCTTCTTCCAGATTTTGGACAAAAGTCACCTTGTCCGGCCGGCGGAAGTCCTGGTAGCCCGATTCGGTTCTAAAAGTCGTAATCTCGTAAGCTTCACCGCCATACAAGACTGTTACCGTCCCGTGCTGGATGCCGGTGTCAATGCTTTTGGCAAAAGTCTTCTTGACTTCTTCGGGGTAGGCACTAGTGGCAATATCGACATCGTGGATGTGGCGGTCAAGCAGCAAGTCCCGGACGCAGCCGCCGACAAAGTAGGCTTCAAAGCCGGCATCTTCCAAGGCTTGCAAAACCGGCTGGGCTTTTAAAAAGACTTCGGGTAAATTATTTATCTTCATCTTTTGCTTCAACTTCTCCATTTTCATAATTATTTGTTACAATTGATTACGCATGGGGTTAATTAGAAAGGAGTAATTATAATGTCTAAGTCACCTTTGAAATGGACATTTAGCAATACGATCGATCTAATCATGATTGCACTTGGTGCAGCCATCTACGCCTTTAGCGTGGACATGGTCTCCATCCCCAACAAGCTGGCTGACGGGGGCCTATCCGGCTTCACCTTGATCATTCGGCACTTCTGGGGGATCAATCCCGGGATCAGCACCTTCATCATCAACATCCCCTTGATTATTCTTGGCTTAAAATACATGGGCAAGAGAGCCATGATCTATACAGCCTGGGGGACCCTTTGCCTTTCCTTATTCCTTAATGCGTGGTCTCTGCAATCTATTATAAAACAAGTTCCGCTTCATCACGACCCCTTCTTGGCCACGGTGACGGCCGGATGCGTATCAGGCCTTGGCCTGGGTCTAGTTTTTCGCTATAACGGAACGACCGGGGGCAGCGACATTATCGCCCGAATCGTCCAAGAAAAATACGGCATTGCGCCAGGCAACGGAATGCTGGCCTTAGACATGCTTGCTCTCTTTTGCTCGCTGTCTTACCTAGACTTTTACCATGTGGGCTATACCATGGTTTCTTGCTATATCTTGACCAAAGTCCTAGACATGATCGCTGAAGGTGGCCGTAGAGCCCGCGGAGCCTTCATCATCTCCCAAAAATATCAGGAGATTGCCAAGCTGATCGACCTGGAACTAGAGCGCGGCTTTACCTACATTAACGCTGAAGGCGGATATTCTAACGAAAAGCAGCACGTGATTTACCTGGTTTTAGAGCCGAAGGAAATCCCGAAGCTGAAAAAAATAGTCAAGGTCGAAGATCCCAAGGCCTTCATCACCTTCTTTGATGCTACCGAAGCTATCGGCGAAGGCTTCAGCTACAAGACTAAGGGATCAAACTTTTTGATTAGAAAATAGTCAAAAAACATCAATCACTACTCAAAAACTAAGTAGAGCAAAAAGCAGTCATCTAATGATGACTGCTTTTATTTTTTAGTCTTGGTCATTTTGATCCATTCTATAGACCGCATCGCGGAGCTTCTTCATAAAGACTGGCGCAAGATGCCACAGCATGGTTTCCGGATCGATATCCCCTTGGTCAAAGTAATCTGTCAATATCAAGTAGGCGATATCGTGTTTTTCATCGTCTCTAACAGGAACAATCAGCAGATTTTCTAACTGGTAGCTATCCAAAAAGCTGAGGCGCTGATCAATCTCTGGATAGGCCTTCATGAACTCATGTAGATCCTTGACCCGCAAAACGCCTTCTTGATCCAAGATCTTTTGGAACGGTTCAAATAATTGCAAGTTAACCCTTTGCAAATCAGCTTTAAAGGGTTTGTCCTTGGCCCATTCATAGTTAATAGTCATGGTCGTCTGGTCAATTTCAATCAAGGCCGCATGGCTGGCTCTGGTAACTTCACCAAGTTCTTTAAGAGCCTTCTGGATGGCATTAAAGTACTGGTGATCGTCAAGGAGGTAAGACCGTACAGCAAAGTATTCTTCTGAAGTCGACGCAACCCTTCTTAGCTGACGGTCATCACCGCGATTAGCAGTAAAGACCGTTACCACGCAGTCAGGCAAAGCTGCCGCTTTAGTATAGTAGTTGACCCAGGCGCGCATCCCCCGGTCATAGCATTGGCCCTGAACGCTGCGGCCTTTAATGGCCTGACCGCTAGTTGCTAGCCAGTCCGGATATCCCGTCAGTATTTCGCGGTAACGCCGGCCCAGGAGTTCATCCTTGTTGGCCCCATATAGTTCCAGATAGCATTCATTGACAAAAATCAAGATGCCATCCACAACCTGGTCGCCCCGGGCATTAAAGACTGGCTTATAGATGATCATTGGGAGCGGCAGGTCCAGGTACTCATCAAAGGAATCAAAGGAGATTTTTTGTTCACTTTGACTACGGTATAAGGCCAAGTTGACGGCTTCAATGCCGTTTTCGGCTTCTGAGCCAAGCGCTAGGCCAAAGAGGGGCTTGAGGTCACAAGAGATTCCCGCCACCTCATGAATATTTCTCAGTTCATTTACCACGTCTTTGCTTTCAGCCAGTATTTCTTGTTTGCCTAGCAAGTTGCTGATTACGACAAAGGAAGCATCTTTAATCCGGCCAATGATGGAGCTGGTCCCCATCTCATTCTTGATGGCCTTGGCGCATTGGTCAATCAGCTGGCTGGTAAAGCGCTGACCATTTGCCATTTTCAGCTGGTCAAAGTTGCTGATTTCAATCCAGCAGGCAACATAGTCTTGTCCGTTCTTCTTATAGGCATCGTCATATTTGATGATTTCTGGAACCAAGCTGTTCGAGTTTAAAACATTGGCCATATTGTCAACTAGCGGCTGACTTTTGGCTGGCAACTTCTTTTCTCTTTGCAGATTTTCCGTTTCAAAGTAGCCAACCAGACCAACCACCTTGCCATTGTCAAAAATCGGGAACTTCGACGCATGGATGGGCTGAATTACCCCATCAAAGACCATGGTGGTCTTGGCATTGATAATTGCCCGGCCTTCTTCTAGGACCATCAGCTCGTCTTCTCTAAAAGGCTTATTGCTGACGTGCCAGCCAATCTGGTCATCAGTCTTGCCAATGATCTCACTGGCACTCTTAAAGCCGTAAAAGTCCAGAAAAGCCTGGCTGACCCCAACAAAGCGGCGCTGAGTATCCTTCCAGAATAACTTGATATTGCTTTCATCAAGCAGGGTTTGCCAAACCCTGCTTTGAGCATTGCCAAAGGAGGAATCAAACCCCCGCTGCTGGCCCTTAAGGATGTTCTTCATCAAGTCTTCACGCTGATATTCTTCAGCATTGGTGTCGATCTTGACCAAAAGCATGATCTGGTTTTCTTTGACCTTGATGATGGTGTAGTCGGTCCAGACATAGTTTTCAACGCTGGTTTGCGTTCTCAAACTGACCGTGAACCAGTTTTTATCTTGTTGTTTAAAAATGTCACTCAAAGCCTGATAATCAAGCAGATTTCGCCACTTGGACAAGTCATCGTGCATGATGCAGCGCAGACCATAGTCAACGGAAAAGTCCCGAATGCCGTGAATAGTTAAGCCGCCCTTTTCCCCTGGCAGGTCACTGGTTAAGACCTTCCATTCGTCTTGAGCATAATCCAGCAGGTAAATGCGATTGTAAATTGGCAAAATATTCTTTAAAGAGGTATCGAGATTAAGCTCTCTTTCCTCAAGCTCGCTCACCATCCCATCAACCATCATTAAGAGCAGGCAATTATTGCGGCCTTCAGCCACCGGTTTAAAGGAAATTTGGTAGTAGTGGTTGCCGTAGACAAAGGTCTTAGAAACCTTTTGGTGGGAGTAAATTGCTCTTTCAGCCAATTTCAAGAAGCGCTCGCTTTGGACAAAATCATCCCCAAGCTTATTTTGCTTGAAGAAGTCTTGGAGACTCTTATTCGCAAAAAGCGACCGGCAGTCAGTCCCGTCGTAGGAATAGATGGCTAGCGGCTGGGCCACCATCACGTCGATCTTGCCCGCACGGTTGTACATGCGGGCTTCTTCCTCATTTTCAAAAGGGAGCTTTTTAAAAATCAAGTTCGGCTCCAGCTCCTTATAAGGCAAAGGCTTGCTGTAGTAAAAGCCCTGGATCCGCTCGCAACCGCAGTCGCTCAAAAAATCAAGCTGTTGCTTGGTCTCGACCCCTTCACACAGGGTGTGGATGCCTAAAGACTTGGCCATGGAGATAGCTTTAGACACGATTTTCTTCGAGCGCTCATTAAAGTTGCGCATGAAGTTCATGTCAATCTTGATCTCATTAAACTTAAAGTCCTTTAAGGCATTCAAAGATGAATAGCCGCTCCCGAAGTCATCCATCCAAACCTTAAAGCCGAGCTTTTGGAAGCGGTCGATCGCTTGGACGATTTCTTCCCGGCTACGCATGACAGCTGTTTCCGTGATTTCGATTGGAAGCAGGTCATGGCCTAAATGATGGCTGTCGACGATTTTGGCTACTTCGGCCACTGGGTCGATGCTGGTAAAGTCTGAGCGAGAAATATTGACGGAAACCGGCACAATCGCCTGCCCTTTGTCAAAGCGCTCATTCATCATTTCGGTGACTTTTCTAACCACGTACAAGTCCAGCTTGTGAGATAAGTTGGCTTCTTCTAAAACCGGGATAAAGACGCCAGGTGAAATAAAGCCATACTGTGGGTCAATCCAGCGGCTTAAGGCTTCCAGGTTGCAGACCTTTCGGCTCAAGGTGCGGACAACCGGCTGGTAGTAAACCTGGATCCAGCCCTTTTCTAAGGCCTCGTCTAAGTGGCTTAACAGGTATTCCTGCATCTGGAACTTCCTGCTCATCCGGTCATCGTAGTAGACAACTCCAGATTCATTAGGATTGTCCAGACTTTCGCCGGCAATCCGTGCTTGGTTCAGCGCCGCGGTAAAGTCGTCTTGACCGTAGACAAACTTTCTGACCCCAATCCGGACTTCCCGCCGGGTCTTGATCTGGTCAGCCAGTTTTTTCAGCTGCTCTTCCAGGCCTTCAACCGAGCCAAAGGCATAAAAGCGATCTTCAACCGCTCTAGTAGAGGCAAATTCACCAAAGCAGTCTTTAATGGTTTGGCCAACAAAGTGCAGCAAGTCATCGCCTTTTTGGTAGCCAAACTTGTTGTTATATTCCTTCATCCCCACCAGGTCAAAGGAAATGAGGCAGACCTGCTGGCCAGCCTTGGCTAGTTCCTTGATTTGACTTAGGGCAACTTCTTTAAAGGAATGCAGGTCCAGAAGGCCAGTAACCCGGTCTTTTTGCAGGGAAAATGGCCGCAAGTAAAAAAGCTGGACCTTCTCTTCGCCAACTTCCGCTTCTTTAACTGTCAGGTTCAGCAGCTTCTTCTTGCCAGCCTGGTCAGTCAAAAGCAGCTTACAGAGATTGACACTACCCTTCTCTTTCAACTGATCGGCAACTTTCTTGGCTAGGCTCTGCCAAAAGTTAGACTGAAGGTAATTAGCCAGTTCTTGGTCATCCTGGCATGACAATAATTCAAGCAGCTTGTGATTGGCATAGACAAGTTCTAAGTGATCAGCCCCAATTTTGGCAGCCATAAATGGTTCATAGACAAAAAAAAACAGCATCTTGGTTTCTTGATTAATCTTCTTTTCATCCCTCATGCTCAATCTCCGCTTTCTAACTTTGTAAAGCTTAATTTTAAAGCTATTCTTTCATTATTTTAGCATAAAAGCAATAGGATCACCTACTTTTCCGGTGATCCTATCAGAAAATATTAAGTTAGCGCTTTTAAGCCAATTTAGCAAACTGACTGTTGTAAAGCTTGTAGTAAAAGCCTTTTTTAGCGAGCAAGTCTTCGTGCTGGCCCCGTTCAATAATCTGGCCATCCTTCATCACCAAGATTAAGTCACTATTGACGATTGTCGATAAGCGGTGAGCAACCACAAAGCTGGTCCGCCCCTCCATCAGCTTGTCAAATGCTTTCTGGATCAGCATTTCAGTTCTGGTGTCGATCGAACTAGTGGCTTCATCCAAAATCAGCATTGGCGGCTTAACCAGCATGACCCGGGTAATGCAGAGGAGCTGCTTTTGCCCGGCACTTAGGCTATCAGCCAAGAGCTCAGTATCAAGGCCCTGAGACAAGCGCTTGATAAAGTCCCAGCTGTGAGCTTCTTTGGCAGCTTCGATAATCTCTTCATCAGTGGCGTCTTCCTTCCCAAAGGCAATGTTGTCTCTGACCGTGCCTTCTTCCAGCCAGGTGTCTTGCAAAACCATGCCGAATTTTTCCCGGAGAGACGAGCGGTTGACGCTGTATATGCTCTGATCATCGATCAGGATGTCGCCATCTTGGGCATCATAAAAGCGCATCAAGAGGTTGATTGTGGTCGTCTTGCCGCAGCCGGTTGGCCCCACCAAGGCAATCCGCATCCCCTTTTTGGCAGTCAAGTAAAAGTCGCGGATTAATGGCTTGTCAGGCGTATAGGAAAAGTCAACATGGTCTAAGCGTACTGTTCCAGCTCCTAAAGTTAGACCTGGCTTCTCTTCCTTGCCAGTCAAGCTGACGGCATCGATTTCCGGCTCTTGCTCAATCAGTTCAAAGACCCGGCTGGCACAAGCTGCCGCATTTTGCAATTCGGTTACGACGGAACTGATGTCGTTAAAAGGCTTCATGTACTGGTTGGCATAGTTTAAAAGTGCACTAAGCCCCCCCACGGTCAGGCGCCCACTGATGATAGCCAAGGCCCCGGCTAAGGCCACCAAGGCATAGATCAAGGAGTTGATAAAACGGGTGGCTGGGTTAGTCAAACTAGAGAAGAAGGTGGCTTTTTGGCTGTATTCTTGCAGCTGCTCATTGATCTTAGCAAAACGCTTTGAAGCCCGGCCTTCATAGCCAAAAGCTTTAACCACCTTGACCCCGCCGACCATTTCTTCGATTAAGGCCGTTTGAACGCCCCGGGTTTGGCTTTGCAGACGAAACATCTGATAAGAATGCCCAGCAATAAAATGGGCTACTACAAAACTAAGCGGCGTCAGTAAAATCACTAATAAGGTGATCAAGACGGACTTTGAGAACATGAAGACCAAGGTGGCAAAGATGGTCACACCCCCGGTAAAAAGCTGAGAAAAGCCTAACAGCAAACCATCTGACAATTGATCGGTGTCGGCAATGATCCGGGAAACAATATCCCCGCTTGAATGGCTATCAAGGTAGGACAAAGGCAGGACCTGGATTTGCCGAATAGCCCGCTGGCGGATGTCTTGGATGGTTTGGTAGATCAACTTATTGTTGATCAAGCCCATGACCCAAGAAGCTGCCGCTGACAAGGCGATCAAAACGGCAATCTGGCCTAAGTAGCCAGTGATTTTGCCAAAGTCTACCCTGCCGGGACCAACAATCTGGTCAATGGCATTCCCAAAGACGATCGGCACGTACAGCTGGAGCAAGACGGACACGCCAGCCAAGAGGATACTGAAAAAGAGGAGCAGACGGTAGCGGCTGATGAACTTCAAGACCTTGCCAATAGCCTGCCAGCTTTGGGCATTGCTTTGTTGCTTCTTTTTATTTGCCATTATTCACCCTCCTTTTCTTTAGGAAACTGTGAGTAGTAGATTTCTTGGTAAACTGGATTATTCTTCAAGAGTTCGGCGTGCGTCCCCCGTCCAGCCAACTTTCCATCATCTAAAACCAGGATCTGGTCTGCCTGCATGACTGAGCTGGCTCTTTGCGAAACCAGTATGGTCGTTGGCTTAGGATCTAGCTTGGCCAGGCTCTGGCGCAGCTTGGCAGAAGTGGCTAAGTCTAAGGCGCTGTCGCTGTCATCTAACAGCAGGATGCCGGCTTTTTTGACTAAAGCCCGAGCAATGGTCAAGCGCTGCTTTTGCCCGCCGGACAGGTTCCGTCCTTCTTGTTCCAGCTCAAAGTCAAGGCCGCCTTTTTTACTGGATACAAAGTCAGCAGCTTGCGCCACCTTTAAGGCTTCCCACAAGTCAGCGTCGCTAGCCTGGCTGCTGGCGTATTTCAGATTGTCTCTGATCGTTCCCTTAAAGAGCTGGGCTTTCTGCGGCACCAGGGCAAATTGGGCAAGCAGGTCTTCTTTGCTGTAATCTTGAACCTTTCTTCCGCCTAATAATAGGTTGCCGCTGGTCACGTCATAAAAGCGGGTCAAGAGGCTAATCAAGCTAGTCTTCCCGCTCCCGGTCCCGCCGATGATGCCCACGGTTTCTCCAGGCTTAACAGAAAAAGAAATCTGACTAATACTTGGCCCACCAGCACCGGGATAAGTGAAGCTGACGTTTTCTACCTTAATTGACTTGTCTTGAGGCTTAGCACCACTTTCTGGGTAGGTCAAATCGTTTTCCGTAGCCAGCACCTGGCCAACCCGGTCCCCGCAGGCCCAGGCCCGGTTAATGGTGATGATCAAGCTGGCTAATTTGATCAGTTCCACGATCATTTGGGCCAGGTAGTTGTAAAGAGCCACCACCTGCCCTTGAGCCATCTGGCCTTGGTTAACCTCTTGGCCGCCAAACCAGATCAAGGCAATCATAGCCAGGTTGATCATGACGTAGGTAATCGGGTTTAAGGCAACCGACAGACGACCGACAAACTCGTTCAGCGTGGTCATGGCCGTCAGCTTGGCATCAAACTTGGCAACTTCGCTCTTTTCCTTGCGAAAGGCCCGGATTACCCGGACACCAGTCAAGTTTTCGCTGGTTAGGCGGGTAATTTCGTCAAGGCTTTTTTGTACCTTTCGGTATAAGGGGATGCTGACCAGCATGATGCCAAAAGCGACCAGTGCCAAAAGCGGCACGGCCACCAAAAAAATCAAGGCTGCTTTGACATTGATCAAAAAGGCGGCGATCATGGAGCCAAAAACGATAAAGGGGCTCCGCAAGAGCAAACGCAGTGCCATGTTGCAGCCGGTCTGCACTTGGTTGATGTCGCTGGTCAAGCGGGTAATTAAGGAACTTGGCGATAGCTGGTCAATTTTGGCAAAGCTGAGGCTTTCAACCTTGTCAAAAGTGGCCTGTCTAAGCTTGGTCGCCATCCCCACGCTGGCTTTGGCCGCAAACCACTGGGCCGTGATGCTGGCCGCAATTCCCAAGAAGGCCAGTAAAAATAACAAGCCTACTTGACCAAAGATGTATGGCTGGTTATGGGTCTTAATCCCCTGGTCGATGATCCGGGCGACGACAATCGGCACAAATAAGTCAAATAAAGCTTCCAAAAGCTTAAAAAGTGGTGCCAATATGCTTTCTTTGCGATAGTCGCTTAAGTACTTAAAAACATATCTCATTAATAAACCTCTCTTCGTCAGTTTGTGCTTCACAATTCTATCATATTTTTGCCTAAGTAATTACATCAATTAATCAAATTATAAAAATAGATAAAATTTTCCAGCAAATGGGGAATTTTGCTTGCATTTTAGCCAATTTCGCAATAAAGTTTAGTCATAGTATCAATTCTAAATCTTGCTCTTGAATAATTCTTTCCGTTAGTTCAGGTTAACAACAGCGGTGCAAGTCCGGAATCTCTATTTTTGGATAGATTTAATCAATTTTTTAATAACAGGTGTTTTTTTTTAGTTAGAATTGATTTATGATTATATCAGAACTGTTTGTTCACTTTGCATGTTGATAAAACATTTCAATCTTTTTAGAATGAGGAGCTCACTACCTTGAGAATCGAACACTTAGAAATTTTTGTCAGCGCTGCTGAAACGCAGAGCTTCACAAAAACTGCTCAGAACATGAACATGTCTCAGCCAGCCGTTTCTTTGGCAATTTCATCAATTGAAAAGCAGCTTGGCTACCAATTGTTTAGCAGATCCCGCCGCAGAATGTTGCTGACCTCAGCAGGCCGTTCTTTATATAGCAGCATCAAGAACGGTTTAAACGACTACCGCACCGCCGTTACTAAGGCTAAGCGCATTGCCCTGTCAGAAGGGCAAGTCACCATCAGAATCGGCTTAAGCGGCAACTTAGCTGAACAAATTATTTTGCCGCGCCTAGTTCGGGAATACCGGGCAACGCACGAAAATGTCAACATTGAATTCTACGTTGACGACAACGGTACTCTTTTTGACAAGCTGTTTACCCATGAACTGGACCTGGTTTTGTCAACGCCGGAAGCCATGCCAAAGTACCCAATCTTCAACACCAACAATGTAGCAAAGCTCAAGTGGTGCGTATTGGTGCCAACTGACTCACCACTGGCTGAAAAGGACGAAATGACGGATGAGGACTTAAACGGCAGCGACCTAGTCTTCTTAGACCTCAGCTGTTCATCACCGCTCATTACCTTGATGCAGGACAAGGTTGAACAAAAGTGCAAAGACAGCCGAATCTTCTTTGCCAACAATGTCGTTGCCCAAGCCATGATGGTCATGGCCCACCAAGGCATCGCCATTCAGCCATACGTTGGCAAGCTGTCTAATGACAACTTTGCCGACTTAAAGAGAATTCCGTTCATTACCGAATTGTCTTCAAATGTCAGCTTCATTACCGCTCAAGACAGCGACAACCAAAACATCGTTGACCTCCTGAGCTGGATGAAGGGGCAAGATTTAATCTAATAAATATAAAAAGCAGCCACATGGCTGCTTTTTTATTTGAACTCAATGTAATTGTGGCTGCACTTAGCCAATAGGTTATGCAAATCCCCGATCTTCCAGCACTTTTTATCGATTTCGTCGGCAAATTCTTGATAAAAAGAATCTGAACACAGATCGATAATCTTGCTGTCAGCTTCTTGGTAAAGCTGGTACAAATCGACCTCTTTTAAAGAAGTTACGATATCAGAGCGTTGGTAGGCTGGGTCGGTTAATAGGCTCTTTTGCCGACTAGTCTTTAATTGACAGCCCCACATGCTGGCTCTTTGCCGCAGCAACTCTAGGCATGCCGCATTTAAGGTGATTGCATCCTGCAAAAGAGTCCAAGCACTGCCCTTTCTGGCTGGCAGGGGCGTTTCAAAAGCATAGCGGCAGTCCAGGGTCAAGAAATGTCCCATCTCCTGACTGCAGTCAAAACGGCGCATCTGGTGCAGGCTGACCAAGTCTAGAGGCCGGTTTCTCAAGGAAAAGAAGCTAAAATAGGCATATGAGCCAAAGGCCTGAACGTGCTGACCAGTAACGTTTAACAGGCGAGAAAGAAACTTCTTGATGGTCAATTCCCGGTCGGGCGCTGTCTTATAGGCCTGATAAAAGAGGCTGCGGGTGGTCATTTTTTCCAGTAAAATTAGTCCTTCTTCTTGATCAAAAACCACAGTCTGGTATTTATCCTGGATCGGCTTTAGCTGGCAGTCAAAGGCAAACAAGGTGCTGGGCTTGATCCGGTAATTATTATCGATGGTAACCTTCTCTTCTAACGCTTCATTCGCCAATAAATCTGGCAAGAGCTCTCGCCGAATCACCTGCTTAGCCATCATCTTGATCGTTTTTTTCATTGCGCTTTTTTCTCCTATCATCTCAAGGCTCTTGTAAAAATATGCATCGAACACTCCCAAGTCCTGATATTTTTAGCCTCCATTAATTTAGCAAACCTTTTCTAAAATAGCAAGCGGTTTCATCAAGAAAAGGCCACACTTTTGTTTCCGCTTTCTTGCAGGTTGCTTTTCTTCTCTGCGACGTGTAAAATATTTCCGGTAATACCGAACTTTTACGCTGGGTGAACTCCTGGCTTTGAATAGCAAAAGGACGAGAAAACTTGCGAATTGATATTATCTCATTAATCATCTCTGGTTTCGTCTTGCTGTGGCTGATTCTCAACATTCTTTTTTCACCAAGCTTCAACCGCTTCGATCAGGCCTTGCACCAGAAATTAGTAAAAACGCAGAAAAACATTTTTTGGAAAATCATTGCCTTTGTCAACGAGCCCAAATTAGTGATTGTTTGGGATGTCCTCTTGGCAGGCCTTCTCTTAAATGATGGCAACTATCCCTTAGCCCTGTGGACCTTGGTAACCTTAGGCTTTACTGATGGGGCTGGTTTTGTCATCAAGCATATCGTGAAGAGAAACCGCCCCCACGCCCACTTATCTGAAGAAGAAGGATACAGCTTCCCTAGCGGCCATGTCTTAGGCGCAACCACGATGTGTCTCATCTTGTACGCCCTCCTTCGCCGGGTCCTGCCAGAATTTTTTAGCATTTTCCTGATTGTCTACTGGCTCTTTGTGGTCATCTCCCGCTTAAACCTGCGGGCCCACTACCCTTCAGACGTCTTAGGCGCAGTTGCCTTATCGGTCTTTTGCTTCACGGTCGTTCAAAGCATCTACGCTGCTCTTTTTTTGCAATAGAGAAAATAGAAAAGAAAAAACGTCCAAGAATCATCTTGGACGTTTTCATATACTATTAAACTCTATGCATTTACAAAGGCCACCATCAAGCCGCCGCGTTCAGCATAAAAAGAACAAAGCCCTCGCATCGGGCGAATGGTAATCTTGGCATCTGGATACTTTTCTAAAATCAGCTCTTTGAGCTTTTCAGCATCGGTCAGGTTTTCGCATTCATCGATAATCACCCGGCCGCCTTGATACTTATTTTCTTCCATTTGCTTAACCAGCTCTTTGAGCGCCTTCTTCATCCCGCGGGCCTTGGTCAACGGTTTTAAGTCGCCGTCGACGCTGGCCGTCCCAATCAGGTTGATCTTGAGTAGGCCAGCTAACTTGGCTACGGCTGGGGACACCCGACCATTTAAGGAAAGATTTCTCAAAGATTGTAACAAAAAGAGCAAACTCGTTTTGGTCCGGTATTCAGCAATCTTGCTTTCTAGGTCAGCAAAGCGCAGCTTCGGGTCTTGCAGCATCTCTTCGATGCCTTCTATGATCAGCTCGAGCTCTGGCCCTGCCGACCGGGAGTCAACCACAATAATCTTGGCCAGGGGGTGGCTTTCCAGGTAAATATCTCTAGCCTGCAAGGCTGACGAGTAAGTCCCCGACATGCCGCTGGTAATGGTCACGATAATGGCTTGCTCCGCCCCGTCTAAAGCATCCAGCCAGCGCTGGATGCTGGGAGCCGCGGTCTTGCCAGCTTCTTGGTTGACCTCCATCTTGGTTAAAAAGTCGCTGATATTTAAATTTTCATCGTCAAGCAGGTTCTCTTCGCCAAAAGTCAAAGTCAGTGGCACCACCTCTAAGTTGCGGGCTGGGTCTGACAAGGTGTTGGCGCTTGAGTCCACGATTAGTCTTACATTTTCCATTTTATTCAATCCTCACTTTGCAATCAGCTCATGATCCTCTGCCTCTATTTTAACAGTTTTTCATGCCAAAAATGCATCTTTAGCGAACCGCTTCCAGAGATTTTTGTCAAATCTTTTCCTAAGAAAGTAAAATAAGCGTAAAAAAGCGTTTTTGGAATCACTTTCAAAAAATACGCTGTTTACGGATTCACAAACTTATACTATAATGAACTTGTAAATAATTACAGAGCGTATGCTCTTGCTGGTAGCAAGCTACTAGCGTATTTTAAGGAGGATTTTTTAATGACCAAGGTTGTTATTGAAAACGTTCATGCTAGAGAAATCTTTGACTCACGTGGTAACCCAACTGTTGAAGTTGAAGTTACTTTGTCAAACGGCGTAGTTGGCCGCGCTGAAGTTCCATCAGGTGCTTCAACTGGTGAAAACGAAGCTGTTGAATTGCGTGACGGTGGTTCACGTTTGGGCGGCAAGGGTGTTATGAAGGCTGTTAACAACGTTAACACTGCCATCAACAACGAATTACAAGGTGCTGACCCATTCAACCAACCAGCTATCGACAAGGCTATGATCGAACTTGACGGTACTCCAAACAAGGGTAAGTTGGGCGCCAACGCTATCTTGGGTACTTCCATGGCTACTGCTGTAGCAGCTGCTAAGGCTACCCACCAACCTCTTTACCGTTACCTTGGCGGTACTGACTTGTCAATGCCACAAACTTTCCACAACGTTATCAACGGTGGTGAACACGCTGACAACGGCATCGACATCCAAGAATTCATGATCACTCCAGTTAAGAAGACTTCATTCCGTGACGGCTTCGAAAAGATCGTTAACACTTACCACACCTTGAAGAAGGTTTTGGAAGAAAAGGGTTACGAAACTGGCTTGGGTGACGAAGGTGGTTTCGCACCTAACATGAAGGACTCAGAAGAAGCTTTGCGTGCATTGCACGAAGCCATCGAACGTGCTGGTTACGTTCCGGGTGAAGACATCGCTATCGCCTGCGACTGTGCTGCTTCATACTACTACAACAAGGAAGACGGCAAGTACCACCTGGAAGGCAAGGTTCTTGACGGTGACCAATTGGCAGAATACTACGACAAGTTGCTCGCAGAATTCCCAGAATTGATCTCAATGGAAGACCCATACGACGAAAACGACACTGAAGGTATGGTTAAGTTCACTCAAAGCCACAAGGACCGTCTGCAAATCGTTCTTGACGACTTTATCTGCACCAACCCACGCTTGCTTGAAAAGGCTATCAAGGAAGGCGCAGGTAACGCTTCATTGATCAAGCTGAACCAAATCGGTACTGTAACTGAAACTTTGGAAACTATCCGGATTTCACGTCAACACGGTTACAACACTATGATTTCTCACCGTTCAGGTGAAACTGGTGACACCTTCATCGCTGACTTCGCAGTTGCTACTAACGGTGGCCAATTGAAGACTGGTGCTCCAGCTCGTTCAGAACGTGTTGAAAAGTACAACCAATTGCTTAGAATCGAAGAACAACTTGGCGACGGCGAACGCCTTGACTTCTTCCCAGCTCAAGACTAATTTAATTAGTTATTGATCTAAAAAAGACTTGCATCTGCAAGTCTTTTTTTATGCCCTTTTTTAATGTCTACTCTTGTCTATTTGCTGGAAGCGGTTTGAATTACTAACTTTTTACCATCCAGCTGCCCTTTTAAGAGCTGCTTGACTACCTTCTTGGCGTTTTGGTTGGCCTGCTTGGTAATCCCTGCCTGCCTTGCCAGCTTGGTCGCTTTCTTCAAAGCAGCTGCTTCAGCATCTGTTACGTCTTCTTTCTTGTTCCAGTTAAACAAGGCATAGCTTTGGTCATAGAACTTGATGGAAGAAGCGTCAATCGCCTTCGACAGGATCACCGCTTTGGGCAGGGTCACGGTCACCTGCTGGTCAGAGACCTTGATCTTCATCTGCTTAACCTTGATCCCCGCCTTAAAATTAGCCGTATAGACCATGGTAAAGCCCTTCTTAGTGATAAAAGGAATTTGCCCTTGCGAAACTTTGTAGAGGCCCGTATAAGTATATTTTTCCGTTGACAGCTCAGCAATATCTTCCAGCTTGGCCGAAACCGTCGCCACCGTCACCTGATCCTTGCTTTGCTTGGGTAGGTGCTGGCCGATAACGACCCCTGCCGCTAAAACTGCCACCAGAGCGATGAGGGTCAGTGCCCTATTGAGGATTCCACCTCCGCTCCTCTTGATTTTTTTCAATAAAATTCATCTCCTAGCTATTACTGGCTATTAATGATAGCAAGAGAAAATTATTTTTTCAAGAATTTGCCGGTCTCCTTGTTAGAATCTTAAGTCTTGGACCGAATTTTATTTATTTTTTAACGTGAAATGCATAAATGATAAATAAAGAATAGTTTTACACTCTTTTTGACAAATTTTCATGAAAATTGTTTTTCCTCTTGCATTTTACTAAGATTTAGTCTAAAATTAAAAACTAATAAAAGAACTAAGTAAATTTCTTATTTTTTATTTTTTTCTTAAACAGATTGGAGCAAATTACCATGAGGACTAGGAGCAACAGACAAAGCTAAAGATCATCTCTTTGATGAAGCTTTAGCAGCCAATTCGCAAACATCGTTAATTAGGCACTGCTGCCTAGCGACTTGTCTGTCTAATCAGTCACTCTTTTATCCAGTAATATGCTTATATGATCTTTTTAATCTTATTAACTTTATTACAGAATTTAAAAGTACTCTTTCTAATTAGCCAAACAGCTTGCCAGAGTCAGCTTTGCCTTAGATCATAGAAAAGGATTGCACATGAACAAGATCATCGAGGTTAAGCACTTAAAGAAGAACTACGGTGAAAAAGAAGTCCTAAAGGACGTCAACGCCGTCATTGAAAAAGGCAAGGTAATTACGGTTATCGGACCATCTGGTTCCGGGAAGAGTACTTTTTTGCGTTGTCTGAACTTACTGGAAAAGCCAACCAGTGGCCAGGTTATTTTTGAAGGAACAGAATTAACCGACTTAAAAGAAGAACAGCTTGACGACCTGCGGCAAAAGATGGGAATGGTCTTCCAAAGCTTCAACCTGTTCCCGAACATGTCCGTCATCGAAAACATCAAATTGGCACCAATGAAGGTCAAGGGGATGGATGATGCATCTGCTACCAAATTGGCTCATAAGCTCTTGCAAAAGGTTGGCTTAGACGACTTTGCAGATCATGCCCCAGCCAGCCTGTCAGGCGGCCAGCAGCAGCGTGTCGCCATCGCCCGGGCGCTAGCCATGAGTCCTGACATGATGCTCTTTGACGAGCCAACCAGTGCCCTTGACCCGGAAATGGTCGGCGAAGTTTTAAAGACCATGCAAGAACTAGCCCAGTCCGGCATGACCATGGTGGTTGTCACCCACGAAATGGGCTTTGCCCGCAAGGTTTCCGATGAGGTTTGGTTTATGGCTGATGGCTACCTGCTGGAAAAAGGCAGCCCAGATGAAGTCTTTGACCATCCACAAAATGACCGTTTGAAAGACTTTTTGAACAAGATCCTAGAAGCATAAACCGAGGCAAGAACATGAAAAAACTCATCAAAATTTTTACCATTATTTTTCTCTTTTTAATGGGGCTGGCCGCCAGCCCCCTCACCTCTTCAGCTGAAGCCGCCAGCAAAAAAGTCGCTGCTGGCACCGTTATGAAAAAGATCAAGAACTCCGGCAAAATCGTGGTCGGCATGTCCGCTGACTACCCGCCAATGGAGTTTACCAAGAACGTCAACGGCAAGAACAAGTTTGTCGGCGTCGACGTGGAACTGGCCAAGCAAATTGCCAAAGACTTGGGCGTTAAGCTGGAAATCAAGAACATGGACTTTGACTCCTTGCTGGTGGCCTTGGAAACGGGCAAGATCGACGTCATAATTTCCGGGATGACCCCAACCAGCGAACGTAAGAAGAGCATCGACTTCTCCAAGATCTACTACGCCGAAAAGTCTGACTACTTCGTCATCAACAAGACCAACAAGGCTAAGTACACCTCAACCAGTTCCTTCAAGGGCAAGACGGTTGGGGCGCAAACTGGGTCTCTTCAATACACCAGTTTGAAAAAGAGTGCCTCTAAGGCTAATATCAAGGTCAAGGGCTTAGCCAAGATTTCCAACCTCTTAATGGCTTTAAAGTCTGGCAAGGTGGATGCAGTTCTTTTAGGGGAATTAAACGCCAAGACCTACAAGACCAACGACTCAAGCCTTTCCCTGGTTAAATCCAGCCTCAGCCAAGCCCAAATGGGCAATGCGGTCGGCGTTGCCAAGGGCCAAAGCGACTTGGTTAGCGCCATCAACAAGACTATCAACAAGTGCCAAAAGCAAGACCTCTTTAACAAGAAGTACATCCCAGCTGCTGCCAAGGCCATGAAGTCTGCTTCAAGCAAGAAGTCCAACTCCATGATCAAGTACTCCAGCTACTTCGCTACCGGTCTTGGCTACACCATGATCATCACCATCTGCTCCATCACGATCGGTTTGATCCTGGGCGTGATCTTCGCTTTGATGCGTTTGTCCAACAACCCAATCCTGCACGCCATTGCTGTTGTTTACATTGAATTCCTCCGCGGGACCCCGCAAATGGTTCAAGTCATGTTTGTCTACTTCGGCGTGGGGATGCTGATCAAGAACATGCCAGCTTTGGCTGCCGGGATTATCGCCATTGGGCTTAACTCTGGGGCCTACGTGGCTGAAGACATCCGTTCCGGGATCAACTCCGTTGACCCTGGTCAAACCGAAGCTGCACGTTCATTAGGCTTGTCTAAGGCCAAGACTTACCGCTACGTAGTCTTCCCACAAGCCTTAAAGAACATCTGGCCAGCTCTGGGCAACGAATTCATCACCCTGACCAAGGACAGCTCACTGGTTTCCGTAATCGGGGTTGGTGAATTGATGTACGAAACTGGTTTGGTACAAACTGCCACCTACCGGGGCGTCATGCCGCTGTTCATCACCATGTGCATCTACTTCGTGGTTACCTTTATCTTAACCCGTCTTCTGAACTACTTTGAAAAGAAGATGAACCTGACTAGTGCTCGCAGCTAATTGCAATTAGCCAATCTATAAGAAAATAAGCAAAAAAGATCGTTAGCAAAGCTAACGATCTTTTTGTTATTTATGCAATTCTTGACTAACTTGCTCTTGGTACCAGATTAAAATTGCATTGGCCACATCCGTCCGGTTGACCTCTTGAACGCGGCTTTCGCCAACATCGATAATCAGTGGCAAGCCCTGGCCGCGGGCCTCAGAATTAACCAGGTCTAGACGCTGACGCAGATGATCGTGAATCCTGCTTCTTCTTTGATCCAAATCGCCAAACTTTTGCCGGTAGTCTTCCCCGCTTAAGTCATGCTGCCATTTTTCCCGCCACAACTGAAAGCTCAATACAATCTGGGCATAAGCAGCCATGTTCTTTTTCAAATCGGCTATTAGATCTGGATAAAAGTCAGGATCTTCATCAGGAGCCACTCCTAGTTGTTCTAAAGCCTCAGAATTGATCTGGTAAACTACTTTTCCTCTCCCGGATTGGGCTAAGGCATCATCAGTTAGTTTGGCAAGTAGACATAGGTAGGCTTTTTTTATCTCTTGCTCACTGCATTTTGTTCCTCCTGGCAAATAGCCAAGCCCTTGCAGTTTAGCTTCTACACGATCCCACGGATTGTCATTTTCATTGCTACCTGCTTTTTCCAGCATCCCCTGAATGTCCAAAATAAGGTTGATTTCTTCAATTCGCGTTAATTTTGCCATCTGTTGTCCACCTTTCTTTTATCTTTCTTTTTAATTTTTACTTTCCATTATACCATTACCATTACCCTACCGGTAAAGATCAATAATATCACTCATCAATGGCGTTATAACCTGGTCTTTCAGCCAAACCAGCTCCAGCTGGGTGTGCCAAGCTGGAATTGTCAATTTTCTCACCCTCCCCTGGGCATAAGCCTGGGCAATGGAGGCTGGCACTAGAGCCACGCCCAGCCCTTGGTCGCTCCAGCGGATTGCGGTTCTTGAGTCGTCGCTTTTGACCACAAAATGAGGCGTAAGGCCTGCCTGGTTAAAAGTCTCGGTAAACAGATTTTCAAAGCGGCGGTAGATGACTAAGGGGTATTTAGACAATTTTCCCAAATTAAGATTTTCTGGCAAATCCCCTTGACTGACCGCCACCATGGGCTCATCCAGGACCTTGATGCTGTTTAGCTTGGTCCGGTTAAAAGGCGTCCGAATGATTGCTAAGTCCAGCAAGCGGTCTTCTAACTTATCCAAAATGCCGTAGGTATTGTCCTCATAGATGTCAAAGGAAAGTCCAGGATGAACCTGGGCAAAAGCAACCAGCTTTTGAGACGGCAAAACGCCAATTGATGACGACACCGATCCCAATTTGATTGTACCGCTTTTTCCCGTTTCAATGTCGGATAATTCTGTTTGGGCATTTTTGGCTAAAAGCAAGATCTGGCTGGCATAGGCATAAAACTTTTTCCCGGCTTGGGTCAATTCAATCCCATGGGGCTTTCTGATAAAAAGTCTCGCCCCCATTTCTTCTTCCAGCTGTCGCAATTGGTAGCTTAGGGCCGGCTGACCCAGGTAGAGCCTCTTGGCGGCAGAAGTGATCTGCCCTTCTTCGGCTACAATGGTAAAATACTTTAGCTGCTTAAAATTCATCTTAATTTAGTCCTTAGATATCAATCTTTTTGTTATCTCTAATCATAAATCAGTATTTTCTTAATAGCAAGAAGACGTGTAAGATAAATATCAATGAAAGCAGAGAGGAAGTATTATCATGAATAAAAAAATAGCAGGCTTAAGTCAAGCTGAAGCCCAAAAGCGGCTAGACCAATACGGTTTAAACCAGGTGCCAGAAGTGCCCTTTAGCTTCTGGAAGGAATTTGCCGGCAAGCTCTGGAACCTCAGCGCCTGGATCCTAGAAGCTGCGCTCTTGCTGGAATGCCTGCTAGGCAAGTGGATCCAGTCTGGCTTTGTCTTGTTGATGCTGCTGTTTGCGGCATATAATGGCGCTAGCCAGAAAAAGAAGTCCCGCAAGGTCCTCAGTCAAATCTCCCAAGAACTGACCCCGCAGGTCGCCGTTTGCCGGGATGGCAGCTGGCAAAAGCTGGACTCCAAGTACCTGGTACCTGGCGACTTAGTCAGCTTAAAGCGCGGGGACATCTTAGCCGCCGACGCCCAAATCCTAGAAGGCAAATTAACCTTAGATGAATCCTCCATCACCGGGGAGGCCGATGCCATTAAAAAGACAGAAAAGGAAACTGCCTTTGCCGGAACGACTGTCCTAGACGGCGAAGCCTTGGCTACGGTCACGACCACGGGGACCCATTCCAGAAGCGGGCAAACCATCAACCTGATCAACAATTCCGCAGCCCCCGGCCACTTGCAGCAGCTCTTGACCAAAATTATCTACTACCTCTGCCTCTTAAGCGGGGGCTTGACCCTGATCTTACTGCTCGCAGCCGTTATCCGCGGGGAAAACATCCTGGAAATGCTACCTTTCTTGGCCATGATGTTCATTGCCTCTATTCCAGTAGCCATGCCATCAACCTTTGCCCTGTCCAACTCCTTTGAGGCCACCCGCCTGTCAAAAGAAGGCGTCTTGACCAGTGACTTGACCGGGATCCAGGACGCAGCTAACTTGAACCTGCTCCTTTTGGACAAGACCGGGACCATTACCGAAAACAAAACTGCTGTTGCTTCTTTTACCAATTTTTCTCAAGAAAGCGATGAAGCAGTTCTAGCCTTAACTGGTCTAGCCCTAGACTTACGGAATTCTTCCATCATTGACCAGGCTCTTGGTGACTATTTAAAGCAACAGCAAATCCAGATAGCAGAGCCTGATGCCTTTACTGCCTTTACCTCCAGCAAGGGCTATTCCGAAGCTGAAAAAAATGGGCAAAATATCAAGCTTGGTTCACTTAAGATCCTCAGCCAAATCGACCCAGACTTAATGAACAAGGCCAAAAAGATTGACCTGACGACTGGCCGCTCTGTTGCTCTTTTGGTCAACGACCAGTTAGCCGCAATTTTTATCACCAAGGATCAAATCCGGCCTGATTCCAAAGCAGCACTAGCAGAAATTCGCCGCCGAGGGATTCAGCCGATCATGCTGACCGGGGACAACCAGAAAACTGCGGAAGCCGTTGCTAGCGAAGTCGGCTTAGAGGGGCAGGTCATTGCCTACAGTGACTTCACTAAAGACCTTGATCCGCAGAAAATTGCCGGGATTGCCGAAGTCTTGCCTGAAGACAAGCTGGACATGGTCAAGCACTTCCAAGAGCACGGCTATATCGTTGGCATGACCGGGGACGGGGTTAATGACTCTCCAGCCTTGAAACAAGCCGAAGTCGGCATTGCTGTCTCAAACGCCGCAGACGTGGCTAAAAAGAGCTCCAAGATGGTGCTCTTAGACGATGGCCTCTCCCCCATCGTCAAGATCCTGGACGCCGGTCACCGGGTTTATGAGCGGATGACCACCTGGTCTTTGACCAAGCTGGCTAGAACGGCAGAATTAACCATGCTCTTGACCATCGCCTACCTGGTCTTTGGCTACCTGCCAATGGCTCTAAACGCCATGGTTATCTACACCATCATGAACAACATGGTGACGATGATGATCGGGACCGACAATACCCATATCAGCTACCAGCCAGAAAACTGGAACATGGCTAAACTGGCCAAAATTGCCTTCTCCCTAGCCTTTGCCTGGACCATCATTGCCTTTTTATTTGTCAGCGGCTTAACTAAGTATGGCGTCAGCCACGACCACATTTCCACCATGGTCTATGTCTTCATGGTGGCCAGTGCCATGCTGATTGTCTTAATTACCCGGACGAAAAAGTTCTTCTGGCAATCTACTCCGTCAAAATTAGTTGCCAGCGTGCAGATTTCCGATATCGTCCTCACCTGTCTCTTGGCCATCTGCGGCATCGCCATGGCCCAAATTAACCTGCAAGAGCTAGCTTTAACGCTCCTGGTTGCCCTCATTGGCGCTGTCCTCATTGACCTGGTCTACCAGCCAGTAATCAATCATCTCTAATTCGTTTTTTCTTAAATTACAAAATCCTGCTAGCTAAACTAGCAGGATTTTGTTTTGATTTTGAAGATCAAGACTTAGTATCTTCTTCAATTGCTGCTACTTGAATTCTTAGCAGACATTTTTCTTTATAAGCAACCAGCCGCTCAAATTCCGTCTTTAAGAGTGCACCTAGTGGAACAGCAATCAACATCCCGACAAAGCCGCCCATGGCCCCGCCGGCGATGACGCAGGCGATGACGTAGAGAGGATGAATGTGGATGGCATTGCTGAGCAGCTTGGGGTTGATCAAGTTGCCGTCGATCCCTTGAATCACTAGCAAAATAATCATCCCAGCGATCAAGGCCGTCCAATTCTGGTTAAGTAGACAAGACAAGATGACCATCCCGTAGCCTAAAATTGGCCCAAAATATGGGATCAAATTACCGACACCCGTTACCATCCCGATTAAAAGGCCGTACGGTACCTTGGCAATCAGCATGGCTAAGCTGACCAAGACGCCCACGATAAAGGCATCGATGATCTGCCCGCGGATGTAGCCGGAAAAGGCACTGTCAGCGTCTGCCAAAAACACCTTAACGCCCTTAACCAATTTCGGACTAAAGAGTGCTACAAAATTCTTTTTCCAGTAGCCAGCAATCCGGTGGCCATCGTAAAGGAAGTAAATGGCAAAGATGAGCCCAAAGAAGAAGTCGCTCAAGAAGCTGGTAACCTTGCCCACGCTGGCCTGCAGGTAGCTGACCAACCCGCTGGTCGACATGCCCTGCTTATTCAGGTAATTCATGATTTCGTTAATAAAGGAGCTGTACTGACTTTGCAACTGGGCGTAGATATTTTCCAAGCTTTTTACATTAATGTTGCTCAGCTGCTTGGAGAAGGTCACATAGATGGCCACGAAGGCTAAGACAAAAACCAAGAACAAGGACAGCAAGGTCAAGGCAACGGCCAGTGATCTTGACCCAGTTGCAATTGCACCTTGACTCTTGCCTTTAGACAATTTTTTATCCAAAAAATTAGTCAAAGGCATCAAGAGGTATGTTAAAACCAGGCCATAGATAAGCGGCGTGGCGATGGCCCCTAAAATCTTGCCTAGCCGGACCCAAAAGCCGGTTGATTCGTAGCATAATAGCAGGATGGCTAGCCCCAATAAAACCGTTCCTAGGGCGTACAGGGCGACTTTGACATATTTACGATCGAAGTGGTTCCAAAATTGATTTTTCATTGATTGTTTGGCGTGCGGAAACCTTCGATTTAAATCGAGGGAGGAGCACGCCTTTCTCCTTTCTATAATGCTTTAGCTTTCACTTTCAATAGGGAACATGATACAATCGAGCTGTTGAAAGGAGGCTAAATAAATGGAAATTTCTCTAACTATTAAAGCTCGCATTTATCCTAGTCAAAGCGAAGCTGAATCGCTTAAGAAAACGATGGAAGCTTACAGACAAGGTTGTAATTATGCGTCGCAGTATGTTTTTAACAACAATTTTGAACTTGGTCAATCGAAGCTTAACAAAGCCTTGTATCACGACTTGCGTGATACCTTCGACTTGAAGTCTCAAATGGCACAATCTGTTTTACGGACTGTAATTGCTCGTTATAAGACTGTTGCCACACAGCTAAGTCAAAAGCCGTACAAATGCCTAGGCTATAAAATCAAGCGCGACTTAACTTGGCTGTGGAAACCTATTACTTTTTCTAGACCGCAATTTGAGCTGGTCAGAAATCGTGACTGGTCGTTTAAAAACGACAATCAAGTTAGCCTTAATACGCTTGATGGCCGGATTATTTGTCAAATCTCAATGTCAGGCTTTGAAAAATATCAAGATTGGCAATTTGGTAGTGCTAGGGTTTTGAAATCCAGTAAGCACTGGTATCTCCATATTTCCGCAAGCCGGGAAATTGACGATTACGATATTAATCAAACTCGTCACGTAATTGGAATCGACCGTGGTTTAAGACAAATCGTGACCTGCTATGATGAAAAAGGCAAAACCTTATTCAAAAACGGTAAGCAGATTGCTAAAAAACGTAACCATTACAAGCAGTTAAGACGTCACTTACAGCTGACTAATACCAAATCCTCTAAAAGACGAATCCGCAAAATCGGTCAGCGAGAGAACCGCTGGATGAGCGATTATAATCATTGTTTGTCTAAGACACTCGTTGAAAAATATGGAACTGATTCGTTGTTTGTTTTGGAAGATCTAACTGACATAACCTTTGATACCGTTAATAACCGCAAGCGTGAAGACCGATATGAGCATTGCTCCTGGTCTTTCTACGACCTTGAACAGAAATTGACTTACAAGGCTCACCTCAATCACAGTGAAGTGATTAAAGTTGACGCTTACTGTACTAGTCAGCGCTGTCCAAAATGCGGACGTATTAACAAGGAAAACCGTAAGCACAATCTACATTTGTACATTTGTGATAAATGTGGATACAAGTCAAATGACGACCGCATCGGCGCAATGAATATCCAAAATCTTGGAACAATGTACGTTAGCGGTAATTATAAGCCAACATATCAAAAATTAGTCTAGTGTATAAATTATGCTAGACCGCCGTACCTATCAACATGCGGAAACGTCTTTTGACGTTTGAGAAGCAACAGCGTAAAAGACTTTTAGCCTTTGGTTGTGGGAGAGTTTCTTTACTCGCTAGTACCACGATTAGCTAGTTGCAAACCTGGGAATTTATTCCCAAGTAGTTGATCCAATCCCTCTTTTCATTCTGAACAGCTTTTGAATACCATTATAACAATTTTTAGCAAAAGAAAAAGCAGACAATTTGTCTGCTTTTTCTAACTAAATTGGAAAACTAGATTTACAATACGTGGTGAATCCAGCCGGCAGGGCCTTCGATTTCCCCGTTTTGGATACCAGTCAAGGTGTTGTACAGTTCTTCCATGTACTTGCCTGGCTTTTCCATCCCGGATGGGAAGTCGATGACTTGATCGCCGTTGACTACGCGGCCAACTGGTGACAATACGGCTGCCGTACCAACTAAGGCACATTCCTTGAAGGAAGGCAGTTCGTCGAAGCGAACCTTTCTTTCTTCAACAGTCAAGTTCAGGTAGTTTTCAGCCAAGTATACGAGAGAACGTCTAGTGATTGATGGCAAAATTGAATTGGATTTAGGAACAACCAAGTGGTTGTTTTGGTCAATAAAGATAATGTTTGAGCCGCCAGTTTCTTCAATGTAAGTTTGAGTAGCTGGGTCCAGGTACATGTTTTCAGCAAAGCCGGCTTGGTGGGCAGTCACAGTTGCCTTTAAGCTCATGGCGTAGTTCAAAGCGGCCTTTACATGACCAGTCCCGCGAGGAGCGGCACGGTCATATTGCGCAACTTGAACGGCAACTGGCGTAGCCCCGCCCTTGTAGTATGGGCCAACTGGAGTGGTAAAGATTCTAAACATGTAGTCTTGCGCTGGTGCAACGCCGATGATTGGCGTAGTACCGATTTCGTAAGGTCTGATGTAAAGAGATGCACCAGAACCGTATGGTGGAACCCAGTCTACGTTAGCCTTAACCACTTGGTCGATGGCTTCAACGAACTTGTCCTTTGGATAAGGTTCCATTTCGATTCTCTTTGCTGAGTTGTACATTCTTTCAGCGTTTTGGTCTGGACGGAAGACAACAACTGAGCCATCCTTCCAGGTATATGCCTTCATCCCTTCAAAGACTTGTTGTGCGTATTGCAGGGTTTCAGCACATTCATTTAAAACAACGTTAGGATCGCTTACCAGCTTGCCGCCTTCCCAAGCACCGTCGTGGAAATAGTCCACGTATCGCTTGTCGGTTTGGTGATAGCCAAAGCCGATATTTGCCCAATCAAGATCTTTCTTAGCCATAGGTCTTACCTCCTAAAAAATTCAATCACTAATTTATAGAAGTAACTATAATACTCTTTTTAGGTCTTTGCAAGCAGTTTTTAAAAAGATTTTCATTTTGCGCTTATTTTCTTAATTTTCAAAAGAAAAAAGGCCTTTCGGCCTTATTTTAGTTCTCCTTGTCGCTAGAAATCAAGTCTTCATCCATCCCCCGACCGCATTCAGCTTGCAGAGTTACGTGGTTGATGCCAAATTCCGTCTTTAAGCGGTCCGCAATTTCTTGGCTCAGTTCTTCAATGCGTTGAGCCGACAAGTCGGGATCAACGTTCAGGTGGGCATCCAGCATGATGGTGTCATCGCTGTAGCGCCAAACGTGCAAATGGTGCAGTCTCTTGACCTCCTTAAAGGACAAAACAGCTCCTTCAATGGCTTTTAAGTCTAGATCAGGGTTAGCCTCCATTAAAACGTCAGCAGAGTCCTTGGTGACCTCAATTGCCTCTTTAAAGAGCATGACAGAAGCTGCCAGGGTCAAGATGGGGTCAATCAGCTTCCAGCCAAAGTAGGTAATCACCAGTGAACCGGCAACAACTGCTACGCTGGACAAGGTGTCAGACAGCATGTTTAAAAAGAGGGCCCGGGCGTTTAAGCTCTTTTTAGCCCCCCGCATCAAGATCAGCATGGAAAAAAGGTTACCGGCTAAGCCAACCAGGGAAATGGCAAACATCAACTTGCCCTTGATAACCTCCGGCTTAGAAAAGCGCTGGATGGCTTCTGCAAACAAGTAGGCACTGATCAAGATCAAGATGACCCCGTTGGTGTAGGCAGCTAAAGTTTCGGCCCGCTTGTAACCAAAGGTCTTGTGCTCATTCTTGTGCTTTTTGGCAATTAGATTAGCAATGTATGCCAAAACGATTGAGGCAACATCGGTTAAGTTGTGAACTGCATCTGACAAGAGGGCTAAAGAACCGGATAAAAAGCCGCCCACGAATTCGGCCGCCGTCACGGCGACGTTTAAGATGGTCACCCACATGTAGCTTTTGGTAGATTTGGCATTCATGATTTTTATTTCCTTTTTTCTTAGTTAAATCAGATTAAGGATAAGTGTAACTATATATCTATTTTGGAATATTATTTACTAGTAGTATATATCTAAAACGGAATATATGCAAGATTTTTTTTCGGAAATTGCGTTATAATTAAGTTAAGATTTAACACCTAAGATTGGAAGTGAGGACACGATGGACCACAACTACTTAATCGCGGAGGCTGCCCGCCTCTTTAAGATCCTAGGCAACAGCCTACGGATCCATATCTTGATCTACTTAAGGCAAAACGGAGAAAGCGCAGTCGGTGACCTGGTAACCCACCTAAAAGCCTCCCAGCCCGTCGTCTCCAAGCAGCTCGGGATTTTGAGCAAGGCTGAGTTTGTCCAGAAAAGACGCGATGGCAACTTTATCTATTATTCCATCAATGACCCCGACATCATTGAGATCATTGATGCCATGACTGAACATATTGAGCACATCAAAAAGCAGTAACCAGCTGGTTACTGCTTTTTTCATAGTATTTTTCTCTTCTTGCTTGATTAATTAAGCACCTTCGTATTGAACCAGGGAGAAGATATCAACATCTGGGAACTTTTCCCGGCCCTTGAGGTCAGTCAATTCGATGTAGAAGGCTGCACCAACGACTTCCCCGCCAAGGCGCTCAATCAATTCCTTAGTTGCGTGCAAGGTGCCGGCAGTAGCCATCAAGTCGTCGCAAATTACGACCTTTTGGCCAGGCTTAATAGCATCCTTGTGCATTTCCAAAACATTTGAGCCGTATTCCAGGTCGTAAGCGGCTGCTTCAACTTCTCTTGGCAACTTGTGAGGCTTACGGGCTGGTACAAAGCCGATGCCCAGTTCAATGGCAACTGGGGTCCCTACCAAAAAGCCACGTGCTTCTGGCCCAACAATCACGTCAGCGTGACGGCTCTTAGCGTATTCTGCGATTTCGTGAGTAGCAGCCGCAAAAACTTCCCCATTTTGCAAGATTGGGGTGATGTCTCTAAAGATGATCCCTTCGTTAGGGAAGTCCTTGACACTGGCAATATACTTCTTATAATCGATTGACATTTAAAATCCTCCATTCACTAGGCTTTCCGCATAGCGCAACAATTCATTTGAAGAGATTGTTCGTAATTTATTGACGAAAGCATACTCTGCTTTCACTGACCGGTAATAGGCCGAATCTTCAAGAGATTTCTTAGCAGGGCTTTGCTCTGGAACCAATCTGTCCTCTTCCATTTTAACAAAATCCAGCGTAAAAAACACCCTCAAGATGAAAAGGAGAGTATCCGGATCAAGGCCTATTTTGGCACTGGCTCTGACATAATCATTCGGCTTTTCTCCTGGATGCTGAACTAGGTATTCCCAGACCTGACCAAAGTTCATCCGGCTTGGGAGATTTTGCCCTGGCAAGCGGTCCAGCTGGAAACGCAAGAAGAGCTGCCGGTACGGCTTTTTCAAGACATAGTTGAGCTGGGCAGCATTGGCGGGTACGTCTAAGACAGAAACGATAGCTTGACTTAAGTCCTCATCATTTTTAGCCAAGGCAAGCTGGCCATCGCCTAGACCGAAACGCTCTTTAGCCAGCGGGATATTCTTTTCATCAAAGAGCAGATACTTGTCCGCAAAGCCCAGCAGCCCCTCCTGCCCCCTTAAGTCCACAATGTGCGGGGCAAAGGCTGCTAAGCTTGGACCGTACTTCAGGTCAATCACTCGGAACTGGACATTGCTTCTGCCCTTAAAGGTATTGATGACCGGTTTTACCAGGATTTGACTGATAAAAGGCACCGTCGTCTCACTCAAGGGATGGGCAAAGTCCACGGCCCGGACCGAGCCCACGTTAAAGCTGGCCCCCTTCCGCATCGGACGGAAGCTGGAAATCTTGGGCTGGTCAACGAGGAAGACTGGCTCAGGATTGTCTTGACCAAAAGGCCCAGCGACTTGCAGGTTATTAACCGCATCTAAGCTTACGTCTTGCGGATTAATCTTCCCGTCGTACTCTTGAACCTTTTCTTCCTTGATCTCCCCTTTTTCAAAGCTAGCATTAAAGTCAGCCCGGAGCTGGGCTACTTGGTCTTCCGTCGTTGACAGGCCGCAGGCAAAGTCATGGCCGCCAAATTGGACGATTGACTGCCCTTCTAGGGGCTTCAAGGCATTAAAGAGGTTGAAGCGGGCGTCAGAGCGGCCAGACCCCTTAACGATCCCGGATTTATTTTTAGTCAGCATCAAGGTTGGCTTATGGTATTTTTCAACGACCTTGTTGGCTACCAGTCCCATAACCCCTTCATGCCAAGACGGGTTATAAAGGGTCAGGGTCGGCTTATCTTGGTAGCCCATTTGTTTGATCTGGGCGTCAGCCTGGTCCATGGTCTGCTGAGTCAGGTCTTTTCTTTCGGTATTCAGCTTTTCCACCTGGTCAGCCAGTTCTTGGGCTTCGCCTGGGCTTTCAGCTAACAGCAGTCTAACCGCTAAAGAAGCGTCTGCCAGACGGCCGCAGGCGTTCAGGCGCGGCGCAATGTTAAAGCCCACGTCTTCTTCGTTGATCTGGCCAAAATTCAGGCCGGCATTATTGATCAAGGCGCGCAGACCTGGCCGGCTGGTCTCGTTTAAGAGCTCCAAGCCCCTTTTTACCAAAACATGTCCTTCGCCTGACACCTTAACCATGTCGCCAATGGTGCCGATCATGGCTAATTCCAAAAATTCGCTGGCTGTATCTTCTAAAACGGCCCGAGCAATGGTATAAGCCACCCCGGCCCCGCAATAGTCATCAAAAGGATAATCCTGACCTGGATAGTTGCAGTGGACGATGGCGTAGGCATCCGGCATCTGATCTTTAAAGGTGTGGTGGTCGGTCACGATCGTGTCTACGCCATGCTCTTTGGCATAGGCCACTTCTTCGATCCCGGTGACCCCGTTGTCGACAGTGATGATCAAATTGGTCCCGTCTGCCACGATATCCTTGTAGCGGTCAAGGCTAGGCCCGTAGCCGTCTTTAAAGCGGTCTGGAATAAAGTAGTGAACGTCTGCCCCCATGATCGACAGCATTTCGGTCATGATAGCAGTTGCCGTAATCCCGTCAGCATCATAGTCGCCGTAGATGGTGATTTTTTCCCCATTATCTAGGGCCTGATTGATCCGGTCAACGGCCTTATCCATGTCGTGCATCAGGTAGGGATCAGCCAAATCCTCTTCTGTTGCATTAAACCAGTACTCGAGCTGTTCAGCCGTATTGATCCCGCGCAAAGAAAACAACTTAGCCGTTAACGGGCTAAGTTGAAATTCTTCAGCTAGATCGCTTGCTAAAGGCGCAGCCTTTCTTTCTTGCCATTTCATTTAGTCTTAAACATCCCCAAGTTTTGCTTACTTGCCTTCGCGGTCTTGATCAGCTTGCCCCGTAAGGACCAGCGGTTGGTCCCGCCATCAACACAGGTAATCAAGGTAACAATCTTTTTCTTCGTGTTTTCCACCAGCCAGACCGCCGTTGGGTCTACCACCTTCTTGTAGTAGATCTGGTAGGTGTAGACCTTCTTTAAGTCGGTTAAGTAGACTTTGGCGCCAATTTGTACCCGCTCCAGCGGTGAAAAAAGCGCACCTTTATCGGTCATGTAGTGGCCGGCCAAGGGATAGTTGCCCTGGCCCATTTTCTGGTCGGCCCGCATGGTGCCGCCGCCCGTTGACAAGGCATCGTTAGACAAGCCCTGCATGATTGGCAAATTCAGGTTAACGGACGGAATAGCAATAATGCCAATCGCCCCGGCCGTATTTTTCACCCGGCTTTTCAAGGTTTCATTGATCCCCAAGGACTTAACCTTACTGAAGTCATACATGCCCTTCTTCTTTTGGTTGTCAGCAATCTGCTCAGCCGTCAAGCCATTTAAGGCACTAGCTTGATTTTGCTTGACGAAAAAAGCACTGATCTGGCGGTTAAAAACCAGAGCCAGGCCAACCAGCAACAGTATGGTTGCGGCAATTCGCAGGAAGATTGCGGACTTGTCGGTCTTTTTCTTTTGTTTTTGCTTCTTAGTCATTACTTGCCCTTGATGTCGTCATCATTCATCCGCAAGACGGCCATAAAGGCATCTTGCGGCACTTCTACCCGGCCGACGGCCTTCATCCGCTTCTTGCCTCGCTTTTGCTTTTCCAAAAGCTTAGCCCGCCGGTCTGGGTCACCGGTGTGGATCTTCCAAGTAACGTCTTTCCGGTATGGCTTGATGGTAGCCCGAGAAATGATCTTAGACCCAATAGCCCCTTGAATGTCCACTTGGAAGTTTTGTCTTGGGATCAGCTTCTTTAAAAGACTGGTCATCTGAACCGCCCGGTCGCGGGCTTCTTCTCTGTGGGCGATGAAGCTCAAGGCATCGATTGGTTCCTTGTTTAACAGGATGTCGATCTTGACCAGGTTGGTTGCCCGGTAGCCGATGATTTCGTAGTCAAGAGATGCATAGCCCTTGGTGGAAGACTTCAGCTGGTCAAAAAAGTCGTAGATAATTTCAGCAAGCGGCATTTCGTAAATCACGTTTACCCGGTACTTGTCCAGGTAGTCCATGGTTTGGAATTCCCCGCGCTTGCCTTCACACAGCTGCATGACTGAACCAACAAAGTCGTTAGGCACCATGATTTCAGCCTTCACATAAGGCTCTTGCAGCTCCTTATATTCACCGGCATCTGGCAGGTCAGCCGGGTTATCGATCAGCTTCACGTCACCATCAGGCATGATGGCGTGGTAGTCAACCGATGGCGCCGTCATGATCAAGTCCAGGTCAAATTCTTGCTCTAAACGCTCTTGCACAACGTCCATGTGCAACAGGCCCAAAAAGCCGCAGCGGAAGCCAAAGCCCAGGGCCTGAGAGGTTTCTGGCTCAAATTCCAAGGATGCATCGTTTAATTGCAGCTTTTGCAGAGCTTCTTTTAAGTCATCATAATCCCGGTTGTCGGTTGGGTACATCCCGGAATAAACCATCGGCGGAATCTGCCGGTAGCCTGGCAAGGCTTCCTTGGTTGGGTCAGCAGCCGAGGTGATCGTGTCACCGACCCGGGTTTCCCGGACCGACTTGATGTTGGAGGTAATATAGCCAACGTCACCAGCGATCAAGACGTCTTCTTTGACCGGGTGAGGGCTGGAAACGCCGACTTCCGTCACCTCGTACTTTTTACCGGTGTTCATGATCATAATCTCGTCGCCTGGCTTGACCATGCCTTCTTCGATCCGGACTGACATCACTACCCCGCGGTAGTCGTCATACTTGGAGTCAAAGATGAGGGCCTTAAGCGGTGCTTCCAAATCGCCAGTTGGGGCCGGAATATCGGTTACGATTCTTTCTAGAAGCTCTGGGATCCCCTGGCCAGTCTTGCCGGAAACTTCGACAGCATCGCTAGCGTCCAGCCCCAGCATGTCGCTGATTTCGCTTTTAGCCATGTCGGGGTCGGCACTTGGCAGGTCAATCTTGTTTAAGACTGGCAGGATTTCCAGATCGTTTTCTAGGGCCAGGTAGGTGTTAGACAGGGTCTGGGCCTGCACGCCTTGAGAGGCGTCAACGACTAAAAGGGCCCCTTCACAGGCCGCTAGAGAGCGGGAAACTTCATAAGAGAAGTCGACGTGCCCTGGCGTATCAATCAGGTGGAAGATGTAGTCTTCCCCATCTTGGGCATGGTATTTCACCTGCACCGAGTTCATCTTGATGGTGATCCCTCTTTGCCGCTCTAAAGGCATGTCATCCAGCATCTGGTTCTTTAATTGTCTCTTTGAAACGGTGTCCGTTAATTCCAAAATCCGGTCAGCAATCGTGGATTTGCCGTGGTCAACGTGGGCCACAATTGAAAAATTGCGGATGTGTTTTTGATATTCTTTTAATTTCTTTAAGTCCATAAATTTATCGCATCCTTACTAAAGTACTAAACAATTATACCTGAAAAACGCGTCTTTGTCTTTCTTTACCCACTAAAAAGAGGTGACCATTTGGTCACCTCTGGCAAAAATGCATATTTAGCTTAACTTTTCCTTGAGCCGTTCAAAGAAGCCTTTTTCTTGCGGAGCAATGTTGCCGCCGCTAGCCTTGACAAATTCAAGGAGAGCCTTTCTTTGTGCCTCATTGATGCTCTTCGGAATCACGATTTCTACCGTCGTGATCTGATCACCGTTTGCGCCGCCGCGCAGGCTTGGCACGCCCTTTTCCTTTAAGGTGAACTTCTGGTTAGGCTGAGTCCCGGCCGGAATCTTTAACTTCGTTTCACCATAAACGGTCTTAACGTTGATTTCATCTCCCAAGGTTGCTTGGGCAAAAGAAATCGGAATCGTCGTATAGATCGTTTGACCGCGTCTAGTAAAGTCCTTGCTTGGACGAACCCTAAAGACGATGTAAAGGTCCCCGTAAGGGCCACCGTTCTTGCCGGCTTCACCTTGCCCAGCCAAGCGAATTTGCTGACCATTGTCGATCCCAGCTGGAATCTTGACTTGCAGAGTCTGCTTTTGGTCAGTGACGCCCTTACCGTGGCAGGTCTTACATGGGTGCTGGATGATTACGCCAGAGCCGCCGCACTTGTCACAGGTGGTTTGTCTTTGAACCATGCCCAAGATGCTTCTTTGAGTAATGGTCATCATGCCGCTGCCGCCGCACTTGTCACAGGTAATTGGGTGAGTACCCTTTTCGGCCCCATTGCCCCCGCAGCTTTCACAGGTGGCAGAGCGCGTGTAGGTAATGTCACTGGTCTTGCCCTTGATGGCATCCATAAAGTCAATGGTCATGGTGTAGTCCAGGTCAGCCCCTCTTTGCGGAGCCGTTGGGTCCATCTGCTGGCGAGCGCCGCCGCCAAAGAAGCTGTTAAAGATGTCACCAAAGTCGCCAAAATCAGAGGCTCCGAAGCCTTGACCATTACCATTCATGCCCGCTTGGCCGAATTGGTCATATTGCTGCTTTTTCTGCGGGTCGTGCAAGACTTCGTAAGCTTCGTTGACTTCTTTATACTTTTCTTCTGCTCCTGGCTCGTGGTTAAGGTCTGGGTGGTACTTTTTAGCTAATTTCCGGTATGCCTTGCTGATTTCTGCATCGCTGGCATCCCGGCTCACGCCTAAGACGTCATAATAATCCCGATTTGCTGCCATCTAATAAATGCTCCTTATTACTAACAAAAGAAAAGAACTACGTCTCGCAGTTCTTCTCCTTTTGTTTTATTATAGCCGCTTTACTTGTTTGGGTCTACCTTGGTAAAGTCGCCATCTACCGTGTCGCCATTTGAGCCGTTATTGCCGGCATCCCCGTTTGGGTTAGGACCAGCTTGGCCGGCTTGACCTTGGCCGTTTTGAGCATTTTGTTGGTAGAGCTTAACAGCCAGGTCTTGAGCGGCCTTGCTCAGAACGTCCTTCTTAGCCTTCATGTCGTCCAAGTTATTGTCCTTTTGAGCTTTCTTCAGGTCTTCTAGGGCATCCTTAACTGGCTTAACGTCAGCGTCTGAAAGCTTGCCGTCAACTTCCTTCAAAGTCTTTTCGGTTTGGAAGATCAAGCTGTCAACTTCGTTTCTAAGGTCGACTTCTTCCTTCTTCTTTGCGTCTTCGTCAGCGTGTTCTTCGGCTTCCTTCTTCATTCTTTCGATTTCTTCATCTGACAAGCCAGATGCTGATTGAATGGTGATCTTTTGTTCCTTGCCAGTGCCCATGTCCTTAGCTGAAACGTTAACGATACCGTTCTTGTCGATGTCGAAGGTAACTTGAATTTGTGGCACGCCACGTGGGGCAGCAGGAATATCAGTCAATTCAAAACGGCCTAAAGTCTTGTTATCGGCAGCCATTGGCCGTTCACCTTGCAAAACGTGGATGTCAACGGCTGGTTGGTTGTCAGCAGCAGTTGAGAAGATTTGGCTCTTAGAAGTTGGGATAGTAGTGTTTCTGTCGATCAACTTAGTGAAGACGCCGCCCATGGTTTCAATCCCAAGGGAAAGTGGAGTAACGTCCAGCAAAACGATGTCCTTCACGTCACCGGAGATAACCCCGCCTTGGATAGCTGCACCTAAGGCAACGGCTTCGTCTGGGTTGATGGAGTGGTCAGGTTCCTTGCCGGCCCATTGCTTAACGGCTTCTTGAACGGCTGGAATCCGAGTAGAACCACCGTTTAAGATCACCTTGTCGATGTCATTTACGCTAAGACCGGCGTCACGCAAGGCGTTGTCAAATGGGATCTTGGTTCTTTGAACCAGGTCATCAGTTAATTCGTTGAACTTGGCTCTAGTCAAATCTGCTTCCAGGTGCAGTGGACCTGCTTCACCAGCGGAAATGAATGGAAGTGAAACATGAGTTGAAGAAACGCCTGACAAGTCCTTCTTAGCCTTTTCAGCGGCGTCCTTCAAACGTTGCATTGCCATCTTGTCCTTGGACAAGTCAACGCCGTTTTCATCCTTAAAGCCGGCTACCAGCCAGTCGATGATCTTGTTGTCAAAGTCGTCCCCGCCCAGGTGAGTGTCACCGTTGGTTGACAGAACTTGGAAGACGCCGTCGCCCAATTGCAAAACGGAAACGTCGAAAGTACCACCGCCAAGGTCGTATACCAAAACCTTTTCGTCATCGTCGTCTTTGTCCAAACCGTATGCCAAAGCTGAAGCAGTTGGTTCGTTGATGATTCTTTGCACGTTCAAGCCAGCAATCTTACCAGCATCCTTAGTAGCTTGACGTTGGGCGTCGTTGAAGTAGGCTGGAACCGTGATTACGGCGTCGGTAACTGGTTCACCCAAGTAGTCTTCTGAGAACTTCTTGATGTATTGCAAGATCATGGCTGAGATTTCTTGTGGGGTGTAAGCCTTGTCGCCAACCTTAACCTTGTAGTCACTTTCGCCCATGTGCCGCTTGATGGACACGATGGTGTTTGGGTTAGTGATAGCTTGACGCTTTGCCACTTCCCCAACTTGGATTTCGCCATCCTTGAAGGCAACTACTGATGGAGTAGTTCTAGCACCTTCTGGGTTAGTAATGATCTTTGGTTCCTTGCCTTCCAAAACTGCCACAGCAGAGTTGGTAGTACCTAAGTCAATCCCAATAACTTTTGACATTATCTTTATCTCCTTTAAATTATTGCTTTTTATCTTATTTAATAATCTAAAAATCTAATAAATTTTAGCGGCTATTGCGCAACAACCACCATGGCTGGCCGCAGGGTCCGGTCCTTGTAAACATACCCCTTTTGCAGGACCTGAACGACGTGGTCTTTTTGATCATCATTTTCAGCCGGTACGCTTTGTACTGCTTGATGCAATGTCGGATCAAACTTTTCGCCATCAGCCTTGATTTCTTCAATGCCGTTATCCTTTAAAGCTCGAACCAGGCCTTCCAGGGTCATTTCAATCCCCTTCTTGAGCTGGCTAGAAACTTCGTCATCAGCCTTAACTTGCAAGGCCCGTTCCAGGTTGTCCACGCTTGGCAAAATGTCCTTGCCTAGGCGCTGAGATTCGTACTTGACCAGGTTGGCCCGTTCTTTGCTGTAGCGGCGCTGAGCGTTTTGGATTTCGGCTTCGCTTCTGAAGTACTTGTCTTCCAGTTCCTTATTCTTGGCCGTTAAATCAGCAACTTGCTTTTTTAACGATTCAAGTTCTGAACTTTCCTTGCTTTCAGCCTTGGGTTCTGCAGCTTTGTCAGCTGCCTCCTCAGTATCCTTGGCTTCAGCCTTCTTTAGCTTGTCGTCTTTTTCTTCTTGAGTCAAGTCCTTTTCACTTGGAAATTCTTCTTTGCTCACGGCTAACCTCCTTATTTAAACCTGCCGTAGTAATCCAGCAGCTTTCTTGCTAGTTCTTGGCGGAAATATTCCATCAGCCCGATCATTTCTGAATATGGCATGTTTCTTGGGCCTAAAATGGCAATTGTCCCCCGGCCATAGTTGCCAACGCTATACTCAGCCGTCACCAGGCTAAAGTCCTTCAACAGGTCATTTTGCAGTTCTGAGCCCAGGCGGACATGGACTGGATATTTCTCCTTTTGGCTATCGCTTAAATCAATCAATTGCCCAGCCAGGTGGTTGGAGTTGATCAATTCATACAGCGATTTGATTTCTTGTAAGTCACTGTTTTCTGCATTGTTGAGCAGATTCAGCTGGCCATCAACATACATTTGCTCGCTGGCTGCATCCTTAATGACGGATTCCAGCAGCTCCAGGAATTCTGGCAGGTTCTTGCCTACCACATTGTTGCTGGAGAGCTGGGCAAAAGTATCCTTGTTGATGTCTTTTAAGTTGCGGCCAACCAATTGGTCGTTAATCAGCCGCACTGCTTGCTCAATTTCTTCACCTGAAATGTGTCTTGGCAGGGTGTAGACTTGGTTTTTCACTCCCCCATCACTGGTTACCAAGATGGCCATCACCTGGCGCGGTGCCAGAGGCACGATCCGAAAGCCAGTGATCATCACGTCTTTAGCTTCCGGGCCTTCAGCAAAGGCTGTATAGTCAGTTAAGTCTGACAAGATCTTAGCGGCTTCTTTAACGATTTCATCAACCTGGTTAAAAGGCTGATCAAACTGGTAGCCGATCTCGTGATACATTTCTTCTGGCAGTTGCAGCGGCTGAACTAGGTTGTCTAAGTAGTAGCGGTAGCCCTCAGTAGAAGGAATCCGGCCACTAGACGAGTGCGTTTTTTCAATCAAGCCCTTATCTTCTAGAACCGCCATCTCATTGCGGATGGTGGCACTGGAAACCTTAATGGGGAGCTGATTCATCACCGTTTTAGAGCCAACCGGTTCATGCGTGTTGGTAAAATCTTGAATAATGGTTTTCAAGATTAGTTCTTGACGTTCGGTCAACATAATATCGCCCTCACTTTTAGCACTCATTGCTTCTATGTGCTAACAAAGTATAGTGTAACAAGAAATTAGCAGTTAATCAAGCCGTTTGCTAATTTTCCTCGAAAAAAAGACGTCTTGCTAGGCAAAACGTCTTTTAGCACTCTATTCAGCTTGTTGATCAAAATAAGCTTCAGTTGCTTTCCGATCCTTGGCGAGCTGGTCAATTAGGCCATCTAGGTCGTCAAACTTCATTTCGTCGCGCAGGTACTTGTACCAAGCAATGGTGATTTCTTGACCATAGATGTCTTGGTCAAAGTCAAACAGATTGGATTCGATAAAAATCTGCTTTTCATCATTGAACATGACATTGTAGCCAACACTGGTCATGGATTCATACCAGGTGTCACCCACCCGGGTCATGGTTGCATAAACGCCAATCTTGGGTAATACCTTTGGCGCTTCCAGCTGCAAATTGGCCGTGGGGTAGCCGAGCTTGTGGCCATTTCGAAAGCCGTGAACCACCTTGCCGGTGGTGGCGTATGGGTGGCCCAAGAGCTCTTCAGCAAGCAGCAAATTGCCATCTTTAATGGCCATTCTGATTTCGGTTGAGCCGATCTTTTTGCCTTCAAAAATCTGCTTGGGAATCACCTTGATCTCAAAGCGGCCCTTGGCAAATTTAGGCAAATTTTCCATGTTGGCAACGTCCTTTGGGCCATAACTGTAGTCAAAGCCGGCAACGACCGTGTCCGCCCGCAGCTTGACGATGATGTCGTCAACAAAGACCTGCGGCGGCAACTTGCTGAATTCCTTGGTAAACTTGATCATTACCAGATAATCGACGCCGATCTTGGCCATCTCATAAGCCTTCTCACTGGGTGAAGTCAAATAGTCGAAGTTTTTTACTCCGGCATAGACTTCCTTGGGATGGCGGTCAAAGGTCATGACCATCAAGGGCAGATCCTTCTCATCTGCGATGGCCTTGGCCTCTTTAATCAGCTTTTGGTGTCCTATGTGTACCCCGTCAAAAAAGCCGAGGGCCAAGACGACTTTGCTCTTGGTCAAGGGCTCCTTGATTGGGTAGCTAGTATTTATCACTTTCAAACTAGATCCCTCAATTACTCATTACTTAATAGCATCAAATCTGGGCAAAATTTCTTGCCTTTTGCCCGATAAATCGCTTTAACCTTTTTATTGTACCGCAAAGCGACCTTGGATGCATTAATTGGGAGGGAAATCCAGGCACCATTTTGTATCTGCTTCCATTCGCTATCATTTATATCGTAGCTTGGATAGTCTTGAAAAAAGGCATCGATTGGCTGCACATACTGGTCCAGCTGGTCTAAGTGGTCGGCCAATTCTTCTAGCGTTACTGCTTGACTTAAGTCAAAGCCGGAACTGGCAGTCCGCCGCAATTTGGTCATCACGGCAGGAACGCCCAATTTTTCGCCCAGGTCATTGACCAGGCTTCTCACATAGGTACCTTTAGAACAGGTAATTTCGTAGTCAAAGTTTTCCCGGCCGGCAGCTTGATCAAAAGTCGGCTCGCCAACTAGTTCATACTTGCTGATGGTTACCTGACGCTCAGGACGCTTTACTTCAATGCCTTCTCTAGCGTATTCGTAGAGCCGTTTGCCGTTGACCTTGACCGCAGAATAAATTGGCGGCACCTGGGTAATTTCGCCTAAAAATGAATTCATCCCTTCTTGGATTTCTTCTTGGCTAAAAGGCTTAGCTAACTTTGCTTCAGCAGTAGTCTTCCCTTCTAAGTCATATGAATCCGTAGCTAGGCCAAACATGCCGCTGCCCTGGTAGGCTTTTGGCCGCTCATGCATGAGGTCGATCAATTTGGTGGCCTGGCCGACAGCCACCGGCAAAACGCCGGTTACTTCGGGGTCAAGCGTCCCGGCATGGCCAATCTTTCTTTGGTGGAGGAGCTTTCGCAAGTGGTAGACCACGTCCCCACTGGTCATGCCGGCAGCCTTGTCAATTACGATAATTCCGTTAATCATTGCTTTACTCTCTTTTTTCAATCAAAAAAGCGCCCTAAGGCGCTTTTCCCTAATTTTGTCGATCTTGTTCTTGCTTTTTGAGGTCTGCCAGCAAACGATCGATCTTGCTACCGTAAATTACGGATTGGTCGCGCTTGAAAATCAGTTCTGGAACCTTGTACATGGTCAGGCTTTGCCCGAGCAAGTGCCGCATGGTTCCCTTAGCCTTTTCCAAACCGGCTTCAGCTTCTTTTTGCTTGTCTTCGTCTTCAGTCAGCAAGCTGTAGTAAACAGTAGCATATGAAAAATCATTGCTGCATTCCACTGCAGTAAAGGTGACATCGCTAACGCGAGGATCGCGGATATTCTTGCGAATAATCTTGGTCAATTCGCGCAGGATTTCGCCTTCAACTCGTCCTTTTCTATGCTTCATTTAAGCCTCCCTTAGCTTGGCTTTACTTCTTGCATTTCGTAGGCTTCTAATTCGTCGCCTTCCTTGATGTCGTTGTAGTTTTCAATGGTCAAACCACAGTCAAAGCCAGCCTTAACTTCCTTGACGTCATCCTTGAAGCGGCGCAGTGAGGCAATCTTGCCATCGTACTTAACAACGCCGTCGCGGATAACCCGGATACCGGATTCCTTGGTTACGTAGCCGTTATCCACAAAGGCACCAGCAATGGTCCCGATCTTGGAAACCTTCCAAGTTTCCCGAACAGTCAAGTTACCGATAACCTTTTCTTCGTAAGTTGGTTCAAGCAGACCTTGCATTGCGGCCTTCACGTCGTCGATCGCCTTGTAGATGATGCTGTAAAGGCGGATATCTACGCTTTCACCGGCAGCCTGGCTCTTAGCGGTAGCGGTTGGCCGAACGTTGAAACCGATGATAACGGCGTTTGAAGCACTAGCCAAGGTTACGTCACTTTCGTTGATGGCACCAACGCCGGAGTGAATAATGTTAACCCGGACGCCTTCAACGTCAATCTTTTGCAAGGATTGGCCCAGGGCTTCAGCAGAACCTTGAACGTCAGCTTTCAAGACGATGTTGACGCTCTTCATGCTTTCCCGCTTCATAGTGTCAAAGAGGTTGTCCAGGGTCACGTGCTGAGTGTTTTCACGCTGCTTTTGCAGAGATTGCTGTGCACGGGCTTCACCAACGGCACGGGCCGTCTTTTCATCATCAAAGACAACCAACTTGTCGGCTGATTCTGGCACGTCGTTCAAACCAGTAATTTCTACTGGCATGGCTGGCGTAGCCTTCTTAACCTGGTGACCCTTGTCATTGGTCATGGTCCGGACGCGGCCGAAGGTGTCGCCGACAACGATTGGGTCACCGACTCTTAAAGTACCTTGTTGGATCAAGACGTCGGCAACAGGGCCCTTGCCTCTTGACAGACGGGCTTCAACCACCGTACCAATGGCCTTTTGCTTAGGGTCAGCCTTCAATTCCAGCATGTCGGCTTCCAGGATGATGTTTTCCAAAAGCTCGTCAATTCCCATGCCAGTCTTGGCTGAAATGTTGACGAAGATGGTAGAGCCGCCGTAAGCTTCTGGAATCAGTTCGTACTGCATCAATTGTTCAGTAACGTGGGCAGGGTTAGCGCCTGGGCGGTCCATCTTGTTGATGGCCACGATGATTGGCACGCCCGCACTCTTGGCGTGGTCGATGGCTTCAATGGTCTGAGGCATTACCCCGTCGTCTGCGGCAACGATCAAAACAACAATGTCAGTGATTTCAGCACCGCGGGCCCGCATGCTGGAGAAGGCCGCGTGACCTGGAGTGTCCAAGAAGGTAATCAAACGGTCGTTGATCCGAACTTGGTAGGCCCCGATGTTCTGGGTGATCCCACCGGCTTCGTGTTCAGATACCCGGGTGTGACGCAGGCGGTCAAGCAAGGTCGTCTTACCGTGGTCAACGTGACCCATGATGGTAACAACTGGTGGTCGAACCACTTGGTTATCTGAGTTCTTAGAAGCTTCCATTTCTTGAGCAAAGATGTTGTCAATGTCGGAAATGTCTTCATGAACCTTTTCAACGGCTTCAATGCCGTAGTCAGCTGCCAAAAGTTCGATCGTATCCTTGTCCAAAGATTGGTTTTGGTTGGTCATGATCCCCAGCATGAAGAGCTTCTTCACGATTTCAGCTGGTTCTCTGTGCAAGATCTTGCCCAAGTCTTGAGCGTTCATGCCTACTTCGTATTCGAAGCTTTCTGGTAATGGACGTTCCTTTCTTTGGGTAACTGGCTTTTTAGCTTGAGGAGCATTTTGGTGCTTCTTGTTCTTGCGCTTGCGGCGTTCGCTCCGGTCGCTTGAACCATTTCGGCCGCGGTCTTGGAAAGCATTTTGCCCCTTACGGCCAGGCTTGCCAGTGTTGCCGCGGCGGCGGTCCTTGTTTTCTGGAAGCGGAGCACTGGCAAAGTCAGGACGAGCAGCTGGACGGGAGTTGTTTCTTGAAGCAGGACGTCTGTCTGAACGTTCGTTTCTAGAGCCTTCGCTCTTTTCTTGCCCTTGCTTCAGGCGAGCTGGGGATGGCTTCAAGATCTTTGGCCCCCGCACCTTAGGTGCTTCAGCAGTTTCGACCTTCTTGACTTCAGCCTTCTTCACTTCTGGCTTAGCTTCTTCAGCCGGCTTATTCAAGGACTTCCTGTATTCCTTCTTAGCCGCTTGGCTTTGTTCATTTAACTGAACTTCATCGGCTCTTTGCTTTTGCTTCAAGTCTTTGAGCAGGTCTTGAGCTGCAGGACGCCGGCGTCTAGCTTGATCATTGCCGGAGTGGTTGCGGCGACGACGTTGGCCAGGCTTTTTGTTTTCAGTCTTCTTTTCGCCCTTGCGAATGGCGCTGACTGAGATCTTCAGCTTGCCGCTCTTACCGCTATTTTTCTTGCTTTCCATGCCCAATTCCTTTGAAGTTTCGTTTTCTTGTTTCTTGGTCATTAGATCACACTCCTTCTTTGATCTTTGCTAGCAGGGCCTTGGCAAAACCTTGATCGGTTAATGCTAAAACCTTGCGTCTTTTACCTACTGCTTGTGAGATTTCATCCGCGCTAAAGGCGTCAACCACGGGAATTGGCCGGTCATTTAGGGCAGCTAAGACCTCTTTATGGCTATTTTCTGCCAGATCGCTGGCAATAATGATACATTTAAGCTTGCCTTTTTTGATTTCGCCGATAACCAGCTCCGTTCCAGAAACAGTCTTCCTGGCACGCGTAGCCAGTCCCAGCAAATTCAAGGCTTTTTGTCGATTGTTATTTATTTTTTATCACCAAATAATTCTTTTCTTGCCTTCTGGTGATCCACGTATTCAAAGAGCTCTTGGTAAAAGTCATCTGACACCTTTACCCCCAAGCTCCTTTCCAAGACCTTGGACTTTTGGGCAGCCGCGATCTTGTCTGGCTCTAAGGACACATATGCCCCGCGGCCTGACTTCTTGCCGGTTGGATCAACAGAAACGTTCTTTTCCTTATCGACGACGATCCGCACCAATTCCTTCTTGGGCTGCATGGTGTCAGTCAATAAGTCCTTCCGCATTGGGATTTTTCTCTTTTTCAAAAAATCACCTATTCTTCTTCATCATCAGTGGCGTCAGCATCTTCAGCTGCTTCAGTGCCGAGGTCTTCTGCATCTGCTTGTACTTGAGAATCATTGTCTTCAGCAGTTTCTACGTCTGCAGTTTCTACTGCGCCTTCTGCTTCTGCATCTTCGTCTTCAACGTCGCTTTCGTCAACGAATTCAACTTCTGATTCTGGACGGATGTCGATCTTGTAGCCAGTAAGGCGGGCTGCCAGACGAACGTTTTGCCCCTTCTTGCCGATGGCCAAGGACAATTGGTAGTCAGGCACGATGACAAAGGCCTTCTTTTCGTCTTCATCGTCTTCAAATTGAACGGCGATGACTTCAGCTGGGTTCAAGGCGTTAGCGATGTAGTCAGATGGATCGTCTTCGTATTGGACGATGTCGATGTTTTCCCCGCCTAATTCGTTAACCACGTTTTGGACACGGGTCCCTCTTGGGCCAACGCAGGTCCCAACAGGATCAATGTTAGGATCGTTAGACTTAACAGCGATCTTAGTTCTTTCGCCGGCTTCGCGGGCGATAGACATGATTTCTACCGTACCGTCGAAGATTTCAGGAACTTCTTGTTCAAAAAGTCGCTTAACAACGTCTGGAGCCGTCCGAGAAACTCGGATTTGAGCACCCTTGCCGTCAGCCCCAACCTTGGTTACCAAAACGCGTACCTTGTCTTGTGGGTTGTAGTGTTCGCCAAGGATGGTGTCGTGCTTGATGTCCATCACAGCTTCAACGTTGCCAATCATGACGTAGACAAAGCGGTTGTCGGTTCTTTCAACAGTACCCGTTACTAGTTCATCTTCGTATTGGGAGTATTCGTTGACAATGTGGGCATTTTCAGCTTCGCGCAGTCTTTGCATAACGACTTGCTTGGCAGTTGCCGCAGCAGTTCTACCAAAGTTCTTTGGCGTTACTTCAAACTTGATGGTGTCGCCAACTTCGTAAGCCCGGTTGATGGCCAAGGCGTCCTTCAAGCTGACTTCGACGCGTTCGTCTTGCACTTCGTCAACGACCGTCTTGATAGCCATTACCTTGAAGTCGCCCTTCTTTTCATTGAAGTCGATTTCCACGTTTTCGGCTTGGCCGTAGTTCTTCTTGTAAGCCGCAGCTAAGGCCGCCTTCATGGCTTCAACGATAACTTCTTGTTTGATGCCCTTGGTCTTTTCTAAGACATCAAAGGCTTCTAGCATTTCTTTTGACATAAGTTTTGGGTCACTCTTTCTAAAATTCGATTGCAAAACGCGCGTTAGCTACTTGCTTACGGGGAATAGTAATGAGCTTGCGTCTCGTCTTGATCTTGATTTCAAGCTGAAGGTTTTCCTCGTCAATGTCCCGTAAAAAACCTTCAAAGACCTTTTCTCCTTCCAGCTTTTGGTAAAGACCAACATGAATATATTGGTCCTTGGCCTTTTCCCAGTCGGCGTCTTTCTTGATTGGCCGCTCAAGCCCAGGTGAAGAAAGTTCCAAAATGTATGGGTCTGGCAAGGGATCAGGTACTAATGAGTCTAATTTTTCTCCAACCAACTCACTCAGATCTGCAATCGTTTCAATGTCAATTCCGCCTGGCTGCTTGTCGACATAAAGGCGCAAGTAGTCTTGGCTCTTTTCTTTTACATATTCCAAATCAACCAGTTCACAGCCATGGTCGCTGATCACGGGTTCGATTGCTTCCTGGATTTTCGCTAAGTTTTTTGGCAAAATTTTCCTCCGTAATAAAAAGAGTGAGCATCCCTGCTCACTCGAATTTACCTTATTCGAACTAAAGAAAATATATCACACTTTACGCAACTTGTAAAGAGTTAGTACTTGTTGTCTAGAATAAAGACAGCTGGTTTTGGTCTGGCATCCCTTCAAGAACATTGTTGACCTCAAAGAAGTCCATGATCTTTTGTGATACCTTGCCTCTTACCTGCAAGTCTTCCTTGGACAAAAATGGTGCTTCACTGCGGGCAGCGACGATCTGCTTGGCAGCGGAGTCACCCAGACCGTCAACGGCGTTAAATGGCGCCAAGATGGTGTGCTCGTCGACGATCTTGTAGGTCGTGGCTTCTGATTCATTGATGTCGACCATCTTGAAGTTGATCCCGCGCTCGATCGCTTCATTGACCAGTTCCATGTAGGTTTGCAGGTCCTTTTCCAGCTTGGTAGCGGCATTGCCCTTTTCCTTAATCCGGCCAATCAGGGCCATCACAGAATTTTTACCATGGCTCATGGCTTCCAGGTCAACCTTGTCTGCTCTAACTGAGAAGTAGGCTGCGTAGTAGACTTCTGGATAGTAGACCTTGAACCAGGCTACCCGCAGGGCCATCAGGATGTAGGCGGCCGCGTGGGCCTTCGGGAACATGTACTTGATCTTTAAGCAGGATGGAATATACCAGTCAGGAATATTCTTGTTTTCCTTTAAGACTGCCATATTCTCGTCAGAAATTCCCTTCCCCTTACGAACGGTTTCCATGGTCCAAAAAGCGACTTCGTTAGGCACGCCCCAGTGGATCAAGTCGGTCATGATGTTGTCCCGGCAGCCGATTACCTCTTTCAAGGTACAAGTCCCGTTGTTGATCAGTTCTTCAGCATTGCCCAGCCAGACGTCGGTCCCGTGTGACAAACCTGAAATCTGCAAGAGTTCGGCAAAAGTTGACGGGTGGGTCTCTTCCAGCATCCCTCTAACAAAGGGCGTCCCAAATTCAGGCAAGCCCAAGGTCCCAGTCTTAGAATTGATCTGCTCTGGCGTCACGCCTAAGGCTTCTGGGCTAGAGAAAAGCGACATGACCTTCGGGTCATCGGTTGGCACCGTAACCGGGTCAATCCCGGACAAGTCCTGTAACATTCTGATCATGGTTGGGTCTTGGTGACCCAGGATGTCGAACTTCAAGAGGTTGTCGTGAATCTGGTGGAAGTCAAAGTGGGTCGTCTTCCACTCCTTGGTCGTATCGTCTGATGGGTACTGCAAAGGCGTCAGTTCATAGATGTCCTTGTCGTCTGGCAAAACGACGATCCCGGCTGGGTGCTGGCCCGTCGTGGCCTTTACCCCGGTAACCCCGATCGCCAGGCGATCAACTTCTGCGTTGTTCATCTTCAGCTCTGGGTGCTCGTCTTGGTAGTGCTTGGCATAGCCGATCGCCTTCTTATCGGCTAAAGTACCTACGGTACCGGCCTTAAAGGAGTGGTTAGGACCAAACATAACTCTGATGAAGTTGTGGGCGACTGGCTGGTAGTCACCCGAGAAGTTCAAGTCGATGTCGGGCACCTTGTCGCCGTGGAAGCCCAAGAAGGTTTCAAATGGGATGTTTTGCCCATCCTTGACCATCATGGTGCCGCAATTTGGACACTTTTCATCTGGCAGGTCAAAGCCGGATGCATATTCCCCATTTTCAAAGAACTTGGAGTACTTGCACTTTGGACAGCGGTAGTGTGGCGGCATTGGGTTGATCTCGGTGATCCCCATCATGGTGGCGACAAGACTAGACCCAACAGAGCCCCGGGAACCAACCAGGTAGCCGTCTTTGACCGACTTGGCTACCAACTTTTGGGAAATCAGGTAAACAACCCCGTAGCCGTTACCGATGATGGAATCAAGTTCACGCTTTAGGCGCGCTTCAATATTCTCTGGCAAGGGATCGCCGTATAATTCGTGAGCCTTGTCATAGGTCAATTGCCGCACCTGCTCAGCCGTATGCGGAATCTTTGGCGGGAAGGATTCGTCTTGAACTGGCTGCACCTGTTCAGCCATGTCCGCAATCTTGTTGGGATTGGTGATGACGATTTCTTTAGCGACGTCCTCGCCCAAAAAGGCAAATTCATCCAGCATTTCCTGGGTGGTGTAAAAGTGCAAATCTGGGTGCTTTTTGTTCCGATTTGGGTTGGCCCTTTGGGCAGCCAACAAGACATCGCGGTAAACTGCCTCATGTTTTTCGATGTAGTGGCTATCGCTGGTTGCGACCACTGGCTTGCCTAGTTCCTTGCCCAGTTTATAGATATTGGTCAAGATTTCTTCCAGCTGGGCTTCGTCCTTGATCAAACCGTCATTGATCAAGTCTTCATAGTTAGATGGCGGCTGAATTTCTAAGAAGTCATAGAATTCAGCCTTCTTTTTGGCTTCTTCATAGCCCTTTTGCATCATGGCGATGAAGACCTCACCCTGGCTGCAGGCAGAACCATATAAAAGGCCAGCGTGGAGGCGTCTTAATTCAGACTTTGGCGTTCTTAGGCCCTTGTAGTTGTACTTGATCCCAGCCAGGGAAACGAGTTCATATAGGTTACGCAGGCCGGGCTTTTGGTTCAAGGCCAAGATGGTCGTATGGGTCGGCCGAGCCCGCTTGTAGCCTTCGCCGTTGCTGTAGTCGTTCATCTTGCCCAGGTCATCTTCGCCGTACTTGGCATTAAAGGCATCCAGCAGCTTAAACATCAAGTACCCCGTCGCCTCGGCATCCTGGTTGGCCCGGTGGTGGTGCTCCAAGACCACATTGTACTTGCGGCAAAGGGAATCCAGAGTGTGCCGGGACTGCTCAGGGTGTAAAAGTCTAGACACTTCCAGGGTGTCGACAACCGGCTGGCTGATTTCTGGCAAATTGTTTCTTCTTAAAGCAGCATTGACGAAGCCCACGTCAAATTGAACATTGTGGCCGCAAAGCGGGTCATTCCCGTAGAAGTCCATAAACTGCTTGATGACCACGTCTTCGTCATCGGCTGCCTGCACCATGTCATCGGTAATCGACGTCAAGTTGATGGTGGCTTCTGACAGCGGATGGTGGGGGTTGATGAATTTGTCAAAGCGCTCAATCACTTCCCCATTCTTCATCTTGACGGCCCCAATTTCAATGATGGTATCGTAAACAGAAGACAGACCAGTCGTCTCCACGTCGAAGATAACGAATTCTTGGTCTTCATACTTCATGGAGGCAGGGTTTAATACAAGCAGGCCATGGTCATCTACCATGTTGGCTTCAAGGCCCATGATGACCTTGATTCCCGCCTTTTTGCCGGCTTCAAAGGCGTTTGGCAAAGCCTGCAGGTCAGCGTGGTCAGTAATCCCGATTGCCTTTTGCCCAAAGGCCTTGGCGGTTTGGATAATGTCTTTGACGTCAGCGGTTGCATCCAGCTGGGACATGTTAGTGTGGACATGCAGCTCTACGTGCTTGTCTTCGCCTTCATAAGTCTCCTGCCGGCCAATGTGCTTGGTTAATTCCATGCTGTAGATGTTAAAGACCAAGTCGTGGGCATATGGGTCGTCTTTTAGGCTGCCCTGCATCTTGATCCAGGTACCAGGCTTAACCCCTTGCAGGTATTCAATTTCTTCTTTATCTGAGTCCCGGACGAACTTTTTAAAGGAGATGGAACTAGTATAGTCGGTCATTTCCCCGGTAAAAATAAAGGAGCCTGACCGTAATTCCTGCATTTCAGCCTTGAAGACGTGACCTTCAACGACCGCGCTGCGCTGGTCTTCAGACAAGTCTTTCAGCTGAGTAATTTCGGCATTTTCGGCGATGGCGCCTGGACCAAAAGCGGTCCGCTTGCCTCGTCTGGCTGGGTATTTGGACTGGGGCTTGGGTTTTGGCTTATCCGGAGCATTTTGGAAGGCCTGCTGCATGCTTTTTTCATGAGCTTCCACCAACTGGGCCAAACTATCAAAGTCGTTTTGGCTGCCCTGGCTGGACACTTCTGTCAGCAATTTGACATTGAAAAAGCCATAATTTCTTAGTTCCAAAGAGAATGAATCAAGCAACTGCTGTTCCAGAATCTTGTCCATCAGCTCGCCGTTAACCGGGATCACCCAGCGCTGGCTGTCCAGGCGCGGCGTTTGCTCTGCCAAAAAGGCTTGAGCAGCCGGTTGGCTGGCCAGAGACTGTGAATTTTCGACAGCAAAATGCCAGTAGTCTGGAAGGTGCTGCTGGCTGCCATCAGCCGTTTCCACATAGAGGCTAACGTCGACAAAGTCGGCAAATTCATTTTTAATCGCAGTGTTTAAGGCGTTATAGGTCACAAATTGGAGGGGAGTATCAAAAAAAACGTGGATATCCCACCGACGTTCTTGACTGTAGACATCCACGTTTTTAATCTCTCCTGCCTGTAAAAGCGCCCCATCTTCCCCGTTCAGGGGGAAGTTCACCTGCTTTAAAAGCTTACGTAAAAGTTCGTTTTTATCAGTCACGAGTTTTCAATCCTAATCTAATACGCTAGAAATGTAATCGTCCAAATCGGTGATAGCGACCTTCTGGGCACTATCATCGCCTGGGCGCTTAACTTCAACTACGCCATCGGCAGCGTCGCGGCCAACCGTAATTCTGATTGGGGCCCCAACCAAGTCGGCATCGTTGAACTTGACGCCTGGACGTTCGTTACGGTCATCGTAAAGGACGTCGTACTTAGCGTACTTGGCTTCCAGGTCTTCAGCCAGCTTGGTTTGGATTTCATCCTTCATCTTCATTTGAATGATGTGGATGCCAAATGGTGCGATTTCCTTTGGCCAAGCCACGCCGTTTTCAGTGGCGTGTTGTTCAACAACGGCTGACAAAAGGCGAGTAACCCCAATCCCGTATGAGCCCATGATGACTGGCTGGGTCTTGCCATTTTGGTCCAAGAAGTTGGCTCCCATGGTTTCCGTGTAGTAGGTCCCAAGCTTGAAGATGTGACCAACTTCAATGGAAGTGGTGAATTGCAGTGGTTCACCGTTAACTGGGTCTGGTTCGCCTTCGTTGGCAATGCGCAAATCAGCAAATTGGTCAACCTTGAAGTCCCGGTCAAGGTTAGCGTTGACGAATTGGTAGTCGGTTTCGCCGGCACCCACAACCACGTTGTAAAGGCCCTTAACCGTTTCATCAGCCACGATTTCGTCTGCCCAGTCAGCATTAACTGGACCAACGCCGCCCTTTTCAGCACCAGTCAACTCAGCCAATTCAGCATTTTCAGCGATGCGGAGGCTGTCGCAGTCCAAAAGGTGAGTCAACTTAACTTCGTTGATTTCCTTGTCAGCCCGGATCAAAACCAGAACTTTCTTCTTTTCATCAACAATGTAAAGAATGCTCTTAACGATTCTGGTTGCTGGCACCTTCAAGAAGGCAGTCAATTTTTCGATGCTGTCGCAGTCTGGCGTAGCAACCTTTTCCATGGCCTTTAAGTCTTCTGGCTCTTGCTTAAAGGTATCAACGCTGACTGCCATTTCCAGGTTGGCAGCGTAAGTGCCTGAAGCGTTAGTGGCAATGGTGTCTTCACCAACGGCAGCTGGTGCTTGGAATTCAGTAGAGTTCTTCCCGCCCATAGTGCCGGAGTCGGCGATAACTGGACGCACTTCAACGCCAGTCCGCTTGAAGATACGCAGGTATGCGGCCTTTTCATCTTCAAACTGCTTGTCCAATTGTTCCCGGGTAGCCGCAAAGCTGTAGCCATCCAGCATCACGAATTCCCGGCCACGAAGCAAACCAAAGCGAGGACGGTTTTCGTCTCTAAACTTGGTTTGGATTTGGTAAAGGTGAAGCGGCATTTGCTTGTAGGACTTGATAGACTTGGCAACCACTTCAGTAAAGGTTTCTTCGTGAGTTGGCCCCAAAAGCATTTCCCGGCCGTGGCGGTCCTTCAAGCGGAACATTTCTGGACCATACTTAGGCAAACGGCCTGATTCTTCCCACATGGAGGCTGGCAGCATGTGCGGCATGATCATTTCCACAACGCCGGCATTAGCCATTTCTTCTTCGATGATCTTTTCAGTCTTTCTTAAGACCTTGTAGCCAAGTGGCAAGTAGGCATAAACACCGGCCGTAACCTGGCGGATGTAGCCCCCGCGCAGCATGACTTGGTGGCTTTTAGCAACCGCATCAGCTGGGGTTTCCTTAAGAGTTGGCATGAAAAAAATAGTTTGACGCATGAGTAAAATTTCTCCTAATTTAGTTTGTATGCTTCTTTTAGGAATTACTTGATAAAGTAGCGATAAATATCGTTGCCAGTAACCGCGATGATCAGGAGCAATAAGAAGACCACCCCGATTAAGTCGACAAGGGTTTCATGTTCTTCTGAGATTGGGTGTCCCAGGATTAGTTCAATAATTTCCAGCAAAAGCTTGCCGCCGTCTAGGCCCGGAATTGGAATCAAGTTGACAATCCCCAGGTTGATCGACAGCATCCCGACAAAGGCCAGCATATAGGTCAGCCCCATGCTGGTGGCCTTAGAGGTTTCAGAGTAAATCCCAACTGGGCCAGACAATTTATTTAGGCTGAAGTGCTTAAAGAGGTTGCCCAGGGCCTGGAAGATCATCCCGGTTACCTGCCAGCTCAGCTGCCAGCCACGCTTGGCCTTGGCCCCAAAGGAATTATCAGGCTTGGCCACGATCCCCACAATATAAGACTTGGTCGTCTTAGAATATTTCGGCTTGACCTTCACGGTCTTGACCGCACCACTTCTCTTAACCTTAAAAGTGATGGTCTTGCCCTTGGAGGCAGAGATTTCTTCGCTTACCGCTTCAAAAGTAGCAGTTTTTTGCCCGTTAACGGCCAAGATCTGGTCGTTTTTCTTTAAGACAGTTTGAGCCGGCGAATTGGCCGTTACCTGACCAATGGTGGTGGTGGCGGGGCCAGTAGCCGCAAAGCTGTAGATGAACAAGACGACAAAGCCCAAGACCACGTTCATCAAAGGCCCAGCGAAGCTGACTGCGATCTTCTTCCAAGGCTTGGCTTCTTGGAGCTGGGTGTCGCGAGGGGCAATTTGCAATTCCGTGCCGGAATCGTCAATGATCGTGGCATCATGGTCAACCTGGTAGGTTACCTCTTTTTCCTCGTCGCCATTTTCATAGCCAGTAATGGTTAAAGCATCGACCAAGTCGGCCTTGATCACTCTGACCGGCGTCCCTTCAATGGGCAGGTCGGCTTCAGAAGCATCAATCCGGTTAACCTTGCCGCCGTCCCCAAATTGGACGACAATGGCGGTCCCTGGGTCAATTTCACTTTGCTCGTCGCGACCAGCTAAGCGGACATAACCGCCTAAGGGCAGCCAGCGAATAGTGTAAGTGGTTTGGGTCCGCCGCCACTGAACCAGTTTTGGCCCCATGCCAATCGAAAATTCCCGAACCAAAATTCCGGCCTTTTTCGCCACAAAGAAGTGTCCAAATTCATGGACGAAGACTACCAAGCCAAAAATGATGATAAAAGCCAGAATACTTTTCACAAGGTCCTCCTAAATCCCGAAGATTAAAGCCACGATTGGCAAGACAAACAGCGTACTGTCAAAGCGGTCTAAGATCCCGCCGTGCCCTGGCAAGATCTTGCCTGAGTCCTTGACGCCGTAGAAACGCTTGTAGGCAGATTCGACCAAGTCCCCCATCTGGCCCACGATGGACAAGAAGAAGGAAGCAATGATCAAAGTGGTCTTGTCGGCCCCCATTGGCACGAAGTTGACATAAATAGCGGAAACAATAACCGCGATAATGACGGCCCCGATGGAACCTTCCCAAGTCTTGTTAGGGCTGATCACTGGCCAAAGCTTGTGCTTGCCCAGCTTGCGGCCGACCATGTACGCGGCCGTGTCCGTCGTCCAGACGATGACAAAGGCAAAGAGGATCCGCCACAAGCCATAAGTCCCGCTATTACGCAGGGCTGCTAAGTAGTGAAAGCCCGTCCCGATGTACAGGCTGGATAAGACATAAACGCCAATGTCGTCAAAAGTGGTCTTGTTCTTGGACAAGACGGTCCAGGTCAATAAGAGCATGACCAAGGCGTAGAAGATGCCCCACTTGCTCCAGTGCGGAGGCAAGAAGCTAAAGAAGGCACTTGGCACCGTCCAGGTCAAGGTGGCCAAGCAGGCTAAGGTGAAGTCGACCGATACCAGGATTTGCTTTTTCATCAAAAAGACTTCGCTGATCCCGATCGCTGCCAGAATCACAGCCAACCAGTCAATCCACATACCGCCTGCCAAGAGGACCGGAATAAAAATCAATAAAGCAATAATTGCCGTAATAACTCTTTGTTTCATAAAACCTAACTATCTGTTTCATCTAATTTGCCAAAGCGGCGGTGGCGGCCTTGGTAAATCTTTACCATATCTGCTAAATCTTTTTCATCGAAATCTGGCCAAGCCTTGTCGGTAAAGGCCAGTTCTGAATAAGCCAATTGCCAGAGCAAGAAGTTGCTGATCCGCTGCTCGCCAGAGGTCCGAATGAGGAGGTCAGGATCGCTATATGGAGCAAACTGGGCCGTCATCAGGTTCTCACTGACCAGGTCTTCGTCAATGGCACTTGGGTCAAGCTCACCAGCAGCAGTTTTTTCTGCAATCTTCTTAACCGCTGAAACAATCTCTTTTCTTGAGCCATAGTTGAAGGCAAAGTTTAAGATGAGGCCGGTGTTATTGGCCGTTTCCTTCATGGCCCGCTCAACCACATTTCTAGTTGATTCTGGCAATTCATCCAGGTAGCCCATGATGTTGACCTTGACATTGTGCGCCTGCAGACGTGGCATGAACTTGTCAAAGAACTTGACTGGCAGGTTCATCAGGTAGTTAACCTCGTCTTTGGGCCGGGCCCAGTTTTCGGTTGAAAAAGCATAAAGAGTCAGGACTTTAATTCCCAACTCATCAGCTGCTAAAGCAATTTTTTCGACATTGTCCATCCCGGCCTTGTGGCCCATAAAGCGGGGCATATGCCGCTTCTTGGCCCAGCGGCCATTGCCATCCATGATGATGGCCAGATGGTTTAATTCTTTTACTTCGCTCATCGGTTAACCTTGCGTAATTTCCTTGCGCTTATTGTCTGCCATTTGATCGATCTTCTTAGTGGCGTCGTCAGTAACCTTTTGCACGTCCTTTTCCAAGCGTCTTTCTTCGTCTTCAGTCAAGTCGCCGTCTTTTTCAGACTTCTTCAAGGCCTTCATGGCTTCTTGGCGAACGTTGCGGACCGCAATCTTGGCTTCTTCAGCCAGCTTGCCGACTTCCTTGGCAATTTCTTGTCGGCGTTCACCGGTCAATTGCGGAATTACCAAGCGAATTACGTTACCATCATTAGCTGGGGTCAAGCCCAGGTCTGAAGCCAAGATAGCGTGTTCGATGTTGTTCAGGGAGCTCTTGTCATAAGGAGTGATCATCAAAACGCGTGGTTCTGGGATGGTTACCCCAGCCATTTGGGTCAAAGGAGTTGGCACGCCGTAGTATTCAACCATGACGCGGTCAAGCAAGGAAGCGTTGGCAACGCCGGCCCGCACCGTAGCCAAGTTGCTTTGGTAGACGTCAATTGACTTGGCCATGTTGCTCTTGGCTTTTTCAATAATTTCGTTGTTCATTATTTATCACCTCTAATAATCGTCCCGATGTTTTCGCCTTCCACAACCCGCTTGATGTTGCCTGGAGTGTTGATGTTGAAGACGATCAATGGAATGTGGGTGTCCATTGACAGGGAGCTGGCAGTTCTGTCCATTACCTGCAGGCCCTTGGAGATCATGTCCAGTTGGGTCAATTCGGCAAACTTCTTGGCTTCTGGATCAAGGTTTGGATCAGCCGTGTAGACGCCGTCAACGCCGTTTTTGGCCATCAAGATCACGTCAGCGCCGATTTCAGCAGCTCTCAAGGCAGCGGTCGTGTCGGTTGAGAAGTAAGGGTTACCCGTACCACCACCGAAGATCACAACGCGGTTCTTTTCCAAGTGGCTGATGGCAACGCGTCTGATGTATGGTTCAGCAACTTGCCGCATGGAGATTGAAGTTTGCAATCTCGTTGGTACGCCGGCAGTTTCCAGGCCATCTTGCAAGGCCAGGCCGTTCATGATCGTTGCCAGCATCCCCATGTAGTCAGCTTGAGCTCTTTCCATGCCCAGCTTAGCGCCAGTTTCCCCGCGCCACATGTTGCCGCCGCCGCAGACAACGCCGATTTGCACGCCCATGTCGTGAACCAGCTTGATTTCTTGGGACAGCTTCTTGATCACAACTGGATCAATGCCAGTGCCCTTATCACCTGCTAAGGCTTCACCAGAAATTTTCAAAATGATACGATGATATTTTACTTGACTCATAATGCCCTCCTAATTTGCTCTAACTATTTTACCATAAATACAGACGCTGTCTTCTTTATTTTAAGTGCTTAAGTAAAAATTGTCATCTTTCTTGCTAGCCTAAGAAAAAAGTCGCACAAAAAAAGGATGGGATTTCCCATCCTTTTTCTAGCTAGAAGAAATTAGTTCTTCATTTGTGCAGCAACTTCAGCAGCAAAGTCTTCTTGCTTCTTTTCGATGCCTTCGCCGACTTCGAAACGAACGAATTCTACAACTGAAGCGTTGATTGAATCAAGGTATTGTTCAACAGTCTTGCTGTCGTCCATGATGTAAACTTGAGCAAGCAAAGTCTTGTCTTGGTCAACCTTAGTGTTGTCAAGCATGAAACGAGCCATCTTACCTGGGATAATCTTGTCCCAGATCTTTTCTGGCTTGCCTTCTGCCTTCAGTTCTGCCTTGATGTCTTCTTCAGCTTGGGCAATAACTTCATCAGTCAATTGCGCCTTTGAACCATACTTCAAGTGTGGCAAAGCTGGCTTGTTAACCAATGCACGTGATTCGTTGTCTTGGTCGATCTTGTGGTTCAATTGAGCCAGTTCTTCGTGAACGAGGGCTGGGTCAAGTTCCTTGTATGACAAAACAGAAGGCTTCATTGCCGCAATGTGCATGGCAATGTGCTTAGCGATCGTTTCATCGCCGCCGTCCAAAACAGTTACAACACCGATGCGGCCACCGTTGTGTTGGTAAGCGCCAAAGTGTTGGCTGTCGGTCTTTTCAAGAACAGCAAAACGACGGAATGAAATCTTTTCACCGATAGTTGCAGTAGCGTTAACGAAAGCAGCTTCCAAAGTTTCGCCAGATGGAGTGGTCAAAGCAAGTGCTTCTTCCTTAGTAGCTGGCTTGCCCTTGGCAACAGTTTCAGCAGCTTCCTTTACCAAGCTTTGGAATTGAGCGTTTTGAGCAACGAAGTCAGTTTCTGAGTTGACTTCAACAACAGCAGCAACGTTGCCGTCAACGTAGATACCAGTCAAACCTTCCGCAGCAACGCGGTCAGCCTTCTTGGCTACCTTAGCCATACCCTTTTCGTGGATGATTTGGATAGCCTTTTCCATGTCACCGTCAGCGGCAACAAGGGCCTTCTTGGCATCCATAACACCGGCGCCAGTAGTTTCACGTAATTCCTTAACCTGCTTAGCAGTAATGTTAGCCATTATAAAATGTCCTCCAGGTCACACTAAATTAATTATTTTCTACAAAGATATTTTACGACAAATTATTCAGCGTCGTCTACTTCTTCGCTAGAAACTTCTTCAGCACTTTCAGACAATTCCTTTTCAACGTCTTCGTTGTCAGCGCCTTGCTTGCCTTCGATAACAGCATCAGCCATAGCACCAGCGATCAAACGGATAGCGCGGATAGCGTCGTCGTTTGATGGGATGATAACGTCGATTGGAGTTGGGTCAGTGTTAGTGTCAACCATGGCAACAACAGGAATGCCAAGCTTGTTAGCTTCGTGAACGGCAATCTTTTCCTTCTTAGGGTCAACAACGAACATCACGTCTGGGATCCGAGGCATGTCTTCGATACCGCCCAAGAACTTTTGCAGCTTGTCCATTTCCTTAGTGAGCAAGGCAACTTCCTTCTTTGGCAAGACATCAAAAGTGCCGTCTTCAGCCATCTTCTTGAGGTCCTTCAAACGCTTAACCCGGCTTTGGATGGTAGTCCAGTTAGTCAAAGTACCACCAAGCCAACGTTGGTTAACGTAGTATTGGCCTGCACGAGTAGCTTCTTCAGCGATTGCTTCTTGAGCTTGCTTCTTAGTACCAACAAACAAGAAAACACCGTCGTCTTGAGCAACAGCCTTAACGTAGTTGTAGGCGTCGTCAAGCATCTTGATGGTCTTTTGCAAGTCGATGATGTAGATCCCGTTTCTTTGAGTGAAGATGTATGGCTTCATCTTAGGATCCCATCTTCTAGTTTGGTGGCCGAAGTGTACGCCGGCTTCAAGCAATTGCTTCATAGATACAACTGACATAAATAAATTCCTCCTAGGTTATTTCCTCTCAAGCGTTCATTTCAGTCGTCAACCTGATGTTAAGGCACCTGACGACCGATCGCTCTTGATGTGTTTTTTCTAGCGTGAATTGCACGCTTTTTTAGCTTATCAAATTTTTGTTAAAAATGCAATAAGATTTTTAACTATCTAAAAGTCCACCTGGTGCTCTTTTAAAAACTTTTCCTTCCAGGCTCGGTCGTGGTGCTTAAACCAGTACTCCCGCTTCATGGCCAGCTTCTTGTCGGCAAATTCCTCGTGGTAAATCATCTTGACGGGGCGTCTACTCTTGGTGTACTTAGCTCCTTTTCCGGAATTATGCATCTCCAGGCGGTGCTTTAAATCGTTAGTGTAGCCGCCGTAAAAGGTCCCATCAGCGCAAAGGAGGACATAAAAGTAGTGCTTTTCCTCTTTACTTGGGATCCGCGCTTCCAAGATTTCCCTAATTTGTGGGGTATTTTCGCCATTTGCTTCATGGACTTCAATGGCGTCGTGCAAGACTAGGCCGTCGGCCTTACCGCTTCTGACTGCTTCAACGATCACCAAGTTGGCCTCTTGTCCTCGTCTTGACACAAAGGGCTGGACGCTTTTAACTGGCAAATCATGCTTCATGCCGTAGGCAATGATTTCTCCCAGTCGCTCTGGCCGGTGGACCATGAACATCTTCCCTTTCATTTTTAGCAGGCCTGACGCAACCTCGATGATCTCTTCTAAGTTAATCTCCAGCTCATGGCGGGCAATGGCTTTAGAGCGGTCAGGGTTCAGCAGGTGGCCTTCTGGTGCCTTAAAGTATGGCGGGTTAACAACCACGACGTCATAGCTGTCTTTTTTTAAAAATTTACCCGCTTCCTTGACATTGCCCTGGTAGACCTTGATCCGGTTTTCAAAATGGTTCAGCTCAATTGACCGCTCAGCCTTTGAGACAATCTCTGGCTGCAATTCAACGTCATCATAGTGGGCCCGGTTAAAGGCAGCCATGTATAGGCTAGCTGCTCCGTTGCCGCTGCAGAGCTCGACCACTTTGGAGCGGTCCTTGATCGCCTGTTTAGCCCAATAAGCCATGAGCAGGGTGTCTAAAGAAAAAGCAAAAGAATGCTCATCTTGGATGATTTTCAGCTGGTCCCCCAGCATGTAGTCAATTCGCTCTCCGTCTTTCAGTTCTACCATATTCACTCGTCTTTCTTCTAATTTTCTGCTAGTACCTTCAATATTCTTAGCTCTGATTTCAAGTGTGATATAATAATTTTACTACATTCGGAGGTCACTTTATGCTTTATCGTATTTTTCGGCCAATTGCCCGCTTCATCGTCTGGGTCTTAAATGGCCACCTGCATGTCCACCATAAAGACCGCATCCCGGACGGCACCTACATCATGGTCGCCCCGCACCGGACCTGGTGGGAGCCAATCTTGTTTGCCCTGGCGGCTAGCCCAGATGAATTCATGTTTATGGCCAAGCAGGAACTTTTTAAAAATCCGATCCTGCGCTGGATCTTAAATAACGCCCACGCTTTTCCAGTTAACCGGGAACACCCCGGTCCATCTGTAATCAAAATCCCAGTCAAAGGGCTGAAGTCAGAAGGCTTGTCCTTAATCATGTTTCCATCCGGAACCAGACACTCAGCTTCCTTAAAGTCCGGCTCTTTAGTCATCGCCAGAATGTCCGGCAGACCCCTTTTGCCAGTCGTTTACCAAGGCCCCATCACCTTTAAGGGTGTCCTCTTGAGAAAGGGTCTAGAAGTCAACTTCGGCGACCCCATCTACATCGACCGCAAGACCAAATTGACGCCGGAAATAGAAGCCAAGTATAACCAAGAACTAGAAGATGCTTGGCAAAAACTGGACAACGAGCTAGACCCAAGCTTCCACTACGAAGCCAAATAAAAATCAAAAAGGATTGAAGTTAGCCTTCAATCCTTTTTTCTATCTATTTTTTCTTACTCAGCGTGATCCAGCAGGTATTCCATGATCTGGACAGCGTTAGTAGCAGCACCCTTGCGGATTTGGTCCCCGGTGCACCAGAGGGTCAAGCCGTTTTCGTTGATCAGGTCCTGGCGAATGCGGCCTACTTGGACAAAGTCGTGGTCGGAATTTTCAAGCGGCATTGGCGTATGGTCCACTACCAAGTGGTCCCCTGCAAAGGCAGCGATTGCCTTCTTGGCGTCCTCTACGCTCACGTGGTCTTCAGTTACCACCGTAGCACTGATCGAGTGGGACCGGTAAACTGGCACTCTAACGCAGGTACAAGTGACCTTCAAGTCTGGCAGGTGCAGGATCTTACGGCCCTCGTTTTGCATCTTCATTTCTTCAGTCGTGTAGCCATTTTCCAGTTCGCTGCCGATATCCGCAATCACGTTAAAGGCAATCTGAGCTGGGAAAACATTAGGAGTGACTGCCTCGCCCTTGGCCAAGGCGTCAACTTCTTCTTCCAGTTCCTTGATCCCGTTCATGCCGGCACCGGACACGGCTTGGTAGGTGCAGGCATTAATGGCCACGATCTTGGACAGCTTGGCGATTGGGGCCAGGGCCATCAAGGTAATGGCAGTTGAGCAGTTCGGGTTGACAATCACACCGTGGTGGGCCAAGGCATCTTCACCGTTGATTTCAGGCACAACCAGCGGCACGCCTTCTTCTTGGCGGAAAGCTGAGCTGTTGTCGATGTAAACGGCACCGCTTTTTTCCACCATTGGCCGGTAGGTCTTAGACAGGCTGTTAGAAACGGCACCCAGGACAAAGTCTAAGCCGTTCAAGCGCTCTTGGCTGACCACTTCTACCGTCAATTCTTGGTCTTTAAAAGGAATCTTCTTGCCTTCAGAGCGCTTTGAAGCAAAAACTCTAATTTCATCAGCAGGAATCTGTCTTTCTGCAATACATTCCAGCATTTGCCGGCCAACGGCACCAGTTGCACCTAAAATACCAATCTTCATTTCGATTAATTAACGCTTTCTATTTTCTTCACTAATAAATTGTTGATAAATGGCTTGAATCGCCTTGCCAAAGTCCTTGTTTTCGACCCCAATCACGATGCTTTGCTCGTCGCAGGCCTGGCTAAGGGTCCGGATGTTGATCTGCTGGTCACCTAGAACCGACAAGAGCTTGCCGGACATCCCCGGCACCCGCCGCATGGCCCGGCCGACCACCGCCAGCATGGCTAAGTGGCTTTCGACTTGCACGTCGTCAAAGTGGAGCTCTTTTTTCAGCTCAGAAATGATCTCGTAGAGCTTTTTCTCAATGGTCTTGCTTTGAACCACGATAGAAAAAGTATCAACGGTCACCGGCACGCTTTCAATTGACACCTGGTATTTTTCAAAAATGGACAGGGCCTTTCTTAAAAAGCCGGCCTCAGCAGAGGCATGTGACTGAACCAAGGTGATCACCGTAAAGTCCCGCTTGCCCGTGATCCCGGTAATGATGTGCGGCGGGTCTTCTTGGTCTAAGTCGCTGCAGTCATTCATGATCATCGTGCCCGGTTTCTCCGGGTGGTTGGTGTTTCTCACATTAATGGGGATGTTCTTTTCCCTAACCGGGAAAACCGCATCGTCGTGTAAGACATTGGCCCCCATGTAGCTCATCTGCCGGAGCTCACTGTAGGTAATGCGGGGAATTTGGACGGGATTTTTCACCAAGCGGGGATCCGCTACGTAAAAGCCAGAGATATCGGTCCAGTTTTCATAGACGTCGGCGTCAAAGGCGTTGGCAACCACCGACCCGGTAATGTCGGACCCGCCCCGGCTCATGACCTTGATCACGCCATTTGGCAGGGCCCCGTAAAAGCCAGGAATCACCGTCAAGCGCCCCGGCGTCACCTTGGCGGTTAAAAGCTCGCGGGTCTTGTCCAGGTTGATTGTGCCATCATAGTTAAAGCGGATCACCTGGCTGGCGTCGACGAAGTCAGCGCCAAGGTATTCAGCTAGGCACAGGGCAGTCAAATATTCGCCCCGCGAAACCAGGTAGTCGACGTTGAGGTCTTGGTCAATATTGCGCTTGATTTGGGCAAATTCACTGGCGAGATCAATGGACAGGCCCAGACTGTCCTTGATTTCCGTATATTTTTCATTAATCAAGGCAAAAATTGACTCGTATGATACCCCGTAATTGATGTGAGCCGCGCACAAGTAGAGCAGGTCTGTCACCTTGTGGTCGTCTTTGCCGCTCTTGCCGCAGGCACTGGTGACGACAAACTTGCGGCTGGGGTCGCTGGTCACGATCTTTTTGACTTTTTGAAACTGTTCACTGTTGGCAACTGAAGAGCCGCCAAATTTTACAACTTTAATCATCTTCAATCCCTGCTAAGAAAAGGTCCTCATCTTTTGCTGCCTTAAGCAATTGACCAATCTCGTCAATCGTTAAAGGCTTGGTAACAATCGCATCGTCGCTGACTTTTTCCTGTGTAACACTAGCAAAAACCGAAATTTTCTGACTGCGAACGTAAAAAGTCTGCTTATCTCCTGCTTGATTTTCTGCTGGCTCAAAGGCCGCAACTGGCGAATTAGCCTCTAAGATATCAAGCAAATCCTGCACAGCCGCATGAGCCGTTGGGAAAGAACCCGCGCCTTGCCCAACAAAGGCTGCTGGACCAAGGCTCTTAGACCAGGTCTTGCCCGCATTGAAATTTAAGCTGACGCTGCCCAGCAGGCTGTCTGCTTTGACCATGACTGGCAGAACTTGGAGACTGACGCCCTCAGCTGTTTTTCTGCCTTGACCGATTAACTTGATCGTCCGGCCCTGCCCTTTGGCAAAGGCAAAATCCTCCTTGGTCAAGTGGCGGATGCCAAAAGTTGGCACCTCTTTTGGGTCAACCGCCTGGTCAAAGGCAGTCAAGGCTGACAAGACTACCTTGTAGCAGACGTCATGGCCGTCAATGTCATCGCTTGGGTCGCTTTCGGCATAGCCGAGTTCTTGCGCCTTTTTCAGGCATTCAGCAAAGCCGGCACCCTTTTGCTCCATTTGGGACAAGATGTAGTTGCTGGTGCCGTTCAAGATGCCTTGGAAGGCTTCTACTGGCTCAAGGCGCTTGATCCGCTCTAAATTGGCAATCCAAGGGATGCCCCCGCCCACGCAGGCTTCATAGCCAATGGTCAGGTCTTTTTGCCTGGCCAGGTCAAACAGTTCACTGGCAAAAGTCGCTAGCATCTTCTTATTGGCCGTTACCACATGCTTGCCCTTTTCCAGAGCCTTTTTGGCATATTCATGAGCAGGTTCCAGCCCCCCAATGCACTCACAGACAATTGAAATTTCAGGGTCATTTAAAATTTCATTAATATCAGTCGTGCAGCGGTCATCTACCGCTTTTTCTGGCCGGTGAATCAAAACGCGCTTCACATGCAGCTGCTTTAAAAGGGGCGTCTTCGCCTCATCAATCAGCTTGATCATGCCGCCGCCAACAACACCCCAGCCTAATACCGCAATTTCCATTTCCGCCTCCTGTGTTTCTCTATCAGGGACACTTGTTTTCAAGATAAAAACATAGTATCATTCTTAACAGGATCTGACAAGGGCAATTGCCTGTTTTTATTAAACAAAAATTAAAGAGAAATGTCGAGGAAAAAGTGGTGGCAGATTACTTATACGTTCATAAAAAAATTCTTCCAGACTACCTGGAAAAGGTCATCCGAGCTCGCGAGCTGCTGGAGGGCAAGGAAGCAGCCACGGTTACAGAAGCTGCTGAAAGAGTCGGCATCTCCCGCAACACTTATTACCGCTACAAAGACTATGTCTTCCGGCCCAAAGAGATGACGACAAGCCACCAGGCAGTTTTTTCCATTCTGCTGTCGGATGAGCCAGGAGCACTTGCCTCGGTCATCACCTGCATCACCAATCAAGGGGCTTCAATTTTGACCATTTCCCAAGCCATCCCCCTCCAGCACCAGGCCAGCGTCTTAATGTCTTTAGACCTCAGCCAAATGGAAGCTAGTCTAGAAAAATTAACCGCTGATTTGAAAAGGCTCAAGGTAGTCAAAAACCTGCAATTAGCAGGGATTGAGTAGAAAAGCACAAAGCACAAAACATCAAACAATCCAAAAGTTAAAAGAAAAAAGAAATGTCTTGGAATCAATCCAAGACATTTTTTGTATCTATTTTATTACAGGTCACGGTTTTGCTGCAAGGTGTATAGGTCGTAGTAGTAGCCCTTTTGCGCCAGCAATTCTTCGTGAGTCCCGTGTTCAACGATCCGCCCCTTGTCTAAGACAATGATCTGGTCAGCATCGGCAATCGTTGACAGGCGGTGAGCAATGGCCAAGGTCGTCCGGCCTTTGCGCAACTTTTTCAGCCCTTCTTGAATCAGGCTTTCGGTTTCCGTGTCAACATTAGCCGTCGCTTCATCCAGGATCAGGATCTTGGGGTCAGTAACCAAAGTTCTGGCAAAAGAAATCAGCTGCTTTTCCCCGCTGGAGAATTCGCTGCCGCCTTCAATCACCTTAGCATGGTACTTGCCAGGCAGTTTTTCGATAAAGCGGTCAGCTTGGACCGTTTCCGCCGCCCTTTTAATGGCTGCATCTGAAATCTGGTCATTATAAAGGCGGATGTTAGAAGCAACATCCCCGTAGAACATGAAGGGTTCCTGCAAGACCAGACCGAGCTTTTTCCGGAGCTCTTCTTTGCTAAAGTCCCGAATGTCGTGTCCATCCAGCAGGATCTCGCCGTCATGGAACTCGTAAAAGCGCATCATGACGTTGATAATGGAGCTTTTGCCTGAGCCCGTGTGACCAACGATGCCTAGGGTTTGCCCTGGCAAAAGGGTGAAGGAAACGTCGTGCAGGACGTCGTGCTTGCCATCATAAGAGAAAGATACGTGCTTAAATTCGATCTTCCCTTCGGTAATCTTGGCGTCCTCTTTGCCCCTTTGCTCTGGCTCATATTCTTCTTGGTCCAGAATCTTAAAAATCCGCTTGCCGGCGACAATCCCATCGGTAAAAAATGTCAGCGAGTTCATCATGTCTGACAAGGGATTAAAGAAGTTCTGGATATAATTGGAGAAGGCATAGATAACCCCGGCTGGCACAAAGGTTTGCCGGAGCGGGTAGCCAAACCAGACTAACACGGCTACCAAGGCCAGCGAGTACAATAGCCCGGTAAAAGGTGATAGCAAGAGACCATTGGTCGTAATCAGCTTAAAGCGGGTCTGCATCTGCTGGTTGTTAATTTTTTCAAATTCTTGGTTGATCCGCTTTTCCTGACGGAACTGCTGGATGACCGAAATCCCGGCAATGCTTTCCTCCAGCTTGGTGTTGATCAAGGAGTTGCGTGCCCGGTATTCGTGGTAGGTCTTAGAGTTGATCCGGTTATACAGCCAAATAGCAAAAATGATGACCGGTACAAAAAAGAAAACAATCGTTGCCGCAACTGGATCCGCCATGTACATGGCAATCAAGGCCGTGATTATGGACACAATCCCCAGCATGAAGGCCGAAAAGACCTGCATAAAGGTGCTAAGAGTCATGGTGTCATTGGTCACTCTAGACAAAATCGAACCGGCTGGAGTTTGGTCAAAGTACCGCATCCCCAAGGTATGGATCTTATGGTAAAGTACCCGGCGGATTTTTTCCAGGGCCTTCTCCCCCGTCAAAGCGTAAAGATACTCATAAGTAAACTGGAAAACCGCCTTAAATAAGATACCTAAGGCGTAAATCAAGGCTACATAGACCATGATCTGGAAGCTAACGTGGTCGCCTTTTAGATAGTGGTCCATATAGTACTGCAGCCAGGTTGGCAGCATCATGTTGATGGCAGAAACGATGATCATCCCGGCTAAGGCCGTTAACAGCTCTGCCTTAAAAAGCCAGATGAATTTCCAAAGCCGCTTTAGGATCCGCCACTGTTCTTTAACAGTGATCGTTTGATTCCAGACTGATTGGTATTCTTCTTGACTGTCGTTATTCATCGCTTTCACCCACCTTCTTGGCTAATTCTTGCCGGTCCCACATCCGCTTATACCAACCGCCCAAGCCCAGCAGCTGGTCATGAGTCCCAGCTTCAGCGACGCGGCCATCTTTCATGACCAAGATCAAGTCGGCATCCATCACGCTGCTCAGGCGGTGGGCCGCAATGACGGTGATCTTTTGCTCCCGCTCTTTTCTCAAATTAGCCAAAATCGCCTTCTCCGTTTTGGCATCAACCGCCGACAAGGCATCGTCCAAGATCAGGATTTCGCTGTTGTTTAAAAGTGCCCGGGCAATCGACATTCGCTGCTTTTGCCCACCAGACAGGGAAACCCCGTTTTCCCCAATCATGGTTTGGTAGCCTTTTGGAAAGGCCAAGATATCGTCATGAAGGGCAGCCTTTTTAGCAGCTGCTTCGACTTCCTCCTTGCTGGCATCAGGCTTGGCAAAGGCAATATTGTCTCTAACCGACATGGAGAAAAGGAAGTTGTTTTGCGGAACGTAGGAAATTTCTTTTAGATAAACGTCCAAGGGCACCTGACGGATATCGTGACCGGCAAAGGTAATGCGACCCTTGTAGTTGTCAAATTCCCGCATTAAAAGCTGAATAATGGTGGTCTTGCCAGACCCGACCCGGCCCACTAGACCCACCGTTTGGCCCGGTTTTAAGTCAAAATCCACATTTTTTAAGACTGCTTGGTCAGGTTCATCAGGATAGGCAAAGCTAGTGATGTGGTAGCGCAGCTGCCCTTCAAGGCGCCGCTCGCTTTCTTTGCCGTCACTGGAGTCAACGATCAAGGACTTTTCCTTTAACAAGTTGTCAATCCGGTCGTAGCTGGCGCTCCCTCTTTCCAAGATGTTAAAGAGATAGCCAATAGCAAACATTGGCCAGACCATGGTCCCGATATAGGCCACAAAAGTGATCAGCTGGCCCAGGCTGATGGCGCGGCTGGTCACCAGGCTCCCGCCATAGATAATGGTGATCACGTAGGTCACACCGATGACCAGGGTAATTAGCGGGTCATAGAGGGAGTCGATTCGGAAGACTTTCTTATTGATGCCGATCGTCTCATAGGTCATCTGGTTAAAGGCTTCTGCGTCTTGTTCACTTTGGCCAAAAGTCTTCAAGACCTTGATCCCAGACAAGGACTCTTGCGTCTTGTTGTTCAAGCGGGAAAAGGCTGCCTGTGAATCCAGGTAGGCATCGTGCAGGCGCCGGCCCAGGTACTGGGCAATAATGGTTAAGAGCGGCAAGGGCAGCATGGCGGCCAGGGTCAAGCGCCAATCGACCAAGAAAATCATGGCAATCAAGGTGCTGCCCCCGGTAACGATGGCATCAACCAGGGTCAAGATCCCGTCGCCTGCCACATTTTGGACGGCCTGGACGTCGTTGGTGGCCCGGGCCATCAGGTCCCCGGTCCGGTAGCGCTGGAAGAAGGTCCGGTCCATCTGCAAAAAGTGCCAGTAGAGCTTGCCCCGGAGTTCTTTTTCCAAAATGGCGGCCCCGCCATAGATTTCTTTACGCCAGTAAAAGCGGAAGAAGTACAAAAAGGCTGCCGCAATAATAATGGCGATAAGATAGGTGAAAAACTGTCCCCAGCCGATCTTCCCCGTGTCCAGCTGGTCAGCCATGATGCCCAAAACCCGTGGCGGCACCAGGTTGGCTGCCGCCGTGATCACCAGGGCGATAATCCCCAGCAGGTATCTTTTCCGGTGCTCTTTGAAGAACCAGGATAATTTGCTAAAAGTTCCCATTTTTCTCTTTTACCTCCCATCTTTTCTTACACTCTATTTTATCAAGGCTTATTAATTTCGCTTTCATTATAGCCTAATATTCTCCATTTTTGGCAAAAAAATAGCAGCAGGTCTTCCTGCCGCTAAAATTTCAGCTTAGTTCTTGGCTGATTGGTGCTTGATCATGGTCATCACTTGGTTAACCTTCTTTGCAGACGGCTTTTGCCCCATTTGTGACATCATCATTTCCACCATTTCCCGGGTAATTGGCGGGTTCTTTTGGAAGTAGTTCTTCATGTAAGCTCTAGCGCCGTAAAAACCAGCTGCTGCCCCGAGCAAGGCTGCCAAAATGATCAAAAAGATTGCTAAACCTAAATTCATTATTCCAAACCTCCGTTGGTTTTAGTGTTTGTTTTCCTGGAAGGAAAAGATGTATTCGTTAATTACACAAATACTATCTTACAAAATTTTAGATCATTTTGAAAGGATAAATTCTATCTAAGGCCCTTTTCCTTTTGAATCCGCTTGGCTTTTTCAGGAGTTACGTCGTTGCCATCCTTGTCAACAATTTTCAGGCCATCCAGTTGTTGACGAAAGCCAGCCCGGAAGTTGGCGATAAATTCCTTGTGTAGGTCTTTTCGTTCGGCTTCTTCTTCAGCAGTCAAGCCTTCGTTTTGCTTCTTTTGGTATAATTCGTTAATTCTGTTTCTTACTTTTTCTTCGTGTGACATTTAGTCAAAGTCCTTTCCATTGCGTGATGAGCAGCTTTTTCAGCGATTATCTGGCTAATTCTAAAAAAATGCCAAATTTAGAACGCCTGTTTGTAAATCTCCAAAATATTTGCTAAAATAAATAATAAGCCAAAAGGGAAGTTTTAGATAGGAAAATGCTCATGAACCACGAATCCAAACAATACGAAATTTTACGTTACATTTATGATACGGTAGAAAGCCGCGGCTTTCCACCAACTGTTAGAGAAATTTGTTCAGCAGTCGGTCTTTCTTCGACCTCAACGGTCCACGGTCACCTGACCCGGCTTGAAAGAAAGGGCTACTTGATCAAGGATGCTACCAAGCCAAGAGCCTTGGAAATCACCCATGAAGGGCTTGACGCCTTGGGCATCGCCCCAAAGGACATTCCAGTGATCGGCGTGGTGACGGCTGGTGAACCAATCCTGGCGGTCCAAGACGTTGAAGGCTATTTCCCGCTGCCACCTGACTTGGAAAGCGATGCCGGCGACCTCTTCATGCTGGAAGTTCACGGCACGTCCATGATCAATGTCGGCATCTTGAACGGCGACTATGTCATTGTCCGCAAACAAAACACGGCTCAAAATGGCGAAATTGTCGTTGCCATGACCATGGACGGGGAAGCAACGGTCAAGCGCTTCTTCAAAGAAGACCTGCACTACCGCCTGCAACCCGAAAATGATAGCATGGATCCAATTATTTTAGACCATGTGCAGATTTTGGGTAAAGTTGTTGGTTTATACAGAACTAACATCAATTAGTGAATATTTACTGAAAGAGGCAACTTGTTTCTGCAAGTTGTCTCTTTCTTTTTAATCGCTTTCTGAAAACGGTTATCATTTTCATAGCGTTTTCTATTGATCTTTTTCATTTAATCGGGTACCCTATTAAATACTTGACAAGTTAATAGTAAAAGGAGTATTTCAATTAATGAATATTATCATTGCCTTATTGCCAGCGATCGGCTGGGGCATCATGCCTTGGATCGTTAATAAAGTTCCAGCCAGCAAGCCAGCTAACCAAATCCTAGGCGTCGGGCTGGGGGCGACCCTGGTCGGCATCATCGTCACCATCGCCAAGCAGCCAGCCACATCCTTGCCAGTCTTCTTGATCTCTTTGCTCTCTGGTGCCTTTTGGACCATCGGCCAAATCGGTCAGTTCATTTCCTTCACCAAAATCGGTGTCAGCAAGACCATGCCAATCTCAACCGGTCTGCAATTAGTGGGCAACACCCTTATCGGGGCTTTGATCTTTAGCGAATGGCACAGCCAAAACGACTTCTTGTTTGGCTCAATCGCCCTCTTGATTATCATTGTCGGCGTAATCTTGACTGCCTACACGGAAAAGGATGCGGACGAAAGCAAGAAGGCAACTAAGAAGGACTTCCTCTTCTTGATCTTGACGACGGTTGGCTACCTGGTTTACTCAGCCTTCCCTAAGACTATCTCAGCCAACGCTGAATCCATGTTCTTGCCGCAAACCCTGGGTATCCTCTTAGGTGCCATCATCTACTTGCTCTTTAGCAAGCAGCAAGTTGCCTTCAAGCAAAAGGCCAGCTACTTAGACATCTTTGCCGGGATCGCCTTCGGGATTGCTGCTTACACTTACATCATCTCTGCCCAATTAAACGGGGTTACCAACGCCTTCATCTACGGCCAATTGAGCGTGATCATCTCCACTCTTGGCGGGATGACCCTGCTGGGCGAAAAGCAAGAAGGCAAGGAACTCTTGACCACCTTGGCCGGTTTAGCCTTGATCGTGGTTGGGGCCGTATTGTAAAAAGCCAAATAAACCGAGAAACAAATTTATTAATTTTACGTGCTAGCAAAAAAGCTTTAGGAAATTTCCTAAAGCTTTTTACTTTGCTATTGAATTTTAACCTTTTGACTTTCAGCTTCCTTCACGTCAAAGCCGGAAACCTTGCCAAACCACTTTCGAATCAGCTTGTCGTAGGTGCCGTTGGCTCTCAAGCTCTTTAAGGCCTTGTTGATAGCCTGGCGCAAGTCGTCTTGGCCTTTTTCGACCCCAATCCCGTAAGGTTCTTGGGCTAAAGATGCCTTGGTTAAGGTAAACTGCGGACCATCGGCGATCAAGCCGGCTAAGATCCCGTCGTCGTCGATCATGACGTCACCTTGACCCGCCTTCAAGGCGTTAAAAGCAGAGCCATAGTCATCAAACTGCTTGACTGAGGCCTTTGGCGCTAGCTTGGCCACCTGGTTAGGTACGTCCGTCCCCTTAATGGCAATCACGACCACGCCCTTGTGGTTTAAGTCGGCAACGGTTCTGATCTTGCTGGTCTTCTTGACGATCATCGACTCATTAGCCGCAAAGTAGACATCGGAAAAGTCAACAACCTTCATCCGCTCTTTGGTAATCGTCATCGTGGAGATCACAGCGTCCAGGGAGCCATTGTGGAGCAGGGTAATTCTGGTTTTTTCCGTAATTGGTCTAAAAACTGCCTTGCCCTTCTTCCCCAAGACCTGCTTGGTAATGGCCGTTGCCAGGTCGATTTCAAAACCTTCGATTTTCCCAGTCTTGATATTGGTCAAACCGAACAATTTGGTATCTGGTCGCACGCCCCAGATGATCTGATTATCCTTCTTGGCCCTGGCCAGATTATTGGCTGTTTGGCTAGAGCAAGCTGTTAATGCGCCTAAGCTGAGAAAAATCATCAAGCTGGCCGCAATCATTTTCAGGTACTTTTTAATGGAGTAGCGATGTTTATTCATGACTTTTCATCTTTCTATCATTTCGAATACTCTTAATATTATACCTGAAATCAAGCAGAAATTGTTTTATTTAAGTTAAAAAGTCATATTCCTTACTTTGTTAACTTTAAAAAAGGTTTCTCTTAAAAAAATAAGCTTTTCTCCCACATTAAGAAAATTTAGACCAATTTTACCTGATTAAAGCTTAATAAAAATTAACCATAATCGACGTTCCGCATCTTTTGCCAGAGCTTGGAAAGCGGCTTCCCTGCGATTTCAAAGCTGAGCAGCTGGTCAAGATCCTTAAACTTTTTGATTTCTAGACGCTCTTGCCCCTCTTCTTGAACCCGGTAGGTCAGCTGCCGGTAAACCCTTTGGTCGCTGTTGTCCCCCAGGTTAAAGGCAGTATTTCCTAAGGAAAATTGAATCTCGCAGCCATCTTCAATGGCCTGCACAAATTCTTCCAGGCTTTCAAACTGCACGTTCCAAGCTGCCACTTCGCTCATCTGCTCCCAGCAGTCGGCTAAGTCTTGCCCATCAATCTGGCAGCTGATAAATTCCTCCGTATTGGCAAAATCCTGGCTGCGATCGGGATCATCGCAGTCAATCAGCGTCTTGCTTTCTGGCGTAGCTGGATTACCATCATCGACTAAGAGCCACTGGTGGCCACCCAGCTTAAAATGTATTTCATCACTGTCATCAGCAGCACTTTCTAATTCCTGAAAACTGGAAATTGGATGTTTGGTTACTGACATATAAACGATACAAGGTCCTTTCTGATGTTAAAAATTAATATTTAATCAAAACAAAAATTGATCAAGATATTAGTCTGATTTTTTATGGTTAATTATACAACATTTGGAAAGTAAAAAGGAATGACAAAAATGTCATTCCGGTAAACTCTCGATGCACTCCCGCATGCTGGCGAGGTCCAGCACGCTTTCGGCGAATTCTTTTTTCACTAATTCTTCTGGCAAGAAGTCATCGTATTTGTCAAAATACGGCACTTCTTTGGGGTAAAGAAGGTCCAGGGGATCAAAGTTTTTCGCTGCTTCTTCTTTTAAGACCCGGTAAAAGTCTTCTTCGCTGGCATCCATGGTAAATTGCATGTAGTAGGGCCGCACGGAGTCAAACTTGTTGATCCCTAAGCGGCTGGCACATTTGAGCCGGATAAAGCGCTCTAGGGCTAAAAAGGCGTATGAGCCCGTCCAAGGGAAGAAACAGTAGCTTTTTCTGCCTAAAGATATCAATTGCCGCTCCGGTAATCCCGCATGCTGAGCCATTTGTCTGGTCTCATCTAAACGGACATGGGCATTTTTCATCAGGTATGGGTATTGCTTGTCTTCAGCCAAAATCCGCCGCATTCGCTGCAAGATTTTCGGGTGAATCTCCCCTGCCACGTCGCCAAAATAAGCTGGAATCCGGCCCTTGACCTGGTGAACGTAGACCTGGTGGCGCTTGCGGTCAATTTCTTCGACCACCCAGACGTGGCCGGCAATGGCCACTTTTTCTCCAACAGGGGGTGGCTTAACAACCGTTCCGAGTTCGACGTTTTCAGCATGAACGCTAAATTCTTCATTTTCCTGGAAAACGGCGTAGAACTTGAAATTGTTGACCACCCGCTCACCGGCAAGCCCCACGATCAAGTGGCCATTGTCTAAGAGCTGGATGTGGTCAATCTTGATCAGGTGCCGGAGCAAGATTTTATAGTCGTCTTGGCTGACCCACTTAAAGTAGGTCAAGGTCAAAACCTTTTTAGCCAATTCTGACGGCGCCATCTCTCCGCCAGAAGCCAAGATGCTCATGGTCTGGTGGTAAAGGAGGCTGTAAGGCAAATAGTGGTCCTTAGGCGGCTCCACCCAGCGCTCTTCTAAATATAGCTGAACTAATGCAATGCCTTGCAATAGCGACCAGGGGATTAGGCTAGGAAAGACAGCCCGGCTTTCTGGGTAGTCTTCCCGCATAACGAACCACATCTCGGCTGGATTGTTCCGTCTACCCGTTCGCCCCATTCTTTGCAAAAAGCCTGATACGGTAAAGGGCGCTTCGATCTGAAAGGCCCGCTCCAATTGCCCGACGTCAATGCCCAGTTCCAAGGTGGCGGTAGCACAGGTGGTCAAGTTGACCGAGTCATCCTTCATCTCTTCTTCAGCGCTTTGCCGGACAGCTGACGACAAGTTGCCATGGTGGATCATGAAGCGGTCGGGCTCACCCCGCACTTCGCAGTACTGGCGCAAAATCTGGCAGACTGCTTCACACTCTTCCCGGCTGTTGGTAAAGACCAGGCACTTTTTCCCCCGGGTATGCTCAAAGATATAGGCCATGGCAGGATCCGCCATTTCGGGAGCCTGGTCACTTTTAGGAGCAAGTGGGGCCTGCGCAGCTGGCTCGGTGCCTTCAGAAGCCTGGGGACCGCTTTTATAAAACTGTTCCATGGACAGGCGCCATTTCTGCGGAGCACTAGCCACTTGCGGAATGGTGGTTCGGTGGCCCGACCCTTGTCCCAAAAATTGCCCCGTCTTCTTCGGGTCACCGATAGTCGCTGACAAGCCAACTCTTCTAGGCGAAACGCCGGCCAAACGATTTAGTCGCTCTAACAGGCAAAAGGTCTGCCCGCCTCGATCGCTTCTTAAAAAGGAGTGGAGCTCATCGATGACGACAAAGCGGAGGTCGCCAAATAAAGCTGGAATATCGGCATGCTTGTTTAAGAGCAGGGACTCCAGGGATTCCGGCGTGATCTGCAGGACTCCACTAGGGTGCTTCATCAGTTTCCGCTTTTGACTGGAAGAAACGTCGCCGTGGTAGCGCCAAATATTGATCTCAGTCCCTTCGCAGAGTTCCGTCAATCGTTCGTACTGGTCATTGATTAAGGCTTTTAACGGTGCAATATAGAGGCAGCCAACTGACTGGGGCGGATCTTTTTCCAAGACGCTTAAAATCGGAAAAAAGGCCGCCTCCGTCTTGCCTGAGGCGGTTGCTGCCGACAAGAGTACGTTATTATCAGTATTAAAAATCAAGTCTGCGGCTGCCGTTTGAATCGGCCGCAATTCGCCCCAGCCCCGGCTATAGATATAGTCCTGGATAAAGGGGGCGTACTGGCTAAAGACATCCATCCCTGTATCCCCTAAATGGTAAATTCGGCAAAATTGCTTTCGCCGTCATCTGAGTCAGCTTGATCCTCAATCAAATACTGGTCTGACCCCATTAAATCCGTAATCTTTTGGTCAGGATTTTGCATCGAAAGATCCAAAAGCTCGATAAAGTCCCGGATAATTTCTCTTGGCGTAAGCTTGCGCTCAGCCCCCACTCGGCCATATTCCAGCTTGATAAAGGCAGCTAGGTCAGCTTCAGTGATCTTTTTGTCATAGCCGTATAGCCCTGCATGCATGTCAGCTAATTTTTCCACCAGAATCAGCATCTCTTCCGGCGTTAAGGGCTCTAGGTGAATGACCGGCGCATTCAAGTCCCGGTTGCCTTCTTTAGAAAACTTGCCTTCAGCGAGGCGCGATCTCAAGGCCTCATAAGAGTAAACGCCCCGGCGCCGGTCTTCAACCGCTTGCGGGGTCGCCCCCATCAAGATGCCCAGGTACTTGGCCTTGCCCTGCATGGCGTCGTTATACATGGTCAAGAGCTTTTCATAGTTGTACTGGCGGGAGATCGCATTTGGAATCTTATAGAGGTTGACCAGCTCGTCGATCATGACAAAAAGGCCGCTATAGCCGGCTTGTCTAAAGAAGACGGCAAATAATTTCAAATAGTCATACCAGTCATCGTCTGAAATGATAATGTTGACGCCCAAATCGGCACGCGCTTCGCTCTTTAGCCGGTATTCGCCTCTAAACCACTTCACGACCTTGCCCTTGCTGTCTTCATCGCCACTCACATAAGCGTCATAGTAGCGAATCAAGAGCTTGGCAAAGTCAAAGCCGTGCACCATTTCGTTTAAGCTTAAGACCTGTTCTTGGATCTTCTTGGCAACGGTTTGGTTAAAGTTAGGCGAGTCGTATGGCAGCTCTTGCGCCACTTCCGTTTGGACCTGGTTAATCCAGCGGTCCAAAATCAAGGTCAAGGCCCCGCCTTCTGGCCGAGTCTTGGTGGCCAGGTTTTGGATCAGCTCACGGTAAGTGGCTAGCCCCTGCCCCTTTGACCCATGCAGGCGCCTTTCAGGCGACAAGTCCCCATCAGCCACAATGAAGTTTTTGTCCATCACATAGTTTCTGATCGTCTGGAGCAAAAAACTCTTCCCTGACCCATACTGGCCGACGATAAAGCGAAAAGAGGCACCGCCATCAGTGACCAAGTCCACGTCTTGCAAGAGCGCGTCAATTTCAGCCTTGCGGCCCACGGTAATGTAGGGCAGACCAATGCGGGGCACGACCCCACCTTTTAAAGAGTTGATTACGGTTTGCGCGATTCTTTTTGGCACGCGTCTTTTCTTCTCCACTATGCTTCCTCGATTCCTAAAATTTCTAACAAGTCTGGCCGGTAGTCCTCGATGATTTCGGCACTGTCCCCGTTGCTGTCGATGACCGTATCGCCGATTTCATCAAAAAGCTTGTCGTTAATGCCGTCGACCAGGACCGACAAAAAGAGGTGGTTCTGCTTGAGCAAAGTCTGATAGTCCTCTCCCTTGACTAGGTCCAGCAAAAAGCTGACTTCAAGTGGACTTAAGCCATAGTCATTTTCGGCTTGGGGACTAGCCATTTCTTTATCCTCTTCTTCAGTTTTTTGAACTGGATTTTCCTTTTCTGCTATTTTTTTAGCTTCTTCAGCCTCTAATGCTTTCTCTTCTTCAGTCAGCAGGTTGTCCCGGGTCACCGAGGCATCGGCCCGGATCTGGCCCAATTTCGACAAATCCAGGTCAATCTTGGGCCGACTTGCTTCTTTTTGTTCAGCCAAAAAGGCATTTATTCCCTTTTTCAGGGCTTCTAGATAAGCCGGCGGCACCTTCTTTTCCTTGAGCTTGCGACCAAAATGAAGTGCATCCCTTAACAAGCGGTCAAATTCATGGACAAAGGCAGGCAGCAACCGTCTTTGCTGCTGGCTGGGCCAATACTGGCTCACCTGCCACTGGCCACCTTGACAAAGATAGCTAATCCCGCCTGGTAAGGCAATTTCGGCTTCTTGAACTGGATTGGGACTGTAAAAAGTTACCTCGTTAAATAAAGTCAAGGGAACAGTGAGCTTTTGCCCAACCATGGTCTCAAGCAGATCATATGGTCCCTCTCTTAAGGCCTGCCAAACCAGTTCCAGCGCCCGGTAAAACTTCTCAGGCTCTTTTTTCAGCAAGGGGTTGGCCTTTGGCTGATAGGGCGACAAGCTGCAGAGCCCCTGATACATCTCTAAGCCTGGCGTGTCTTTTTGCAAAAGGGCCTGGTAGTTTTCCCCGCGCTTGATTTCACTGGTGAACAGTTTTTCAATTTCTGCTTGGGGAAAGGCGTAATATACCATGTAATTTTGTAAAAGATGCTTTTGCTGCCAGGAGGTAATCAGGTTGCTCTTTTTGGCCATTTGCTCAAAGAGGCGGTTTAATTGCTCTAGACCCTCTTCTTTATTCTTGACCCCAATCTGGCAGACCAGTTCGCTTTCCAGGAGGTAATAATAAGCTTCTTGACCGCCGCCAGCTTCACCTTTTCGGAACTGCGTCCGCCAGGTAAAATAGCCCCGAAGCTGCTTGGGCGTCAGGTCATGATAGACTGGCCGAGTCTTGACGACGGTGCCATGATATGCTTCATCATCTTCATAGTCCGCCATCAGCTGACCCTGGTGGTAAAAGTTGATCTCTCGCCTTTTGGCAGCTGGAGCCTGATAGTCATAGGCTTCCTGCATCTGCTTGATCCGGGCTGGAATCTCATTTTTCTCTTGCAGGCGGTTATGGTCGCTGGCCTGAATAAAGTCAGCTCTCGCCGGAATTTTTTCAGCTTGGTACTCTTTTTCTTCAAGCTGACTTTTTTCACCAGTTTCCGGCAACAAGACAATATTTTCTTGTTCATGGACCTTTTCTGATCTTGGTGCCCTGTTTACTGGCCGCCCCGCCTGAAAGGCAGAATCGATCGTTTTATACAAAAAAGCTTCGTCCAGGTCAGGACTGGTCAAATCCACCCGGACCCAGCCCGGGTCTTGCATGAACTGGCTCTGGCTAAAGGCCGGCCGGCTGGCAAAAAAGCGGGCTAGTGAACCCAGCTTAAGCTCCATGGCTTCTTCTGCCTCGTCCCCTTTTTCTTTAAAAAGGAGACCAAAACTCTCAGAAGCTCCCGGTGCAATCAACGCGGCTAGTGAGCGAGACTGGTTGCTGATAAATTCAATCTCGATCCCATATTTTCTTATTAAGTAGTCAGTCAGATCCGCCAGCTTCATCCGTTCACCCCATTTTTGCCTATTGCTCAATCTTAGCAACAAACATTATAACACATCTTCTAGCATTTTTTCGAACGCTTGTTCAAGAACTTGCTAGCAACTTTTACATAAATAAAAAAAGAGAAAGAAAAAAGAAGAAAAAGCAAAATAAAAAGCCTGCTTCCGCATGGAAGCAGGCTTTCTGGCGTCTATTAACGACGACGTTCTGCGATACGAGCAGCCTTACCGCTACGAGTCCGCAGGTAGTAAAGCTTAGCGCGGCGTACGCGGCCGTGGCGAGTAACTTCAACCTTAGCAACACGTGGAGTGTTAACTGGGAAAGTCCGTTCAACGCCAACGCCTGAAGCGATCTTACGAACAGTGTAAGTAGCACCGATGCCAGTGCCCTTCTTCTTGATTACAACACCTTCGAAGATCTGGATACGTTCGTGAGTACCTTCAACAACACGTACGTGAACACGAACAGTGTCCCCAGCACGGAAGTCAGGCATATCGTCACGAAGTTGTTCTTTAGTCAATTCTTGAATTAATGGATCCATTATGTTTCTCCTTCTACGGCATTCATCAACCTTTTCGCGGCCAGCGGAACACCCCTAATCTTTTGTTGAAATACCAACTTCTATATAGTAGCAGATTTAAAAAGTCAGCGCAAGATTTTTTCTTAATTTTCTGAGTCAGCAATTTCTGCCTTGATATCAGCTAACATATGCTTTTCTTCTTTGGTCAAGTCCCGGCCCTCCAGCATGTCTGGACGGTGCAGGTAGGTCGCCTTTAAGGCTTGGTAGTGCCGCCATTCGGCAATATTGCCGTGGTTACCGGATAAAAGGATGTCAGGTACCTTCTGCCCTTCAAAGTCAGCTGGACGGGTATATTGCGGATATTCCAGTAAGCCATCTGAAAAAGATTCTTCCACAGCCGACATGGCATTGCCCAAGATCCCTGGCAAAAGCCGCACCGTAGCGTCGATCATGGACATGGTTGGCAGTTCACCCCCAGTTAATACGTAGTCGCCGATCGACACCGTTTCGTCTGCCAAGTCATAAACCCGCTGATCAAAGCCCTCGAAGTGGCCGCAAATAAAGGTCAGATTCTCTTCTTTTGACCATTCCTGAGCCATCTGCTCGTTAAAAGTCTTGCCCTGAGGTGCAGTGATGATGACCTTGCCCTTATTTTCTAAAGATTCTAGAGCCGCCTTGATGGGCATGATTTGGAGGACCATCCCGGCCCCGCCCCCATACGGCGTGTCGTCAACAGAAGCGTGGGGTCTAGTTGAAAAATCGCGGAAGTTGACCAGGTTTAGTTTCCACTTGCCATCTTCTTGTCCGCGCCCAAGCAAAGAGACCTGCAAGGGGGTAAACATTTCTGGAAACAGGGTCAAAACATTGATCTTCACTATCTTAAGCCCTCCATCAATTGTACCCGGACTACTTTTTGCTCAATATCAACGCTCTTGACTACATCCGGAATATAAGGGATCCAGAACTTCTTTCCATTTTCTTCCGTAATTTCCCAAATATCGTTGGCACCTGGGGCTTCAATGTCAGTCAGTTCACCAATCTTTTCACCCTTTTCATCGTCAACGACCGTGCAGCCTAAGAGGTCCCGGTAGTAATATACCCCATCTGGCAATTCGCCTTGGTCTTCTTCGCTGACAACTAATTCTTGCCCCTTGACCTTTTCGGCTTCATCAATCCCGGGAATTTCGTTAAAGGTTACCAGCCAAAACTGCTTGAAGGGCCGGCCAGCCTTGACCGTCACTTCTTGGCGGTTTGGTCCAAGGTACAGTCTTGAGCCTTCAGCGAACCGGTCTTCAGGGAAATCAGTCGTGATCGCCACTTTCACTTCGCCCTTCAAGCCGTGCGTTGCCACGATCTTGCCCACGTTGTAGTAGTTCATCGTCATTTCGTTCCTTTTCAATAAAAAAAGTTTGAAGCGCGTGCCTCAAACTTTCTCCAATTACTTGTTGTACTTTTCGTCGTGCAACTTAGCCATCAAGCCAGCGCCTGACAGAAGTGAACGAACAGTGTCTGAAGGTTGTGCACCCTTCTTCAGCCATTCAAAGATCTTGTCTTCGTCCAGCTTCAATTCCTTTGGTTGTGAAACTGGGTTGTAGTAACCAACTTCTTCGATGAAGCGGCCATCACGTGGAGCACGTGAATCTGCAACAACGATACGGTAAAATGGCTTTCTCTTGGCACCCATGCGGCGCATACGAATCTTAACTGACATTATGTGTCCTCCTAAATTTCAATAGTTATACTATAGCACGGAAAAAAGGCCCTGTAAAGTATTTTCCCTTAACAGTTTCAAAAAATTAGGAGTGGAACCGTTTAACCTTCTTCAGCCGCTTAGCCTTCTTCTTCTTAAAGCTCTTGCCCATCTTCCGCATGGCCATCTTAGCCATTGGAGAGTTCATCCCTGGCAATTTTTCCAGATCCTTGAAGTTGCCCTTGGTAACCTTGGACATCATGTCCTTGGCTACCTTGAATTCCTTGATCATCCGGTTGACTTCCACGATTGGCACCCCGCTCCCGGCAGCGATCCGGCGCCGGCGGCTTGGGTTTAGCAGGTTTTCGTCTTCTCTTTCTGCTGGAGTCATGGAGTAGACGATGGCCTTGGTGTGGGCGATCTGCTTTTCGTCAATGGACATGTTCTTTAATTGCGGGTTGTTGGCCATGCCTGGAATCATCTTCATGATTTCATCCAGTGGCCCCATCTTTTGTACCTGCTCTAACTGGTCAATGAAGTCGTTAAAGTCAAAGGTGTTTTCCCGCATCTTTTGGGCAACCTTTTCGGCTTGCTTAGCGTCGTAGTCTTGCTGAGCCTTTTCAATCAGAGTCAGCATGTCCCCCATGCCGAGGATTCTGGAAGCCATCCGGTCAGGGTGGAAGACTTCAAGATCGGTCAATTTTTCCCCTTGACCAGTAAAGAGGATTGGCTTGCCAGTTACGGCTCTAATGGACAAGGCGGCCCCGCCACGGGTGTCCCCGTCCAGCTTGGTCAAGATGATGCCGGTGATGTCCAGGCGGTCGTTAAAGCCTTGAGCCACGCCGGTTGCAGCTTGACCCGTCATGGCATCAACGACCAAAAGGATGTTGTCTGGGTGGGCCACCGCCTTGACTTCTTCTAGTTCCTTCATCAAAGGTTCGTCGATTTCAAGACGCCCAGCCGTGTCGATGATGACGTAGTCGTTATGGTGCTTTTCGGCTTCGGCCAAACCAGCTTCCACGATCTTAGCAACGTTCTTTTCGTTTAAGTCGCTGTAAACGGGAACTTCCAGCTTTTCCCCAATCTGCTTGAGCTGGTCAATGGCGGCTGGCCGGTAGATGTCACCGGCAATCAGGAATGGCCGAGCCTTTTCTTCCTTCATCAGGCGGTAGGCCAGCTTACCAACCGTGGTGGTCTTACCAGTACCCTGCAGACCGACCATCATGATGATGGTTGGGATGTGCGGTGCCTTGTTTAGGGCAACGGCTTCTTCCCCCATCATCTTGGTCAGTTCTTCGTTAACGATCTTGATGACTTGCTGACCTGGAGTCAGTGATTCTTGAACTTCTTGGCCCAGGGCCCGCTTTTTGATAGTCTTGATAAAGTCCTTAACGACTTTAAAATTAACGTCTGCTTCTAAGAGGGCCAGACGGATTTCTCTAGAAGCGGCGTTAATGTCATCTTCAGAAATCTTGCCCTTGCCAGTCAGGTTGCGCAGGGCTTTTTGCAATCGTTCGCTTAAATTTTCAAATGCCATTTACTTTATTCTCCTCTGACCAGCCGCAAGAGGGTTTGCAGCTGTTGTTTCGTACCGGCTACATCATCATCGTCTAGACAAGCCTCTGCATTTTCTAGTCCAGCTTCAATTTGGCCAAAAGTGGTCAAGAGCTGCAGCTTGGCTTCATATTTTTCCAGCGCCTTAGTGCTTCTCTTCAAGTTGTCATAGACCGCGGCTCTTGAAACCTGATGATTGTCGGCTATTTCACCTAGTGAAAGATCGTCATAATAATAATCTTCAAAATATTCTTGCTGCCCACTGGTTAGCAAGCTGCCATAGAGGGCGTATAAATCGCCCAGGGCTTCGTTTTTGCTTAGTTCATCCATCTTTTTCACCTGGATATTAGTATATCAAAAAGTTGCCGGTCCATAAAGAAAAGCACCGCAAGATGCAGTGCTTTAATAGCTAATTTATAGATTTTTATCCATGTTAAAAGTTAATTTGGACATCTTGATGGCTTCTTTAAAGAGCTCGCCCCATACCTTTTCGGTTTCCTGGCGGGTATGAGCAACCGTTTCTTGGTTAGCCTTGGTTAAGTATGCAGTCAGCTCTTCGCCAGCATACTTTTGACCAGCTTCAATCACTTCTGCCACCCGGCTTCTGAAGTAGCGGTTTAATTCCGTCAAGTACTTCACGTCCACTTGGACAAATTGTGGGTAGTGGCTTTCAACCAGAGCTGCAAAGGACTTGTAGTACCACCAGGCATCATTCATGTTGTAGTCAAGACTAGTGTTACTATATGACGGATCCGTATCATTCATGTTGGTAAAGAACGGAACAAATGGCGTAAAGGTTGGACCGCCGATACAAAGCCACATGATGCCGGCCATCTCTTCTGGCACGTCCCGGCGGATTTCCAGGATGTGGGCGTTTTGGGTCCGGTTTAGGCCGATTGGCCGGTAGCGGTGGTGTTCTTCATCCGTCCCGCGGGTGCCAAAGGGATCAAAGACCGTGTCTTGGTAGTGTGAGCCCAGGATGTATTCGATGTCTTCTTTGCTGATCTTCTTTTCGGCCTTGCGGATAAATGGCAAGTCTGGGTCTTCAGGGTCTTGCTCAATGCTTGGGTTCAGGATCTTTTGCCCATACCAGACCCGGGAAGTGTTGTAGTGGCGGTCTTGCTCAGTATAGGTGCCAAAAATGTGGCGGAAGTTCCAGGCGTAGATGTCTGGATTTAAATTGTGGTCAGCCACAAATTCCCGGATGCCTTCGCTCCACATGAAGTCGTCCGGCTTGTCAAAGTCAACTTCTTCAATGGAAACCCGGTTAGCAGCAATTGCGTAGGCATCGTCTGGAATTCTTTGGGCCACCCAGTGGTGACCGGTTACGATTTCCATGTACCAGATTTCGTCCTTATCAGAAAAGAGCACGGAGTTGCCGGCTGGTGACCCATACTTGGCAATCAGCTTGCCCAGATACTGTACGCCGTCCCGAGCTGAATCAATATAAGGCAAAACGACGTTAACGATGCAGTCTTCGTCAAGACCGTCCACCACTAATGGATCAAAGGCCAAGGTCCGCTCGTTGCCGTAAGTTGATTCGGTGGCTGACATGGCCACGTTCTTTTCGTTAATCCCGCTTTCTTCATAGTAGCCGTACTTCTTGTAGTCAACGTTTGGCACGGCTGGGTAGCGGTAGGCATCTTCTGGCAGGTCCATTTCAAACTTGTTCAGCCAAGATTTGATCTTGCGGCCCTTTTGCCCGTGAACGGCAGGATTCACGACGAACTTTTGCTGGTTTAATGGAGAAAAGGTATCGTCATTTCTGGCGATCAAGTTGTTGCCATCCATGGCGGCCTTTTTGCCAACCAGGATGCTGGTACATGCATCATCTTTCATAGAAATTGAAAATCTTCTTTCTTTTATTTTTGCAAAAACTAATTCAGGTAACTTTTTGACTAATTCTTACAGCAAGTCGTGGAAGAGACCAACGGCAAAATTAGCCGCATCAAAGTCGGCCAAATCTTCTGGCTTTTCGCCTAAACCGACCAACTTAACCGGCAGCTTCATTTCGTGGCGGATGGCCAAGACCACGCCGCCCTTTGAAGACCCATCTAGCTTGGTTAAAACCAGACCGGTCAGCTTGGTCGTCTTGTCAAATTCCTTAGCCTGCATCAGGGCATTTTGCCCAGTTGAACCGTCCAAAACCAGCAAAGTTTCAGCTGGCTGGTCCGGCAGCTGCTTTTTGATGGTTCTTTGGATCTTTTCCAGTTCATTCATCAAGTTGACCTTGTTTTGGAGCCGCCCCGCCGTGTCGACTAAAAGGTAGTCAGCTTGTTCATCGATCGCCTTGGTCAAGCTATCGTAGACAACGGCAGCTGGGTCAGCCTGGTCCTTACCGCGAACCACTGGCACGTCAACCCGCTTGCCCCATTCAACCAGCTGCTCGACCGCCCCGGCTCTAAAGGTATCGGCGGCAACCAGGATGACCTTTTTGCCTTGATCATGCAGGCGCTTGGCCAGTTTGCCGACCGTCGTGGTCTTGCCCGCGCCGTTGACGCCGACAAAGAGGTAGACATTTGGCTTGGCACTAGGGTCGTAAGCCAGTTTTTCCTGTTCTGGGTCGCCGTTGTCGTCGTAGACTTCAACCAGCTTTTGCACGATGACCTTCTTCAAGTCGTCTCTGCTCTTGGCCTTTTGCAGCTTGGCTTCTTCTCGGAGCTGGTCAGTCAAGTCTTCGCTGGTTTCATAGCCAACGTCTGACTCAATCAGGAGTTCTTCCAGGTCGTCGAAGAAGTCTTCGTCAACCGTTCTGAATTTGGCCAAGAAGGCATTCAAACGTGCGCCAAAACCCTTGTTGGTCTTGGACAAGCCTTTTTCGTACAGTTCAACATTCTGGTCTTCGGTGGTTTCTGCTTCTGGTTCAGGCTCTGCTTCTTCAGTCTTTTCTTCGACTGCTTCTTCCTTGCTTTCTACATTTTCTTCAGCAACAGGAATTTCTGCTTCAGTTTCTTCCTTAACTTCCTCAGTCTCAGTTTCTTCTGCTTCAGTACTCTCAACAGATTCACTTTCAACAGATTCTTCCGTCTTTACTGTTTCTTCTTTTGTAGTTTCAGGTGTTTCTGTACTTTCAGGAGCTTCTTCAGCTGCTTCTTCCTTTTCTTCTGCTTGCTCTTGTTGTTCTTGAGCTTTTTCCTCTTTTTCCTCTTCGGTTTCCTTTTGACCAAAAAGGCTCTTCTTAATGCGATCGAATAATCCCACGACTACACCTCATCTTGATAATCTTTCAGTGATACTGACAAAACTTGCGATACCCCAGATTCCTGCATCACGACCCCGTACAGCTGGTCGGCCATTTCCATGGTCCCCCGCCGGTGGGTGATCACGATGAACTGGGTCTTGGTATCATATTGCTTTAAAAAGTGAGCAAAGCGCACAACGTTGGCATCGTCCAGCGCTGCTTCTACTTCATCTAAAACGCAGAACGGCACTGGGTTGACTTCCAGCATGGCAAAAAGCAGGGTAATCGCAGTTAGTGACCGCTCGCCCCCAGACAAGAGGCTGAGCCGCTGCAGCTTCTTGCCAGGCGGCTGGGCGATAATCTCAATCCCGCTCTCTAAGAGGTCATCTGGATCGGTCAAAGCCAGTTTGGCATTGCCCCCGCCAAAGACCTGCGGGAAGAGGCGGCTAAAGGACTCGGCGATTTGGTTAAAGCTTTCGCTGAAGCGGTCCTTGACCTCTTGGTCCAGTTCATCCATCGACTTTTGCAGGTTTTCCCGGGCCTCCAGCAAGTCGTTTTGCTGCCCATTCAAAAAGTCATAGCGCTCTTTTACTTCCTGGTATTCATCAATAGCTGCCAGGTTGACCGGTCCGATATCATCTAAGGACAGCTGGTGGAGCTTGACACTTCTTCTTAGGGCATGGCAGTGCTCTGGCGTATTTTCAACCTGGGCCTGCTTGAGAGCCGCTTCGTAAGTCAAAGAATAATCTTCACTTAACTGGGTCAGGCGCTGGTTGAGTTTCCCTTGCACCGTTGCCAGGTTAACTGACCGCTCTTCTTGCTCACTAGCCGCATTTTTCCGCAGGTCATAGTTGCGGGTGGCCACGGCTTCTAGCTGGTTGATCTGACCATTTAACTGGCCCAAAAGCTGGCTGGCCCGGTTTAGCTCGCCTTCTTTTTCAGCCTTGATTTTTTCCTGCTTGCCCAGATCCAGCAATAATTCTTCTTTCTTGCTGGCTGATAGGTTGCTAGAAGCTGCTAGTGCCTGCACCTTGTCTTGGAGCTGCCGAATCTGCTTTTGGCTTGCCCGTTTTTGTCCCTGCTTTTCCTTAATCCGGTTATTCAGGTTTTCCAGCTTGTTTGCCAAAACCGCGATCTGCGGATCCAGCTGAGCAAGCTCACTTTGTACGCCTTGGTTGTGGTCCGTGTAGTTTTGGATGGCTTCTTGCAAGTCCGCCATTTCCTGCTTTTGCTTCTCAGCCTGCTTCTCTAAGGCAGCTCTTTCAGCGGTCACCTTAGCAAGCTCAGCTTGCTGCTTTGCCAAAGCCGCCTTTTGTTCAGCCTGCTGCCTTTGGTAGAGCTGGCTGGCGCTTTCTAAGCGGCCAACTTCTTTTTCCTGGCTCTTGAAGGTCAAGGCGACTGTATTGATTTCCTGGTCTTGTTCTTGCAGCTCTTGACCTAATACCGCAAGTTTTTGCTCAATTTCAGCTAATTCTTCAGACTTTTGCTTGAGACTGCGCTCTAGGTCTTGAACATTGGCAGCCAAGGATTCGATGGTTTCTTGAGCCTTGGCAATTTCCGCTGTCGTTTGCAGAGGCGAGTTATTCCGCTGGTTTCTAGCACCACCGGTCATGGCCCCGCCTGGGCTGATCACGTCCCCGTCCAAGGTGACGACCCGGTAGCGGCCAATCTGCCGGGAAACCTGCATGGCAGTATTCATCTGGTCCACAATGATGATGTTGCCTAACAGGTACTGGATGGCTGGCTCAATGTTGATCCCGCCCTTAGCTGTTACCAGGTCGCTCGCAACGCCGCAAAAGCCCGGATACTGCTCTAAAGCCCGCTTGGTTGATTCCGGAATCGCCCGGTAGCGCAAGCCGTCTAGTGGCAAAAAAGTTGCCCGGCCCAGGTGCTGGCGCTTGAGTTGGTCAATAGCATCCCGAGCTGCCACACGGTTTTGGGCAACCAGGTTCTGCACGCCCCCGCCTAAAGCCGTCGTCATTGCGGCTTCAAGGTCACTGGGGAAGGTCAAGAGCTCACCGACAGCCCCGATAATGCCAGGGTAGTGGTCCAGATGGTTCAGGATCTGTCTGACCCCGGCATAGTAGCCTTCGTGCCGCTTTTGGATGTTTTCTAAGGCATCCCGTCTAGCGGTCAACCTTTGCAGGTTAACCTGGGCCATTTGCAGCTGCTTTTCAGCCGTCTGCTTGTTAATCCCCGCCTTGCCAGCAGCGTCTTGCAGCTGCTGGTAGTCAGCCTGCTTGGCCTGCCGATCCTGGGTCAGCTTTTTCCCCTTGGACCGCAGTTTTTCCAGCTCCTGCCGGCTGCCTTCCAGCTGACTAGACACGTCATCATAGCGCTGGTCACGAGATTCTTCACTTCGCTTAATCTCGCTTTCCAAAAAGAGCTGCCGGTTTTTAGCCGTTGTTTGGTCCTGCAGAGTTTGGATATAGTTGTTTCTGGTATCTTCCAGGCGCTGGCGCAGCTGCTCAGGGTCTTCTGTTAGATCAGCAGCCAGCTTTTCTCTCTGGTTTTCAAGAGCATTCTTTTTAGCTTCTAGTTCACTAGCAGCCTTGTTCAGTTCAGCCAGTTCTTGGTCAGCCTGAACCACTGCCGCTTTTAAAGCTTCCAGCTGCTTTTCGTATTCTTGCTTGGTTGCCTGGTCATATTGGCTGGATTGCTGGGACACCTGCAAGGAAGTATTGATCTCAGACAGCTGACTGCCTAGCTTAACGACTTCTGCCTGCAGCTTGTCCCGCTTTTCGCTTTCCAGCTGATATTCTTCCCTTTTAGCGGCCAGCTTGGCTTGGGACTGCTTGACTTCAGCATCCAGCCGGCTTAAGAGCTGTTTGCTTTCCGCTAGCTTACCCTTGATTTCCTGCTCTTCTTCGCTCAAATTAGAAATTTCAAAGGCTAGCAGGGTCTTTAAGTCATTGTCCAGGGCCGTTTTTTGGAACTTGTATTCTTGCGCCAAAGAACTCTGCTCATGCAGGGGCTCAATCCGCTTTTCCAGTTCCTTGACCAGGTCGTTGATCCGGATCAAGTTGTCGTTGGTCGCCGCCAGCTGCCCTTGGGCCTGCTGCTTTTGCTGCTTAAAGTGCAAAACGCCGGCGGCTTCTTCAAAAATCCCCCGCCGCTCTTTTGCCTGGGAGTTTAAGATCTGGTCCACCCGGCCCTGGGAGATGATGGCTAAGGAATTTTGTGAAATCCCGGAGTCCATAAAGAGCGCCCGGACATCCCGCAGGCGCACTGATTGGTTGTTGATCTGGTAATCATTGTCGCCAGAGGCTAAAATCCGCCGGCTGACCACCACCTGGTCGGCTGGGAAGTCCAGCTCCCGATTTTTATTGTCAAAAATCATGGTCACCTGCGCCCGGTTTAGGGGCTTGCGGGTGGCAGAACCAGCAAAGATGATGTCTTTCATGTTCCGCCCACGCAAGGACTTGGCGCTGCCTTCCCCCATCACCCAGCGAATGGCTTCGGTAATATTGCTTTTGCCAGAGCCGTTGGGGCCCACGATACCGGTGATCCCCTTGGTAAAATCGATTATGGTCTTATCGGCAAAAGATTTAAATCCATCAATAATTAAACTTGTGAGGGGCACTATTTTTCCCTTTCATTCAACCGGCTTAAAGCATGCTTAGCCGCATCTTGTTCAGCCTTTTTCTTATTGCGGCCCTCGCCTTGAGCCAAGACCTGGCCGTCCACACTGACTTCGACCTCAAAGTGAGGCGGCTGCTGGCTTTCCTTTAATACCCGGTACTCAATCTTGACCGTCCCATTTTGCTGCAAGAATTCCTGCAGGTCAGTCTTAAAGTCTCGAGACGGGGTAAAGTAGCCGGCATCAATCAAAGGATAAACCGTCTGCTTTAAAAAGTTTTCAACAGCACCGATGCCCTGGTCTAAGAACAAGGCACCGTTAAAGGCTTCAAACACGTCTTCCAGGAGCGCCTTGCGTTCCCGGCCACCGGCCTTTTCTTCGCCGACGCCCAGCTGGATTTCTTCTTTAAAGCCGCATTCTAAGGCGACTTTAGAAAAACCTTCCGTTCTCACAATATTGGATCTCAGGCGGGTCAATTCGCCTTCATTTAGCTTTTGAAAATGGCGGTAGAGGTAGTCAGAAACCGTAAATTCCAAGACCGCATCGCCCAAGAATTCCAGCTTTTCGTAATTGCCATAATTTTTACGAGGATTTTCGTTTACGTAAGATGAGTGGGTGAAGGCTTCTTCGAGCAGCCGTTCATCCTTAAACTTGACTCCATAGTCATCAGATAGCTTTTTAATAAATTTAGTCGAAACCATGCTTGTTTCAGTCCTTTCGTATCATTGAAATTATACCAAAAAGGCCGCCAGCCTTGCCGAATTTTTAGCAATCCATATAAAAAACTCTGTTAAAAAACAGAGTTCCTTAATACTTGTCAAAAATTTGTCTACTTCTTAAAGCCCACCTTGTACCAGAGCGGGTGGTTGTTGTTTTCTTGAGAAGATTCAAGAGAGTAATTAAGCAAGTTCTTGTTGATGGCCATGATCCGGTAAGAGCTGGTCAAAGGAATGACATATGCCTGGTCTTGCATGTACTCTTGCCATTCCTTAAAGACCTTGATCCGGTAGTTCAGATTAAAGGATTTTTCTGAGTCCATCTCATTGATCAGCTTGGTGTTCTTATCTGTCGCAAAGCGGCCAAGATTATACTGGGTCCCGGAACCATAGATCCCATTTTGGGATGGCTCATCGTTTAGGCTCCAGCCAGCAATGAACATGTCTACTTGGGAATCATCGCTGAACAAGAGACTGTAAAAGCTGTTGAATTCCATCAAGCTGCCGGACGTTAAGGTCACGTGAAGGCCGATCTTGCGCCACATCTTAATATAGTTGTTGATGATCTTGACTTGGCTAGAATCCCTAGTCATGGCAGCCAGGTGGATGGTTAGCTTGTGCCCTTGCGGGTCGCGGCGGTATTTTTCACCCTTCTTGCGCTTGTAGCCTGCCTTGTCCAAAAGCTCTTCGGCTTTTTTCGGGGAATATGGGTAGCCTTCAAGGCTGTCATTGTAGTAGTCGCCATATTCAGCAGGAATCAAGGTCTTGATTCTAAAGGTCAAGCCAGACGTATATTTGCGCTCAATCTCAGTAACGTTCATGGCATAGCCAATGGCCTGCCGCAGGGACTTGTTGGCCATCTTGGCCTTTTTGTTCATCTTGACCTGGCTAGTCTTAGCATCCCAAGTCCCCAGCTTAAAGCCTAAGTAAGTGTAGCTCAGTGGAATATTCGCCACAAAGTTGTAGCCTTTTTGCTTTTTAATCTGGCTCCACTGGGAATTGACCACTTCGATGACATCATAAGTCTTTTGCTTGATGGCGGTTGCCACTGACTTAGGCGAGATGATGGAGATCACGATCTTTGATAGACTTGGCGTACCCCGCCAGTAGTACTTGTTGGGTACCCAAGTAACTGATTGACCAGTCACCATGCTCTTAACCCGGTAAGGACCAAAGTAAAGAGGCTTTTGCCGAATCTGGTAGCTGGTCTTGAGCTTTTTAAAAGGGACGCTCTTTAAATAGTGATAAGGCACTGCTGATTCGCAGAAGTAGCCATTCCCCGTCTTCAGCATCCCCGGGTGCATGGCTAAAAAGTGGATGACAACTTTGCGGCCATTTTCCCCATCAGGCATCTCGATCCCCGAAATCGTCTTGGCCTGGCCATCGTGGTAGGCCTTTAAGCCAACAACATCTTGCAAGGATGAAGTATAGTGGGCAGAATTGGTGGCCCGGTTGGCGATGACCTCATAAGCATACTCAACGTCCTTAGCTACGACCTGCTTGCCGTCAGACCACTTTACGCCCTTCTTGATGGTAATCGTGATTGTTTTAGCCTGCCGGTCTAAGGAAAACTTGGCAGGGCCACTGTTGGTGATGTTATAGCTGTTATCCGTATCAAACAAGGACTCAGAGCCAAACTGGGCCAGCTTGGCTTCAGTCGTAGAATCAGCCAGTTCGTCTGAAAAGATCCCAGAAAAAGGCGTATCCGTCTCAAGAGCGACCTTGATGGTGCCGGACTTTTTGGTCGTGCCAAAGCTGGTCGCAATTGGGAACTGCATGGCATCTTCGGCACCGCTATTGGTGTTCTTTTTGCTAGTTTTTTGTTGACCGCAGGCTGTTAGCAAGAATGCCGCTAACAGGCAAACCGTCAGGAAGCGAATTTTCCTCATTAAAAATCCCCTCTGTTAATTACTCTTCTAGTTGTATAGTTTAGCATAATGTGAAAAAGAATTCTTAAAGCAAAAAAGCACTCATCAATTAACGATGATGAATGCTTCCAAATTAATTTTCACTTAGCTTGGTAAAGAATTACCCTTGGTGGCTTTTGATGTAGGCTACAGCGTCGCCCACAGTAGCCAGCTTTTCGGCTTCTTCGTCAGGAATTTCTGCACCGAATTCGTCTTCCAGCTGCATGACAAATTCTACCAAGTCGATTGAGTCTGCATCCAGGTCTTGGGTGAAGTTGGTGTCCATGGTGATCTTGCTTTGGTCCAATTGGAAGTTGTCCGCAATCAGCTTGGCAATCTTGTCAAAAATTTCTTGTTCAGTCATCGCGATGTTCTCCTTAAACTTTTTCTTGTCTTTTTATCTACTTACGAAAATCTACTTGCTAAATTCAGCCTTAAATGCCGAAATCAAGTCTTCAGTCAAAATCTTGTCAATCTGCTTAACGGCATAGTAAACCGCCCGGGCATCAGAGCGGCCATGCTGCTTGACAACAGGTGAGTTAACTCCGAGTAAAACAGCCCCGCCGTATTTGGCCGTGTCAAAGCGGCTAGCAACAGTCTTTAAGGCATCCTTGGCTAAAAGCGCCCCAAGCTTGGCCTTCACGCCGTTGTTCAGGAGGCCATCCTTTAAGAGGTGGATGATGACGCTAGCCGTGCCTTCGATACTCTTTAAGACGGCATTACCGGTAAAGCCGTCAGTCACCACGACATCTGCCTTGCCAGTTAAAAGCTCGTGTCCTTCGATGTTGCCGGTAAAGTTCAGCTTGCTGTCTTTGAGCAACTGGTAGACCGCCTTATGGAGGTCATCACCCTTGTCATATTCAGCACCGTTGTTGAGTAAAGCCACGCGCGGGTTCCTCACGTTACGAACCTTTTCGGCATAGTAAGCTGCCATTTCTGCCCATTGCACTAGGTATTCTGGCTTACTGGTGGCGTTAGCCCCAACATCGATGATGTTGAAGCCATCATCGGAAGATTGAACCGGCATGGTTGGCATTAAGCCTGGCCGCGCCACGCCCTTGATCCGGCCAATGATAAAGATGCCGCAAGAAAGCAGCGCCCCCGTGTTGCCTAATGAAAGCAATGCATCTGCCTTGCCTTCCTTGACCCAGTTAGCCGCAACCACCATGGAAGAATTTTTCTTGGACCGCATGGCCTTAACTGGCTCATCTTCGTCCAGGATCACTTCCGTTGTAGCCACGATTTCAATTTGCGGATCGTCTTGAGGCAAAAGTTCCTTTAACTGAGCTTCATCGCCAAAAAGGATAAATTGATCTTCTGGCAACTCTGCTTTTGCCTTTAAGACGGCATCAACGATTGCCTTTGGCGCGTTTTCCCCGCCCATGGCATCAATCGCAATTCTTTTCATTTCTTGTCTCAATTTCTTTCTAGATTATGACCTTGCTTGTACAAGTTTATTATATTCTAACACATGCTTTAAATCTGCCAACTGATCTGCCTTGAGCTCTGGATCCTTAGCCACGATCTCCTGGGCAACTTCTCTAGCGGCCACCATGACTGGGTAGTCGCTTACTACGCTGCCCATCTTAAATTCCGGCAAACCGGACTGAGCCTTGCCAAAAAGGTCCCCTTCGCCCCGCATCTTCAGGTCTTCTTCAGCTAATTTAAAACCATCGCGGGTTTCGGCTACGATCTGCATCCGCTTTTTGCCGGCTTCGGTCTTGGGGTCAGCGACAAAAAGACAGTAGCTCTGCGTCTGCCCCCGGCCAATCCGGCCGCGGAGCTGGTGGAGCTGACTTAAACCAAAGCGATCAGCATCAAAGATGATCATCAAGTTGGCATTGGCCACGTCGACCCCAACTTCAATCACGCTCGTTGTGACCAAGATATCGATCTCGCCCTCGCTAAAGCGGGTCATGATCTCGTCTTTGTCGGCGCTGGCCATCTTACCGTGGAGCAAGACCACCCTTTGGTCAGGAAAATCATGGGTCAGCCGCTGGCACAAGGCTTCGGCGTTCTCCAGATCCATGCTTTCTGATTCCGTAATTAACGGCGTCACCGCATAAATCTGGAAGCCCTGGGCGAGCTGCTCTCTCATCAAGCGGTAAACGTCATCCATCTGGTCGCTGGTCTTCCAAGCTGAAATAATCGGCTTTCGCCCAGCCGGCAGGTGGCGGATTTCTGATAAATCCGTTTCCCCGTAAACCGTCAAGGCCAGAGACCGCGGAATTGGGGTCGCCGTCATCGCCAGGATGTCTGGGTGGTCGCCCTTGTTGATCAAGGCTAGGCGCTGCGCCACCCCAAAGCGGTGCTGCTCGTCGATGATGACCAAACCCAGCTTTTTAAAAATCACCTTATCTTGAATCAGGGCGTGAGTCCCGATCACGACATTGATCATGCCATCAGCTAGTTCCTTATAGATCTCCCGCCGCTCCATGGCCTTGGTGGACCCGGTTAAAAGAGCACAGCGGACGCCAAAAGGCTCCAGCATCTCTGAGATCTTGCGAAAGTGCTGGTTGGCCAGGATTTCCGTTGGCACCATCAAAGCCGCCTGATAGCCGGCCGTAATTGCGCCGTAGATGGCAAAGACCGCTACCACGGTTTTCCCAGACCCAACGTCCCCTTGCAGCAATCTCTGCATCTGCTTGTCGATGAACATGTCCGCAAAGATCTCATTGATCACCTTTTTCTGGTCAGCTGACAGCTCAAAAGGCAGGGACTTGGTCAAAGCAGCAACTTCGCCTAAATCATACTTTTTAGCATGACCAATTTGCTTTTTGTTGCTAGAGGACAATTGCGCCATCTGCATTTGAAAGAGGAAAAATTCCCGGAAAACCGCGCTGCGTCTGCCGGCTCTGGCTTCATCCGGATTTTTGGGATGGTGCATGGCCATGACTAGATCGCAATCAGTAAGCAGGCGGTACTTTTGCCGGATCTCATCTGGCACCGCATTGCCAACGCCTGGCAGACATTCGGCAATAGCTTGGTCAATCAAGCCTTGCAGCTTTTTTTGCTTAATGTGGCGGTTGACCGAATAAATCGGGGCCATGCCGTTATCGGCATTTTTAGCCGCCACTAGCTTATAGGCTGACAGGCTTTGCTTGCGCAGGTCATACTTGCCATAGATGGCCACCTCCTGCCCTACTTCCAGCTGCTTAGACAGCCATGGCTGGTTAAAAAAATTGACCATGATAATATCATGGTCAATTCGCAGCTTAAAGCTGACCCGGCTTTTGCGGTAGCCAAAGTAGTTCTGGTATGGAGTGGTAGCCACGATGCCTTTCAGCATCACCTTCTGACCATCATTGAGTTGATCTAAAGGCAAAGTCTCCAGCTCGTCATACCGGTAGGGAAAGTAAAACAGCAGATCATAAATGCTATAGATTCCTAAACTTTGCAGGGCTTCGCCTGTCTTGGCACCGACGCCTTTCAGGGAAGTCACAGGCATCAAAACCGCGTCATCTAAAGTCATTATTCTACCGATACCAAGAAGTTGTAAACTGGTTGACCACCATCGTGGATTTCAAATTCGAAGTCGTCATCTTCATGGCTGCCTTCTAATTGGTCAACAACGGCTTGAGCTTCATCCTTAGTAGCGTCGCTGCCGTACATCACCGTGATGATTTCAGAGTCTTCGTCAACCATCTTTTCGGTCATTTGGACAGTAGCAGCGATTGGGTCTGCGTTATCAACGACGATAGTCCCGTCCACGATCCCAATAAAGTGACCCTTATGGATTTCGATGCCATTGATTTCCGTGTCACGGGTTGCGCGGGTTACTTCACCAGACTTAACTGAATCCAATTCATCAGTCATAGCTTCCACGTTTTCGTCGACGCTAGCGTCTGGGTTGAAGGCCAACATTGCTGTCAGACCTTGTTGAATGGTCTTGGATGGCACGATCCCGACTGGAATTTCAGCAACTTCAGCTGCTTGCTTAGCAGACATGATAATGTTGCCGTTGTTTGGCAAGATGATGGCTTGCTTTGCACCAGACTTGCTGATGGCATCCATGATGTCTTGGGTTGATGGGTTCATGGTTTGCCCACCAGAGATGATCCGGTTGACCCCTTCGCTTTCAAAGAGCTTGCGGACACCGTTACCAGACGCAACAGCGATTACGGCAAAATCAACGCTTTCTTGTTGTTCTTGCTCGTTTTCAACGATCGTTTCGTGTTGAATCCGCATGTTGTCAATCTTGATCTTGCCGATTTGACCAAATTGGGAGCCGTATAAGAAGACCTTGCCAGGGAATTCGGTGTGAACGTGCACCTTTGCAATTTCCCCATCAGAAACGGCCAACAGGGAGTCTCCAAGTTCTGACAAGTAATTTCTGAATTCTTCCAGGTCAAATGGCTTCTTGCCAGGAACGTCAGCCTTTAAGTCCACCATGATTTCCGTGCAGTAACCGTTGGCGATATCGCTGGTTGCGAGTTGCCCTTGCACTGCTTGGTGATGGGTGGCATTGATCAAGGCGTTCATGTCATCTGAGTCAGGAACGTACTTGTCGTCAAAGTTTTCACCCAACAGACCTTCCAAGAAGCCTTCATAAATGAAGACCAAGCCTTGACCACCAGAGTCAACAACGCCGACTTGCTTCAAAACAGGAAGCAGGTCTGGGGTCGTCTTCAAGGCTTCCTTAGCCCCTTCAACGATGGCTTGCATTACTTCTTCTACGTCACTAGTTTCGTTAGCCTTGTTAGCACCTGCTTGGGCCCCGACGCGGGCTACAGTCAAAATAGTCCCTTCGACCGGCTTCATCACAGCCTTGTAGGCAGTAGCTACACCATTGCTAAAGGCGTTAGCCAGTTCTTGAGCGTTAAGGGTAGTCTTGCCTTGAGTAGCCTTGTAAAAGCCGCGGAAGAGCTGAGAGGTAATCACGCCGCTGTTGCCGCGCGCGCCCATCAGCATCCCCTTAGCCAAGCTCTCAGTCAAGTCGCCGACACTGCTGCTGAGATTTTCGGAAACAGCCTTAGCGCCGCTTTCCATGGTCAGATTCATATTCGTACCAGTGTCACCGTCAGGAACTGGGAAAACATTTAGATCATTAACGAATTGCACATTCTTGCTCATTCTGTGAGAAGCAATTCGCACCATGTCTCTAAATTCTTTACTGCTAATTTCACTTAAAACCAATATTGAATCCTCCGCTTGATTAGTCGTCGAGCACCTTGACGCCTTGAACGATTACGTTAACCGCCTTGGTATCAATGCCCAATTGACTTCTTAAGTTATATTTGACACTGTCTTGTACATTACGACTAACTTCAGAAATTTTCAAGCCATAACCCACAATAATATAGACATCAACAGTCACTTGATTGTCTTCGGATTTAACTACAACGCCACGCTTGTAGTTTGCCCGGCTTAAAATGCTGTCTACACCGTCTCTAAGGGCATTCTTGGATGCCATACCGACAACGCCATAGTTAGACGTAGCTGCACCACCAACAACAGTTGCAATTACACCGTTTGAAATATCAATCAAACCATACTTTGTTTTGATTTTAACAGCCATGTTCATCCTCCGTCTTATTTCCAATATACATCTTTATTTTAACATAACGAACTTGAAAGCTAACACTTTCAGATTTATTTTCGTAAAATAGTTTTGAAATTTTAGATTGAAAAGTACTCGAGTTTATGGTAAAGTCTAATAGTATGACAAAACATGTAAAGGGGGTTTAGCAGCATGGCAAAAGATTTCGTAACCGGTAAGAAGACCACTTTTGGTAACACGCGTTCACACTCATTGAACTCATCACGTCGTTCTTGGAAGCCAAACCTTCAAAAAGTTCGCATTCTTGTAAACGGCAAGCCTAAGCGCGTTTGGGTTTCAACTAAGACTTTGAAGTCTGGTAAAGTTACCCGTGTCTAGTGACTAAAAAAGCTCGTTAGATCTTTGATCTGGCGAGTTTTCTTTTTGGAAAAAATTTAAGTAAAACGATTTTGTGCATCAGTTTGTGCATCAAGATATAAAAGTCCTTGTTCCAGAATGGAACGAGGACTTTTTTTGCTACAAACTATTTCTTTTTACTTTTAGACTTTTTAACTGTCTTTTTCGTACTCTTCTTAACTGCTTTCTTGGTCTTTTTAGTCGACTTCTTGGCAACTTTCTTTACTGGCTTTTTAGTGACCTTCTTTTTGCTAGTCTTTTTAGTCGACTTCTTAGCAACTTTCTTTACTGGCTTCTTAGTGACCTTCTTTTTGCTGGTCTTTTTAGTCGACTTTTTCTTAGTCGTTTTCTTTTTAGACTTAGTCTTAGTAGTCTTCTTGGACTTGGCTGACTTGGTCTTGATTTGCTTGGCAGTCTTGTTGACGATGCCAGCAACCTTGGCCCGCTTCTTAGCGGTAGCAACGGCCTTGTCAGCCTTGGCCTTAGCTGCTTTCGCCGTTTTCAAGGCCTTCGCAGTCTTAGCAGCCTTAGACTTAGCAGACTTAAGAGTAGCTTCTGCCTTGGCCAAAGCAGTTTGAGCACTAGTCAAAGCGGCTTGAGCTGCTTGAGCAGCAGTCAGGTTGGCGTTTGCCGTCTTTTGGTCAGCTTGGGCATTTGCCAAAGTTTCTTGCTTAGAAGCTAAGTCAGCCTTAGCACTATCGGCCGTCTTTTGGAGTTCAGCCAACTTGGCTTGAGCGGCGGACAATTCCTTGTTAACGGCAGCTAGCGCTGCTTTCTTAGGAGCGGCAGTCTTTTCTACAGCAGCCAAAGCAGAATCGGCAGAAGCCTTTTCACTGTCAGCAGTCTTTTGCGCTTGTTCGGCACTGCTTAAAGCGGAATTTGCCTTAGACAATTCGGCTTGAGCTGAAGCAGCTCGGTTCTTAAGTTCAGTCAACTTAGCAGACAAGGCGTTAGCTTCACTCGTCACCTTGCTCAAATGGTCCTGAGCTGACTTCAAGGCTGCTTGAGAGTTGCTTGCGTCCTTGGTCAGAGCCTCCAAAGTCTTTTCTTGAGCTGACAAGTTGGCGTTGGCACTGTTCAGTGCCTTAGATTTTTCAGCGTATTGAGCGGTTGCCGCAGCCAATTTAGCTTCAGCTGATTTGAGGGCAGATGCAGCAGAAGCTTGCTTATTTTTAGCAGCAGTCAAAGCAGTAGCGGCATTAGTCTTGGCAGTGGTCGCTGCTGAAGCTGCACTTTGCGCCTTGGTCAAAGCAGTTGCCTTAGCGGATTGGTTATTTTTAGCATTAGCTAAAGCAGTATTAGCAGCGTCCAAGACGCTCTTAGCTGAACTGTAGGCATTTACCTTAGTGTTGTAGTCTGCTTGAGCTGAGGCTAAGGCAGTATTAGCATTATCCAGATTTGCTTTTAGAGTTGTCAAGTTGTAGGTACTTGCCAAACTTTGCGTACCTTGCTTGCTTTGCCAAGTGGAGGCATTGGTTACTGGACTTGGGTAAATGGTGTAATAGCCGTCTGCATCAGGGCCGACTTCGGTTTCTTGCCCATTTGGAACCACTATTAAGTGGAATTGTTCTGTATTACCAAAGTAGCCGTCTAATTCTGCAGTATTTGTGCCTAAACCAAAGTATGTCGTCATGTTTGAACCTGCATTTGAATATCTTTGTGCATCCAAACCTAACAAACTAACTGCATGACCATAATCTGAGTCCGCATCCTGATAAAGCATACTGTTTACTGCTTTAAAAATATCTGCCTTAACAGCATATAAACTACTTACATTTTTCGCAGGAGCACTAGTAAAAAGATTTTCAATGCCTTGACCCGAATCTGGTACTATTAGACCATAATCCTTGGCTACACTGTTTACGGCATCATTATCATGACCGTTTTCAAAAGAATTCCACTTATCATTGGCGTACTTCTTAGCAATTTCACCAGCTGCTGCCATCGCACCCTTTGACACGGAAGCCTTGCCCGCATATTGAACCATGCCAAAGCTTTCTCGAGCGGAATTGATCAAGGCTGCTGCATACTGACTGAGTTCAGTTTGTTGTTCAGCAGTCAAATTGTTTAAATCAACCTTTACTTGCTGATCAGCATCCTTGCCAAGGTATTGGCTCAAGTTAGCACCATTGGCAATAGCTTTTGCCCACGCAGTTTTTGCTTGATTCATCGCCTCCAAATTGGCACTTGTGCTGCTCTTGTAGTATGCTCTCTCAGCTTCAGCATACTTTTGCGTTGCCGCCTTGATTTCCGCATTAGCGTTAATCGTTGGGTAAGTATCATAGGCTTGTTGAGCCGCCTTTTGAGCTGCTTGGCTATTGTTCAGCTTGCTTTGGGCTTGGTCATAAGCAGACTTTGCTGAGTTGTAGGCAGTTTGAGCAGAATTTGCCTTCTGCTGGTCGCTATTGACTTCACTATCAGCCGCGTTCTTGGCGTTTTGGGCAGAAGTAAGAGCAGCTGCGGTTTGACTTGCCTTAGCGGTTGCCCGGTTTAAGGCATTTTCTGCGTCCTTTTCGGCGTTATTAGCGTTATTAGCCGCTTTTTCCGCATTGTTCTTGTCATTTTGCGCACCAGATAGGTTAACGTCATTCAAAGCCTTTTGTGCGGCACTTTGCGCATTCTTGGCATCAGCTACCGTCTTTTCCTGATCGCTCTTCTTGCTATTAGCATTATTGCTTGCCGCTTGTGCACTGTTTACGGCGCTTTGGGCACTATCTTTTTCCTTGTTTTTAGCCGTTAATTGGTCATTGGTGTCAGAAACCTGTTGGCTAGCACTATTAGCTGCCTTTTGAGATGCCTCTTGCTTAGCCTTAGCATCGCTGGCAGTCTTTGCTGCCTGGCTGGCCTTGTCGCTAGCTGCTTTAGCCTTGCTCTCAGCAGCTGTCAAGCCAGTCTTGTCGACTTCTGCTTGCGCACTCTTTTGCTTAGTTTGAGCTGTCGTTACTTGCCCTTGCTGGTCGCTAGCTGCCTTAGCCGCTTGATCAGCAGTCGTTTGTGCACTGTTTTCGGCATCTTGTGCTGCCGTTACTTGGCTATTAGCGGTATTGACCTTGTTTTGAGCAGCGTCAACTGGATTGGCATCTGCTGCAGTTTGGGCATCTGCGACCTTTTGGCCAGCGGTGTTGACAGCATTTTGCGCCGTCTTCACAGCCTTATTGGCCGCTTTATTGGCTTTGTCCGCCTTGGCTACTTGCTTTTGCGCTGCTTTTTGCTTATTTTGCGCCGTCGTCAGTTGACTGGCTGGCTTCTTAGCCTTGGTGGTCGTGGCTGCTTGCACCTTTTCCGGCTTTTGCTGGCTAAAGCTAACGGCTGCCACCCCGGCAGTGGCGACAATTGCTAGATCCTTGAGTTTTTTCCAACGATCCATAATTTCCTCCTATTTTTAAACACAGCAGTTATTTATCCTTTAAGTTTATTGTATTCTTAAAGACTGAATTGATCAATTAATTGTTTAGGCGCAATAAGTAATCAGTATTTTATATATAGAATTCCTTTTGTAAACAATATGTATAGCCTTACTTATACCCCATACCAAAGAAAAAAGCGCACCAAACGGTACGCTTAATCTTAATCATTCACATTGTCGAATCTTACCAGGTCTTTCGAGTATAAAATCGCCACGATTCCGCTCTCTAATTTCAAGGTAAAAGTATCCTGGTCTGGTAAAAATTCGTTGGAGGTAAAGGAGCGAATGTAGTCGCCGCTGTAAGGCGCAAGTTCATATAATGCCCCTGTGATTGCTAAATTTTTGACCGGAGTCAGGCAGGTCACGCCAAAATAGTCATAGTCCTGCTTTTGAATCTGGTATTGACCAGCTGACCGGTAAAAAAGCAGGTTCTGCTTGTCCACCAAGTAAAGCTGGTTGGCATATTGGCGAAGGTCAGGATTGAGAATGCCAAAGAAGTTGATCATGGCATGGTCCAGTCGCCCGCCTGTAGCCCCATAAACAAATAATTTATCTACCAAGTAGTCTTTAAAGGCAATGGCCAGCATCAGCTCAGAGTCTGTCCAGTCTTTTTTAGGAACGGAATAGCGGACATCCCCAACCGTGTTTTCCACCCAGCCAAGTTCCTCGGCCTTGAGGGAGTCAAAATCGCCGATCGCCACATCGGGTCTAATCCCCAGCTCTAGCAAAAAGAGGGCGCCCCGGTCTACCCCGATAATTAAGTCGCCAGCTTTTTGCGCAGAAACAAACCGCTCTTTAATGTCCTGGGGCCAATCTTCCTTTGGTCCACCTAACAATACATATGCATCCATTTTTCTTTTTTCCTGCATCCCTTACCACATTATTTCAAATATTCCGGAATTCGCCCTTCTTCAATTTCCGTCCGCATGGCCAAATAGTCATCATATCGGAACTGGGCGATCTTGCCTTTTTTTAAGGCATCCTTGACCGCGCACTTAGGCTCGTGCAGGTGCTGGCAGCCCCGAAACTTGCAGCCAGAGCTGAGTGCCTTGAATTCTCTGAAATAACTCGCTAAATCGGTCAATTTGATCGGTGTCAGGTCAATTGATGAAAAGCCTGGCGTATCGGCCAAGAAACCCTCGCCTAACTTAAACAGGGTCACCTTTCTGGTCGTGTGCTTGCCTCGGTTTAAACTAGTCGAAATCGCCCCAGTTTCTTGCTGGGCGTCCTCTTTGATAAAATTGAGCAAAGTCGACTTGCCGGCACCAGATTGGCCTGCCAGGGTCCAAATGTCTTCTGGGCCAATCTTGCCCGGCAACTCTTCAGCCAATTTCGCCCGGTCCAAATAAACCGGATAGCCGATTTGCTGGTAATAGGCTAACTGGTCTTTAACTTCTTTGAGCTTCTCTTCGCCTAAAAGGTCGCTTTTTGACAGGTAAATTGTCACCTGCACCCCCTGCCAAGAGAAGAAGGTTAAAAAACGGTCTAAGAGCTGCACGGAAAAGTCTGGCTCAACCGCCGAAATTACCAAAAGAACGTGGCTGACGTTAGCGACAGCTGGCCGGCCAATGCGATTTTTTCTTGGCAAGATGCTCACCAAATAAGCCAGTCCCTGTTCGTCTAGCTTCACCTTCACCCGGTCGCCAACCTGGGGCTTTTCCTTGGTCTTGCGAAAGGCCCCCTTGGCCCGGGTCCGCACCAGCCCTGCTGGCGTTTCTACGTCATAGTAGCCTGCAATCAGCGATACCACGACGCCTTCAACTAATTCCGGCATTTAGTCCCCGCTTTCGTCTTTTGACACGGTCTCATTCACGACCGTTTCCCCATCTCTGACAATCTTGATCTTGCCAGGGTTGTCCTTAATGGAAAAAGTAATCGTAAAGTCAGTATCCTTGGTAATGTATTGGTCTCGGTAAATATTGCCGATGCTGTGGTCGTCATCTTGAATGTAGATCTGGACATGGTTGCCCTTATCTTTAGAACTAGAGGAAGCTGAAGACGAAGAAGATGATGAAGAGTCGTCGCTAGAACTTGCTGATGAGCCGTCATCGCTAGCCTGGTATTCCACCGTATACGTCTTCTTCACTTCTTCGGTTTCAGCACCGGTTGAAACGACCACTTCTAAAGTATCCCCGGCTGAGACCTGGCTGCCAGCAGCTGGACTAGTGGAGATAATCTTCCCCTCATCCACGCTGTCAGAAGCCTCTTTGGTCACCTTCAGGGTTAGCTTCTTGCTCTTGGCATAAGACTGTGCAGCTGCCAAGTTCTTGCCCTTTAAGTCTGCCAAGGCAAAAGTATTCTTGCTGCTGGAGCTGGCTGCGCGTGGTTCGTCATCTAGCGGCTCAGACACCGTCAGGGCAATCGTCGTACTTGCAGCGTCGACCTTGCGGCCAGCCTTAATATTCTGGGAGATAACCAAGTTAGGCACGTATTCGTTAGAAGGCGCATATTTGACCTTAACCTTAAAGCCCAGCTTGGTCAGCTTCTTTTTCGCTGCCGAGACATTAGTACCTTCCACATCCGGCACCTTAGTCAGGTTCGGGCCTTTAGAGACCACTAAATTGACCTTGTGGCCCTTGGCAACCGGGCTGTCGGCTGCGGGTGTGGTTGAGACCACCTTGCCTTTTTTGGTCTTGCTGGAATATTCTCTCGTAACCTGGCCAATGGCTAAGCCAGATTCTTTTAAGGACACCCGAGCAGCCTTTTCTGACATGTTGACCACATTCGGCACGCGGACATTGTTGTGTCCTACGGCCAGGGCCATAAAGACCAAGATGGCTAAGATTGGAAAAATGGACCCAATCCACCACCACTTGTACTTTTTAATATTCTTCCAAATCGACCGCTTCGGCTTTTCCTTCTCTTGAGCCTCTTCAGCCTCTTTCTCCATCTTCATGACCTTGCCGTTTAAAGCCGGCAAGATCTTGGTTTCATCGTCGCGAGAGTGGCTTGGCTGAAAAACTGGCTCGCTAGCCCGGCTAGGATCCAAGCTGCTGTCTAAGTCAGCCTGCATTTCTTCTACCGAAGCATAGCGGTCCCGCGGATCCTTGGCGGTCGCTTTTAAGACCACGTTTTCCAAGGCTTGCGGAATTTCCTTATTTTGCTTGCGTAAAGACGGAATTTGGTCTTCGGCATGCTTTAAGGCGATCACCACTGGCGTTTCGCCGCTAAAAGGCACTTCGCCTGTTAGCAGCTCATAGAGAATAATCCCCAAAGAATAAATATCTGATTGCTTGGTAACCATCCCGCCGCGCGTTTGCTCCGGCGACATGTAGTGAACCGAGCCCAAAACTGAATTGGTTTGGGTGATGGCACTTTGATTCAAGGCAACGGCAATCCCAAAGTCAGCGATTTTGATATTGCCCTTTTCATCCATCAAAATATTCTGCGGCTTTAAGTCCCGGTGAATTACGCCGTGCTCATGGGCTAAAGCCATGGCCGACAGGATCTGGTCCATGATGGTGATGACTTTGGGCAAGGGAATCGGCGAATTTTCGCGGATATAGTCCTTTAAGTCAGGCCCTTTAACGTATTCCATGACCATGTATGGCAAACCGTGATCGGTCCCCACGTCAAAAACAGAAACGATGTTTGGGTGGCTTAATTCACTGGTGGCTAGGGCTTCTCGCTGGAAGCGTGCTAAAACCTTGGAATCCTTTTGCAAATCAAGACGAATAATTTTAACGGCGACTTGTCTCTTCAAAATGATGTCATCAGCTAAGTACACGTTAGCCATGCCGCCTTCACCCAAGGTGTCGACAATCCGGTAACGATCTCCAAGCAAATAACCTTTATTGATCACTCGCGCCATCCTCCTCATTTACCGCCAGGCAAACGGTGATGTTGTCTCCGCCGCCTAAACGGTTGGCCTCATTGACCAATTTATTGCAGCATTCTTGCAAAGACAAGCCTTTGGTTGCTAAAACCTGCTGAATTAGAGGGTCAGACAGGGAGTTGGTCAAGCCATCGGTGCAAAGCAAGAATACGTCATGATTCTTCATTTCAAGTTCATTATATTCTGGATCAATCGTACTCGATACACCTAAAGCTTGGGTGATGATGTTTTTCTGAGGGTGGTTCTTAGCCTGTTCCTTGGTGATTTGCCCCATCTTAACCAGCTCATTGACCAAGGAATGGTCTTCAGTCAGCTGGATAAAGTTGCCTTCAGAGTAAACATAAGCCCGGGAGTCGCCCAGGTGAGCCAGCAAAACATCTTTTTCAAAAAAGATTGCCAAGACGATGGTCGTCCCCATCCCGTTTAAGTCTGGGAAGCGGTCTGCGGCCTTCAAAATCGTTTCGTTTTCCGCCCGCAGCTGCACGTCCAGCCACTTCTTGGCCAGGCGCTTGTCGGTCAAGTCTGTCGTCATAAAATTGTGTCCTAAGTGGCTCACAGCCATAGTGGAGGCAACGTCGCCGCCTTGGTGGCCGCCCATGCCGTCGCAAACGATGGCCATGGTTACGCCTGCTTGATTCTTAAAAACCTGGACAAAATCTTGGTTGCTCTTTCTTACTCTACCAATGCTTGAAGCAAATGCTGTCTTAATCACAGGTACTAACCTCTTGTCGTAAATTTAGCAATGAAAAATCCATCACTGTTATAACTGTCTGGCAGGATCTTCAGCATCCCTTGCTCGGCTTTGACCTTGGCCGTTTTAAACGGCTTCAGGACAAAGTCTGGGTGGGCCTTGAGAAACTTTTGGACATTTTCCTCATTTTCTTCTACCGAAATCGAGCAGGTGGAGTAAACTAATTCCCCGCCTGACTTTAATAGGCCCGCGACTTCGTTTAAGATGTCGAGCTGAATTTGCGCTAAGTTGGTAATGTCCGCTGGCTGCTTGCTATAGCGGATTTCCGGCTTGCGGCGCAAAAGTCCTAATCCAGAACAAGGTGCATCTATTAGTATTTTATCAAATTCTCCCTTTGAAAAATACCCTCCCGCCTTGCGGGCATCTAAGGCTTTGGTTTTAACGCGGTCTGCTACCTGCATTCTTTGGGCATTTTCTCTAACTAAGCGGAGTTTTTTCTCATGGATGTCTAAAGCAGTGACTTGACCTTCTGACACTTTTTCTGCCAGCTGAATGGTCTTGCCGCCGGGCGCCGCACAGGAATCAAGCACACGTTCATTGCCAGTAAAGTCAAAGGCTTCAGCCACCAAACTGGCTGCTTCGTCTTGAACGGTAACTTGCCCCTCTTTGAAAAAGTCAGTCAAGATAATCCCGCCGCGGCTCAAGGAGTAGCTTCGGTCAGCTAAAGCGGATTCGACCGGGTTAAAATGGGCCTTTTTCAGGTCATAAACAACCTGTCCTTCTTTGACCAGGTTAGAAATTCTGATCTCATTTTTGGCATGGGTGTTAAAGCTGGCCATGATCTTCTCGGCCCGCTTTGGTCCCCAGTTGGCTACCAAGTAGTCGGCCAGCCATTTTGGCTCGCTATACTTGACGCTTAAATAATCGGGATCGTCTTCTTTAGGCAAAATAGTACCACGTCTTTGAAAAGAGCGCAGAATACCGTTCACCAGGCGATAGCCACTGGACTTGGGCTTGCCAAAAGCCTTGGCCAATTTATTGGCCTCATCCAAAACCGCTCTAGCTGGCACCTTGTCTAAAAAGAGCAACTGGTAAATAGACATTAATAAGAGCGGCTCAATGTAAGCTTCTTTCAGCTTGGCCTTGACCAGGCCCTTTAACTGGTAGTCCAAATACAGCTTGTTTTGCAGGGTCCCGTAAACCAGGTTGGTTGCCAGGCGCGACTCTTCAGCAGGCAGCTTAGCCCCTTTTAGTGCGTGATTTAAACTGATATTAGAGTATGAGCCTTGAGCCAAGACCTTGATCAAGGTTTCAAGGGCGATGCTGCGGGCATTAGTCTTCATCAACGATTTGGTCTCCTGCGTTAAACTTCTTACCTTGGCCATTCAAAAAGTCCTTCACCTTCATGGCCTTTTTGCCAACTGGCTGAACTTCAGTCAGGTTTAAGACGGTGGAATCAGCAAAGCTGATGGCAAAACGGCCTTGGTTTGAAACCAGGCAGCCGGCTAGCAAACTAGTATTGTCTTCAGCAACCTCAGCAGCCCAAACCTTGAGCCGCTTGCCTTGGACCACTAAGTAAGCACCAGGATCAGGGTTCAGGGCCCGGATCAAGTTTTTGGCTTCTTGTGCCGTCAAGGTCAGCGGAATTCTTTCTTCGCTCTTTTCAATGGTTGGAGAAAAGACCACTTGACTTGGGTCTTGCGGCTTTTTGACGATTTCGCCACTAGCAATCTTTGGCAGGGTTTCTAAGAGTAGGTCCCGGCCTAAAGGTGCCAGCTTTTCAAAAACTTCACCGCTGGTTTCATCTGGCCCGATTGGCAATTTAGCTTGGGCGTACATGTCGCCGGCGTCCATTTCCTTGACCATTTCCATGATGGTTACGCCAGTTTCGGCATCCCCGTTTCTCACCGCATACTGGATTGGTGCCCCGCCCCGGTACTTAGGCAAAAGGGATCCGTGGACGTTGACGGCTGCGATCTTAGCTGTCTTCAAAAAGCGTGTTGGCAAAAATTGACCAAAGGCGGCAGTGATCAAAAAGTCTGGCTGAATGGCCATCAAGGCGTTCAGGTCATCTGACTTAGACAAGCGGACTGGCTGATAAAGCGGCAAAGCGTATTTTAATGCCAGTTCCTTGACTGGTGAATAAACGATCTTTTGCTTGCGGCCCACCTTTTTGTCTGGCTGGGTAACTACGGCTTTAATGTCGTAGCCGGCCTTGATCAAGCCTTCTAAAACAGTCGCGCCAAAGGCTGGCGTCCCTAAAAAAATTACTGAATTCATCTTGTGCTTTTTCCTTTGCTTGATTTACATGATTCTTTCTGGTTCAGTGTCGATTTCAACCGTTAAGCCATACTTCTTGATTTCCTGTGCTTGGTCTTGCAGCTGGTGAAGTAGGGCATTTAACTTGTCTTCTTTTTTATATTTTACCAGGATTTGGTAAAGATACTGATTTTTTAGCCGAGAAACTGTGGCAGGCGCCGGCCCCAAAATAATGGTCGGCTGGTGAAGCTGGGCCATGAGGACTCTTTTAATGTTAAAAGCCTCTCTTGCGGCATTTTGCTCATTTTTAGAAGCAATCGTCACCAAGACCGTGTAAAAGTATGGCGGATAGTTGCCGGCCCGCCGGACCTGCATTTCTTTAGCGTAAAACAGCTCGTAGTCCTGTTTTTGGGAAAGGGCAATGGCATAGTGGTCCGGATTATAAGTCTGGATCATGACCTGCCCCTCCTTGTCGGCCCGGCCAGCCCGACCTGCAACCTGGGTCAAGAGCTCAAACGTTTTCTCTGAAGCATTGTAGTCAGGCAACCACAAGCCGGTATCAGCGTTGATGACGCCAACCAAAGTCACGTTTGGAAAGTCCAAGCCCTTGGCAATCATCTGGGTGCCTAGGAGAATATCGGCTTCGCCCTGGCCAAAGGCAGTCAAGATTTTTTCATAGCTGCCCTTGCGTCTGGTCGTGTCCACGTCCATCCGCAGGACCTTGGCAGCTGGGAAAAGCTCACCTAATTCTTCTTCCACCTTCTGGGTGCCCGTTCCTAAAAAGCGAATCTGTCGATCATGGCAGTTTGGGCAAAAAGTAGGGATAGCTTCTTGGTGGCCGCAGTAGTGGCACTGCATGACGCCCGTATCCTTGTGCATGGTGAGTGACAAGTCGCAGTTAGGGCACTTTAAGACATAGCCGCAATTGCGGCAAAGCATGAAGTTAGCAAAGCCCCGCCGGTTCAAGAGCAAAATCACCTGTTCGCGGCGGTCCAGCCGCTTTTGAATGGCCTCAGCCAGATTGACAGAGATGTCAAACTGCCCGCCAGCAAACTGGACGTGCTTTAAGTCAATCAGGTCAACTCGCGGCAGGGCCTGACTCTTGGCCCGCTTTTTCAAGGTGATCAGCTTAAACAGTCCCTTTTGCGCCCGAGCCCGGCTGCCTAATGACGGCGTTGCGCTGCCCAAAATCAGGGGACAGTGATGGTAGCGGCTTCGCCAAATAGCTACGTCTCTTGCATGGTAGCGGGGATTTTTATCCTGCTTATATGTACCTTCATGCTCTTCATCGATAATGATTAGGCCAATGTTGTCTAAAGGGGCAAAAACGGCACTGCGAGCGCCGACCACGACCTTGGCCTGCCCCCGGCGGATCCGCCGCCATTCATCATAGCGCTCGCCCTCAGACAAGGCAGAGTGGAGAACCGCCACTTCCTTGCCAAAGCGGGCCTGAACCTGAGCCACCATTTGGGGAGTCAGGGAAATTTCCGGTACCAGCATCAAGGCAGTCCGGCCAATTTTGAGGGCTTCACTGATCGTTTGCAGGTAGACCTCGGTTTTGCCGCTGCCCGTCACCCCTTCCAGCAAGAAAGTTTGGCTTTTTCTTTCTTGGACATCCTGGGTAATTGCTTCATAGGCGGCTTCTTGCTCATCGTTTAGTTTTTTCGGCTGACTTTTTTCCTTGGCTAAGACAGCAGGCTTACGATAACTTTCAACCTGCTTTTGACCCAGCCAGCCTTTTTTGACGGCACTGTTTAAGGTCGCTAAGCTAATCTTCTGCCCTTCTAGCTGCTCGCGCGTTTTAGGATAAGCAGCAAAATTCTCAAAGAGATCGGTCAAAAGCTTTTGCTGCTGAACGGCATTCTTTTTTACCTTGGTCAAAAGCTCCTGGTAGCCTTCCAGCGACAAAAGTGGCGTATACAGAACTGTCATTTTCTTCTTTGCCTTGTCTTCAACCAGATACTCGACTTCTGCATCCCCATTTTTCAAGAGCTGACTGACCAGCTTCAGCAAATGCGGATCACTAATCTTGCTTAAGTCCAGCACATCCCCGGCAAAAAAGGGCATGGCCTTGGCCCGGTCACTAACTGGCACCAGGATTTTCCGATAATTGGCCCGCATAACGCTCGGCAGCATGGTCTTCAAAATGCTGATCCGGTAGGCAAAAATTTGCTGGGCAAGATCAGCCGACAAGGCTACCAGTTCTTTGGTCAAAGGCGGCATTTCGTCTACGACTAACAGCAGATCCTTTAGTTGTCCTTGAAACTGGCTCTTTTCACTAAAGCCGACCACAAAGCCCTGCACCTTTCTATTGCCAAAAGGAACGATGACCCGGCTGCCAATGGAAATTTCTAAGCCCTCTGGCACTAGGTAGTCAAAGACGCGATCAGTCTGCCGGGCTGCCACGTCAACAATTACTTGTGCAATCACGCAATCACCTATCTTTTACAAGCAAATCCATACAAAAAGGAGCGGTTTGCTTTATCCGCTCCTTTAAAAATTATTCTGCAGCTTGGTCAGCCTTAGCTTCATGATCTTCGTCAATCGTGACCTTGCCGGCGGCGATTTCTTCCAAAGCTTGGCCAACTGGCTTTAAGTTGTGGTAGTTGTCCAAAGCGCCAGGCTTGCCAGCTTCCAATTCGTGGGCTCTCTTAGCTGCTAAAACTGAAAGGGAATATCTTGAGTCGATTTCGTCTAACAACTTGTCAATTGATGGGTAGGTAATTCTCATACTTAGTCCTCCTTAACCATTTTACGATAATCATCGATTACCCGCTTAACGCTAACGTGTTCGGCATCCACGATGGCCTTGATGTGGGAAACGGCATTGGCTACCGTATCGTTAACAACGGCATAATCATAATCCTGCATCACGAGGATTTCTTTACGGGCTTGGGCAATCCGACCCCGAATTACTTCTTCAGACTCAGTCCCACGGTGTTCCAAGCGGTCACGCAGGGTATGCAAATCTGGCGGCGTCAGGAAAATAAATACGCCATCTGGCATTTGTTCCCGGACTTTCTGTGCTCCATTAACGTCAATTTCCAAGAGCACGTCCTTGCCTTCGGCCAGCATCTGCTTGACTGGACCAAGAGGCGTGCCGTACAAATTGCCGACGTATTCATTGTATTCAAGCAGCTCATTATTAGCAATTGCCTGCTTGAATTCTTCTCTAGTGACAAAGAAGTAGTCTTTCCCATCAACTTCGCCTTCACGAGGCTTACGAGTAGTCATTGAGACTGAGTATTCAAATGGGAAAACCTTGTGTTCTACGATTGCACTTTTAACTGTCCCCTTGCCAACCCCAGAAGGACCGGACAGGACCAGCAATAATCCTTTATCTGCCATGATTGCTCCTTTTCTGACTAGTAATTCTATTTTGGACCATTCAGGCCCTTTCTTCAAGTACTAGGCAAGAAAAAAAGCTTTTTTCAAAATAAGCCTTGCATTTTTGAACACAGGTTCGTATAATAGAATCACAAACAAGTGTTCGAAGTTCTAATTGAGTTCAAATTTAAGGAGTCTGCATATATTATGTCCCAAATTGCGTCTTTTGCCAAGCATGCTGTTCAACCAATTAAGAAAGCATTTCATTACTTGTTCGCTTATGACCCCGACCGCCTGGCGATCATGCCCGATGAATTGAGTGAAAACCTGCAGCATTTGCAAGAAGCCATGCTGAACCGTTCCTACGCCCTCATCACCTTAAACGATGGTTCTTGGAAGGTGGGCAAGATTACCAAGCGCCTGTCTGCCAGCCGCTTTGTCTTTCGCGATGCCGACAGCAAGATTTTTTACCTGCTAACTGTTAACGATGTTCTAACTGTCGAATTGCCCTAGTATTTCTTTTTTGTACTTCTTTCTATATTTGAAAAAATAAAAAAGACCAGCCAAGCTGATCTTTTTAGCATATTTACTAGCTACTTGACTTCTGCATACTTAAACTGCCAGCCGCCCAAGTTGTCGTTGTAGACGTTCTTGATGCTTGGTCTGATCAGGTAAGCCGTCGTCATGTAGTAAACTGGCGTGATCCCTTCGTCTTTGAGGAGGATAGCTTCTGCTTCTTGCAGGTACTTTACCCGTTCAATTGCTGAGGCCGTCACCTTGGACTTAGCAATCAAGCTGTCATATTCTGAGTTCTTCCACTTACCATAGTTTCTGGTATTGCTGCTGGTCATCAGGTCTAGGAAGGAAATTGCGTCGTTGAAGTCGGCAATCCAAGTTGACAGCATAATATCAAACTTCCCTGCTTCCCGGCGTGCCATCCGAGTCTTGAATGGCACGGTTAAGGTTTCAACCTTGATGTTGCCCAGGTTTTGTTCCAGTTCACTTTGCAGGGCTTCAACGGTCTTTTTGCCGTTGTCCGTATCATCAGCCAGGATGGAAACAGTAATTGAAGACTTGCCCAGTTCTGCCAAGCCTTCTTTAAAGAGCTTCTTAGCCTTCTTTGGATTGTACTGGTTGTAAGTTTCAGAAGCTGAGCTGATTCCGCTAGTATATTCTTGCCCATCAACATGCATCAAGCCACTAGCCGTAAAGGTCTTGGCTGCTTTGTTGTTGCCGCCTAGAGTTGAGCAAAGGCCATTCCGGTCAATGGCCATGGAGATCGCTTGCCGGATCTTGGTATTAGCCAGATTCTTGTCCTTTTGCAAATTGTATTGGAGGTAAGCCGTCCCACCATTGTTGACCAATTGGAAGCCAGACTTCTTAGCCAATTGCTTGGTTTGCGAAGAGTCTAAGCTAAAGGCATCTAGCTTGCTAGTTTGGTAGAGGTTGTAGGCAGTTGCCGGCGTCTTTTGCACACTCCAGTTGATCTGGTCAACTTTCACATTCTTTTTATCCCAGTAGTACTTATTCTTGACCATCTTCCAAGAGAGGTTAGAGCCGGTCCAGCCCTTTTGGACAAATGGGCCATTATACAACATATATTTTGAAGCCGTCCCGTACTTTGACCCGTACTTCTTGACGGCTTTTTCTGATTGCGGGAAGAACAAGGCAAAGGCCATTAGGTTCTTAAAGTAGGGTATTCGCCGGTCCAGAGTGACGACGAGTTTATACTTGCCTACAGCTTTCACGCCAAGGCTTGATAACGGCTTTTTACCATCGGTAATCGCAGTCGCATTCTTAATGCCTTCAAAAAGGTAGGCATATTCTGACGCCGTCTTAGGGTTGACGGTCCGCCGCCAGGAATAAACAAAGTCCTTGGCCGTAACTTCACTGCCATCGCTCCATCGGGACTTGCGCAAGGTATAGGTATAGGTCTTGCCATCTTTAGAAACAGTTGAACTAGTCGCTAGCCCTGGCATGATCTTGCCACTTTTACCGGTCCGATATAAGCCTTCCATAGTGTTGCGGAGCTGGTCATAACTAATTGTATCACTAGCCTTGGACATGTCGATAGTTGACAGTTCCGCGCCGGTTGACCAAGAAAATTGCTTTTTCTCAGAACTGGATTGCTGGTTGCCGCAAGCCGTTAGCAGGGCGGCTGCAGCTACAGAAAGAAGACTTACGGCAATTTTCGAGTACTTCATTTTTTCTCCCTCACTCTCACGTTGGTAAATCTGTTTACATTATTTTTTGATTAGAATCATATTAAGGCACTTCCTTTATTTTGTCAAGTTTGTTTATTACTTTTCGTCTATATTTTAGGGCGATAGTTAATAAATTCAACATATTGTGCCAATTATCTCTTTTTCATTAAATCGTGCGTAAGCACCCAATAGCAGAGTATATTAAAA
>NZ_AZDU01000020.1 GCF_001434815.1 Lactobacillus equicursoris DSM 19284 = JCM 14600 = CIP 110162
CAAAAAAGTAAATTTTTTTGCAAAATAGAATTGACAATAAGGCACTGGTTTAATATACTTAATATGTTGCGTCAGGGCATAACGGTTCGGTAGCTCAGCTGGATAGAGCAACGGTCTTCTAAACCGTGGGTCGTGAGTTCGAATCTCACCCGAATCATGATTGCAACCAGAAAATCACTAAGGTTTATCCTTAGTGATTTTTTTGTTGGATAATTTTTGCAAAGGGCGTCTTTGTCTCAATAATTTAGTTGCAATGGAACATATGGCTCAGACTTTGCAGATAGTTTGATGGATTAATCTGATTTCGATTGAATTTTAACCAGATTTCGGCTATACTTAAGGCAACAATAAGAGAACAAGTAGACGGTATAAGGCGTAAGCCTGACCGTCTTTCTTTTTGAGATCGTTTTTTTACAAATTCCCTGATTTGTTTACTTGCGAGGAGAAAACATGAGTACTGTAATCCTAGCGGAAAAGCCCAGCCAAGCCCGTTCCTACGCCGCCGCCTTTGCCAAGAGTCAAAGGGGCGATGGCTTCATTTCGGTCAGTGACCCCCTTTTGCCCGCTGACACCGTCATCACCTACGGCTTTGGCCACCTGGTGAAAATGGCTCTACCTGACCAATACGATGCTAGTTTAAAACGCTGGTCCTTGAAAAAGCTGCCGATTTTTCCTGACCAATATATATATGTCGTTCCCCGCGACAAGAAAAAGCAATTTGGCATCGTCACCGGTCTTTTGAAGCAGGCTGACACGATCGTCATCGCCACCGACAGTGACCGGGAGGGGGAAAACATCGCCTGGTCCATCATGCGGGAAGGCCATATTGACCTTCAGCATAAGCGGCTTTACCGGCTGTGGATCAACTCTTTGGAAAAATCTGCGATCCGTGAAGGTTTCCAGAACCTGCGGCCAGGCGGCAACTACTACTTCCGCTACAAAGAAGCCCAGACTCGGCAGATCAGCGACTGGCTGGTGGGGATGAATGCCAGTCCCTTGTTTACCCTGCTTTTGCGGGGACAGGGCGCTAAAGGAGTTTATTCCATTGGCCGGGTGCAAACTCCAACTTTGTATCTGGTTTACCTGCGGGACATGGCTATTGCCAACTTTAAGCCAGAGGACTACTGGCTCCTTCAAGCTGAATGTTGGTCGGGGCGGAAGAAGTTTATCGCCAAGCTGTCTCCTGACCATAAGTTTAAGAGCCCAGCTGAACTAGAAGAATTTTTATTAAAAAATCAACTGGACTTTGACAAACGTAAAGGCATCGTCAGCGACTTGAAAAGGGAAAAGAAATCTGTTTCTAGTCCGCGCTTGTTCTCCCTGTCAAGCCTACAAACCGAGGCTAACCGACTCTTTCATGCTTCTGCCAGCCAGGTTCTCAATGCCGTCCAAAGCCTGTACGAAAGCAAATTCTTGAGCTATCCGCGTACAGACTGTAACTTTATTACGCTCAATGAATACGGCTACTTGGCACAAAATTTGGGCCGCTATGCTTCCTTATTAGCTGATCCTGCGGCATTTCAGCCGCAAATGCCGCTTGCGCCAAACAAGCGCTACGTTGACTCCAGCAAGGTGCATGAACACCACGCCATTATCATGACCAAGACTACGCCGTCTGCCGCCCAGCGGGCCAAGATGGCGCCTTTAGAAGGCAAGATTTATGACCTGGTTTTACGCCGGACCCTAGAGAGCTTCATGAAGCCTTACTTCTATGAAAAGACGACGGCATCAATCAAGGTAAATGATCTTTTATTTAAGGCTAGTGGCAACGTGACCTTGGATCTGGGCTGGAAGACCCTAGAAAGCCAGGTCAAAGACAGCGAGCTGCCGCCACTTGAACAAGGGCAAGAATTAACCGTTAAGCTGAAGGAAAAGCAAGAGCAGACTAAGCCGCCAGCTAAGTATACGGAAGGGACCCTGATCGCCGCCATGAAGACGGCCGGCAAGGACTTGTCTGAAGAGGACCAGGTCATCTTAAAAGACGTGGAAGGGATCGGAACTGAAGCTACCCGGGCCAGCATCATCGATGTTTTGAAAAAGAGGGGCTACTTGGAGAGCAAGCAAAACAAGCTGAGCGTAACGCCAACTGGGATCATCCTTTGTAAGGCGGCTGAAAGCGAGCCGCTCTTGGTTAGTGCTGAAATGACCGCCAAATGGGAGAAAGCCCTAAAGCAGGTCGGGGACCAAGAACGCAGTCAGGACAACTTTTTAAGCCAGATCAAGCGCTTCATTCAAAAAATGCTGGCCGAAGTGCCTGGCAAGATGCAGATCGACCAGAATTTAGCGGCCCAGGTGAGCGAAAAGAAGGCTCAAGAGGCTAGTCTTGGGACTTGCCCCGTTTGCAAAACTGGGCAAATCAGCGATAAGGGTAAGTTTTATGGTTGCTCCAACTACAAGGGTGGCTGCCGCTTTACCCTGCCGAAAAAGTTTGCCGGCAAGACTATGGGCAAGCGAATCGTCAAGACCTTGATCAATAAGGGTAAGACTGACAAGCTTGACGGCTTTATTTCCAAAAAAACTGGCCGGAAATATTCTGCCAAATTAAAGCTGAATGGCGATAAGCTTGAGCTCTTATTTGACTAATTTCCCATTTTTTAATAATAATTAACAATTTCGTTACAAAGACAGTTGGCTGGATTATTTGTGCTAGAATATGAACTAGCTTTTCATGTAAATGAAGTTTTTTTATATATCAAAATAAGTAGTTAGTAACGATTGAAATGATTTTTTCTGAAGGGATGAGAAGATGCGACGCTTTGCAGTTGCGCTTGTAACTACTGCAGCTTTACTAGGAGGCTTGACCAGTCAGGCCCAAGCCAGCAGCGAAAAAGATTATAGTCAAACGACGAAAACTGATTTGACAACCAAGATCATTGGCAACAACACTTATTCAGTCTATTCGTCCATGAAGCTGGTCAAGGTTCAAAAAAAGGTCAAGACGAAGCAAAAGGTTAAGGAAAAATACACCGTGCAGACCAAGGTGCCTTATACCAAGAAGGTAGCCTACAGGGTTAAAGGGAAGAAAAAGTATAAGACTGTAACCAAGTACAAGACCGTTAAGAAAACAAAGTACCGCTGGGTTACTAAGACCGTTGCCAAGAAGAAGTGGAAGTTTGGCAAAAAGCTGGCTGCTTCCACCGACTTCAAGTACTCCCACGTTCAAGCCAAGGCCTATAAGCTGAGAAACAAGACCAGATACTACTATATTTATGTCGATGGCCGGGGCGTGGGCTACGTCAATGAAAAAGCTTTCGCCCGATCTAGCGCCAAAGTTGTCTCCAGCATTTCCTTGGTCAACAACTCAGCAGACTCAGTTGGCTTTAATGCGCAAGACGCCATTAACTATGTGACTGACAGCCACGGCAGCTTGGTTGATAACGACTCTGTAGCAATTTCCTGCAAGTCAACTAAGCTGAAGATCTCAGATTCTGGTTATGTTTCTAGCAAAAAGGCTGGCACGGCCGTTTTGACCTACAAGTACGGCAAGGCCAAGGCCACTGCTAAATTAACTGTCCGCTCTGATGCTAAAGAAGGGATCAACAGCGCCAATTTGGCCGGGCAAGATACCGACTTAGCCGACAACCTGGAAACCTGGTCAGCTAGTGATGGTAGAATTGCCTCTTCTAGCCTAGATTTGGTCAAAAGCTCAAACAAATACTGGGCAACTAACAGTGCCGGCACCGAAAAGGCCGCCAATATGGAAACCTTCTTCTATCACCCAGCCAACTTATCAGTTGCTGGCTCCCCAAACCAAGAAGGCCGGGTATCTAGCGCCGTTCAAGGCATCGACATCTATGGCCACGACATGGTGTCAACCAACCTGGACAGTGGTTATGCCAACAACCTGGAAGCCCGTGGCCACATGGTCTACTACAACTTGAAGGGGCTGACGAAGTACAACTGGCAGCTGATCCCAAGCACCAAATTGAGCTTTGCTACTTGGCTAAGCTACATCAAGAACGTGAAGGTCAGCCCGTACATGAAACTAGGCCACGGCCAAGCTGTTGGGTCAACCAAGAAGTACGCTTACGTTGTGGCCAACTGGAACCGGTCTAACAACTGGGCTAATTCTCAAGAACTATTGAGAGTCAACAAGTCCACCATGCAGGTGGACAAGATCTGGACCTTCAAGGTCTGGAATGGCTCATTTAAGTACCCAAGAATCTTCTTGAATGCGGACGTGATTGACGACAAGACCATCATTGGTCTTTTCCATAACGCTTCCAAGAAGCGCTATGAGTTCTGGAAGATTAGCAGAAGCGGGGATAAGTTTACGGCTAAAGAAGTGGCTGCCACTAACAGCAACCTGATCTCCAATTCTTCTGAAGTGCAAGGCTTTGTCTGGAACAGCGTCCTTGACAACTATTACATCGGCTTTAACGATTATATCTTCAAGATCAAGGCCGGCTTAAACGACGATGCTAGCGACGCCGGCAAGCTGCTCAACTACTACCATTTCAGTACTCATCATCGGGAAACGGAAGGCCTAGCCAGCTACAAGGATAAGCTCTACCTTAACTTGAATCACCCAACCGAAACTCTGAAGTTCAACTATCAATATGTGAATTAACGAGTGTGATTAAAAAGTGTGGAAATAATAAGAGTGATTAAAAAAAGCATTAAGTGCCTGGCTTTCGTGTGTTTGCTTGGTCTGTTTTTCCAAGGAAAAAGCGTCCAAGCTGAAGCCTTAACAACCAAGGTAATCGGCAATAAGAACTATGGTATTTACGCTAGCCTTGGTAAGGTACCGGTCAAGTATCAGGTTCGGCAAAAAGTCTACAGTAAAAAGAAAAAGCGCTACGTCCTTAAAAAGGTAACCAAGACCAAGCTGGTTTGGAAATTCGGCCAAAAGCTGGCAAATTCCCGGGAGTTTAAACTAACCCATATCCAATCTCAAAGCTACAAGCGCTACCAAGGCAAGCGCTACTACTTCATCTATGTTGATGGCCGAGCAATCGGCTATGTTAATGAGAAGGCTTTTGCCAGAAGCAAGGCAAATGTCGTCAAAGAAGTCAGTCTGGTCAATAATCCTAAAGATACCAAGGGCTTTGATGTCCGGGATGCAGTTAACTATATTACCGATAGCCACGGCAGCGTGATTGACAAGTACCAAGTGAAGACCAATGCTGACCGGATTTCTGAAAAAAAGCCAGGGACTTACTGGGTGACTTTTAAGTATGGGAAAGCTCATGCCAAGGTCAAGGTGACTGTGCGCAATAACCCCAAAGAGGGGATGAGCGCAGCTAAGCTTAAACCGGGCCAGGGTGGCACCTTCGCTCAAACCTGGTATCCTCAGCAATTAGCCTACCGCGGCAACTATAAAGCTCAAGTCTTTCCGCACACTTATTGGGGCAGTGACAATAAGGGCCAGAAGAAAGCTGCTAAATTAACGACTAAGTTTTATGAGCCAAATAGCTTTAGTCTTTTAGCTGGCAGCGTTGAAACTAATGTCCGGACCAATGTTCAGGGCCTGGATGTTTATGGCCAAGACATGGTGACGACCAATTTCTATGGCGTGGGGAAAGCATCCAAAGACGGTGCTAATGGCCGGGTAATTTTATATCGCTTAAACCGGGTGCCAACCTATGCCTTGCAATATATTCCAACGCCAGCTTTGACCTTGTCAGTTTGGAAAAACTATGTAAAGCAGATTCGGATCAGCCCTTGGATCAAGCTGGGGCATGGTCAGTCAGTTGGGTCAACCGGCCGCTATATTTACGAGCTGGCTAACTGGAACCGGGCGAAAAAATTGCGGTCCAATGAGCTGATGCAGATTGATAAAAAGACCATGCTGGTCAAGAAAATTTGGACCTTCAAAGTAAGTAATGGTCCTATCAAGAACAACCGCTACTTCCTAAATGCTGACGTAATCGATGACAACACGATTTTGGCCTTATTCCATAACAAGTCCAAGGGCCGGTATGAATTCTGGCGGATCAAACGGAATGGCTATACTTTTTCCGCTAAAGAAGCTGCAGCCGTTGATGGGGACCTGATTTCTAACTCCAGCCAAGTCCAAGGCTTTACCTACAATGTAGCCCACAAGTGCTACTACATTTCCTTTAATGACTTCTTGTTTAAGATCTCGGCTAAGGGCAACTTGGTCAACTACTACCGCTTCCACGCCAATCGGGAAGTTGAAGGTCTGGCTAGCTACAAGTCTAAGATCTATGTGGCCATGAACCACCGGGCAGAGGTTTTGGATTCGACGATGTATAAATAATGCAATAGCGGGTAAGATGCTTTTTACCTAAAAAGCCGTGCAAAAGTGCACGGCTTTTATTATTCTTGAGTTAAAAGCGAATAATTCTTGAAACTGGCCTTAAAATAGTTCATCTTTCCCTTTAAAAAAGTCTGCTTTTCTGTTATTCTAATGGTAAGTAGACAGGAGGAACTAACGTGACTAGTAGAATCAGTGTCGTAATGGGCTCGTCATCTGATTGGGGCTACATGCAGGAAGCCTGCAAGCTGCTTGATCAATTTGGTGTCGAGTATGATAAGAAGGTTATTTCCGCTCACCGGATGCCGCAAGAAATGTTTGATTTTGCCCGCGAAGCCAAAGACAAGGGCGTTAAGGTGATTATCGCTGGGGCCGGCGGTGCCGCTCACTTACCAGGGATGCTAGCCGCTAATACCCCGCTTCCAGTCATTGGCTGCCCGGCCAAGACCAGTGCCTTGGGCGGGATGGACTCCCTTTTGTCCATCGTTCAAATGCCAGCCGGCATCCCGGTAGCAACGACCGCCATTGGCCCAGCCGGTGCCAAGAACGCGGCTTTACTGGCCATGCAGATCTTGGGTTTAAGCGACCCAGACTTGCAAGACAAGATCGTAGAATACCGCAAGCAAATGCACGACCAAGCTAAAGAAAGCAGTGCCGACCTTGTCTATTAAGATTATGCCAGGGCAAACGATTGGGATCATCGGCGGGGGCCAGCTGGGGCAAATGCTGACCTTTGACGCCAAGGCCAGCGGGATGAAGGTCATTATCTTAGACCCAACGCCGGCTTGCCCAGCCGCTCAAGCTGCTGATGACCAGATTGTAGCCGAATACCGCGATTTAGCTGCCATTCAAGAACTGGCTGACCGCTGCGACGTTTTGACCTATGAATTTGAAAATGTCGACTTAAAGGCCTTAGACAGCGTCAAGGACAAGGTCTTCATTCCCCAAGGGACCAAGCTGCTTTATACCACCAACAACCGGATTCGGGAAAAGACTTTTATCGAAAGTGCCGGCTGTGAAGTGGCTAAGTTTAGAGCAGTGAAAAATCGTTCTGATTTAGACAGTGCCGTTAAAGAGCTCGGCCTGCCAGCAGTCCTCAAGACCTGTGAAGGCGGCTATGATGGCAAGGGCCAAGTCGTTTTAAAAGGCGAAGCCGACCTGGCCAAGACTGGTGGCGTTTTGGCTTGCGGTGACTGCATCTTGGAAAAGTTCGTTGACTTCCGCATGGAAGCCTCCGTCATGGTAGCCCGCAACGTTGATGGGCAAATCACCGTCTTCCCAGTCAGTGAGAACATCAACCAAGGCGAAATCCTGCACGAAAGCATCGTTCCAGCCAGAATTTCTCCCGAATTAGCGAAGAAGGCTAAAGAAGATGCCGTCAAGATTGCCAAGGCCATTGACCTCTGCGGCATCCTGGGCGTAGAAATGTTCGTCACTAAGGATGACCAGATCGTCATCAACGAGCTGGCTCCGCGGCCGCACAATTCTGGCCACTATTCTATTGAAGCCTGCAACTTCTCCCAGTTTGCCGTTCACAACCGCGCCATTTGCAACTGGCCGCTGCCTGAAATCAAGCTGCTAAGCCCAGTTGTCATGGTGAATGTCCTGGGCCAGCATGTAGCAGGCGTCCGCAAGCTAATCGCGGAAAAGCCGCAGTGGTCTTTCCACGACTATGGCAAGGCCGAAGTGCGGGAAAACCGGAAGATGGGTCACGTCACGATTTTAACCGACGATGTCGACCAAACCCTAGCAGAAATCGCTGCTACCAAGGTTTGGGATGAATAATTTTTCTAGAAGATCAAAAAAGAAGATACATAATTAAGCAACAAGGGTGAAAATAAATGATTGAACGTTACACCAGACCTGAAATGGGTGCCATTTGGACCGATGAAAAGAAGTACGAATGCTGGCTGGCAGTTGAAATTGCCGCTGACGAAGCTTGGTCAAAGCTGGGCCACATTCCTGCTGAAGACGTTGAAAAGATCAAGAAGAACGCCAAGTTCAGCGTTGACCGAATTAATGAAATTGAAGCCGTGACTCACCACGACGTAATCGCCTTCACCAGAACGGTTTCTGAATCTTTGGGGCCAGAAAAGAAGTGGGTTCACTACGGCTTGACCAGTACCGACGTCGTTGACACGGCCCAAGGCTACCAATTAAAGCAGGCTAATGACATCTTGAGAAAAGACATCCAAGACTTCATCGACATCTTGGCTAAGCGCGCCGTCGAATTTAAGGACACGGTCTGCATGGGCCGCACCCACGGCATCCATGCAGAGCCAACCACTTTTGGCTTGAAGTTTGCCCACTGGTACTCAGAAATGAAGCGCAACCAAGAACGCTTTGAACACGCTGCCCGCGGCGTTGAAGCTGGCAAGATCTCTGGTGCCGTAGGTACCTTTGCCGAAGTGGACCCAGAAGTTGAAGCATATGTCTGCAAGAAGCTGGGCCTGCACGCGCAAGAAATTTCTACGCAGGTTCTGCCACGCGACCTCCACGCTGAATACATCGCTGCGATTGCCTTGGTAGCTACTTCTATTGAAAACATCGCAACCGAAATCAGATCCTTGCAAAGAACCGAAATCCACGAAGTTGAAGAACACTTTGCCAAGGGGCAAAAGGGCTCTTCTGCCATGCCTCACAAGAGAAACCCAATTGGCTCAGAAAACATGTGCGGGATGGCCAGAGTTCTGCGCGGCAACATGGTGACAGCTTACGAAGACGTAACCTTGTGGCACGAAAGAGACATCTCACACTCAGCCGCTGAAAGAGTCATCTTGCCAGACTCAACCATTGGCCTAGACTACATGTTGAACCGGATGGGCAAGATCTTGAAGAACCTGGATGTCTTCCCAGAAACCATGAAGAAGAACATGGACAAGACCCTGGGCTTGATCTACTCTGGCCGGGTACTCTTGAAGCTGGTTGAAAGCGGCTTGAGCAGAGAAGCAGCTTACGACCTGATTCAGCCATACACGGCCAAGTGCTGGGCTGAACAAGTGCCATTTAGACCGCTTCTAGAAGCTGACCCAACCATCCAAAAGCAATTGACCAAGGCGGACTTAGACGACGCCTTTGACTACCACTGGCACCTGCGTCACGTGGACGACATCTTCAAGCGTCTGGGCTTGGAATAAGCTATTACTCAAAATAGTAATTATTTAACAGTATTTTTACTTGAAAAAGCAACTCGCAAGAGTTGCTTTTTTGTTCGACTTTTTTGCTAAAAAACTGTGAAATAGAAGTAAGTCAATCTTTTTATTAGGACTTATCCGACTATATACCGAACGTTGATAAAAAATGTTCGCAAATACCTTGACCTCTTTTCCTTAAGTTGTTAGACTAAATGCAAGAAGTGAATTACGAATAGTAATTCCCCTTAACACTGTTATAGTTCGTATTAATCGGAGGGTTAAAAATGGCAGAATTGCTTTATCGCGGTAAGACTAAGGAAATGTGGACCACTGACGATCCAGAAGTTTTGCGGGCAGTCTACAAGGACGACGCTACAGCTTTGGACGGTTTGAAGCACGACGTATTCCAAAACAAGGGTGAACTTGACGCTGAAATTTCCACTTTAGTTTTCGAATATTTGATGAAGCATGGCGTGAAGACGCACTTTATTAAGCGTTTATCAAAAACCGAACAATTGGTTAAGAAAGTAAAGATGATCGACTTGGAAGTCGTAACTCGCAACATTGCGGCTGGGTCTTTCTGCAAGCGTTACGGCATTAAAGAAGAAGGGGCCAAGCTGGACACCCCAGTTGAGGAATTGTTCATGAAGAGCGACGAGCTGCACGACCCACTGATGAACGAATCAGATGCCATTGCCTTCCACTTGCTCACTCATAAAGAACATGAACAAATCTGGGAAATCTCCCGCCAAGTCAACAAGCTTTTGACCAAGCTCTTTAGAGAAGCTGGCATGGAACTAGTTGACTTTAAGATCGAATTTGGTACCTTGCCAAACGGTGAAGTTGTTTTAGCCGATGAATTCTCACCTGACAACTGCCGCCTGTGGGACATCGCCACTAAGGACCACATGGACAAGGACGTATACCGCCGGCAAATCGGCAACTTGATTGATGTTTATGAAAGAGTATTGGTCCGGCTGAAGGATGCCCTGGCTAAGGAGGACTAACAAATGACCACTGTTCGGATTTACGTAACTTACAAGCAATCAGTTTTTGACCCACAAGGTGAAGCCATCACCAACTCAATTCACTCTTTAGGCCACAGCGAAGTTAAGGGCGTTAAGGTTGGCAAGTTCTTCGACGTGACCATCGAAGAAGGCACCAAGCCAGTTGAAGAAACTGTTAAAGAAATCTCAGAAGAACTCTTGGTTAACTTCAACATGGAAACATACAGCTACAAGGTCTTGGAGGAAAAATAATGAAGTTTGCGGTAATTCAATTCCCAGGCTCAAACTGTGACATTGACCTCTACGAAGCTCTGCACACGGTTTGCGGTGCTGATGTCGCTTACGTGCCATCCAAGGAAAGCAGCCTTGATGGCTTTGATGCAGTCATGCTGCCAGGCGGCTTTTCCTACGGTGACTACCTGCGGGCCGGCGCGATTGCCCGTTTTACCAACATCATGCCAGCCATCGTTGACATGGCAAATGCTGGCAAGCCAGTCTTTGGGACTTGCAATGGTTTCCAGATTTTAACTGAAGCTGGCCTTTTACCAGGTGCCTTGAAGCGGAATGACTCTTTGAAGTTCGTCTGCAAGACGGTTGAACTTGAAGTTGAAAATAACAACACGATTTTCACTTCTGAATACCAAAAGGGTGAAAAGATCAACCTGCCAATTGCTCACGCTGATGGGTCCTTCTACGCTGACCCAGAAACCTTGAAGCAGATTGAAGACAATGGCCAAGTTGTTTTCCGCTACTCAAAGGAAAACCCTAATGGTTCATTGAACAACATTGCCGGCATTACCAACGAACGTGGCAACGTTTTGGGCATGATGCCTCACCCAGAAAGAGCAGTTGAAGCCTTGCTCGGCAACACCGATGGCTTGCGTTTATTTAAGTCAATTTTGGATCACGCGGAGGTAAAAGCATAATGATGCAGGAAATGACTCCAGAAGAAATTAAAGAAAAGAAGCCTTATCTTGATTGGAGCTTGTCTGAAGAAGAATACAACTACATCAGCGAAAAATTGCTCCACCGCCTGCCAAACTACACTGAAACTGGTCTTTTCTCTGCCATGTGGAGTGAACACTGCTCATACAAGAAGTCAAAGCCAGTATTGCGCCTGTTCCCAACCAAGGGGCCAAGAATCTTGCAAGGTCCTGGTGAAGGTGCCGGCGTTGTTGACATTGGCGATGGCCAAGCAGTTGTTTTCAAGGCAGAAAGCCACAACCACCCAACTGCCGTTGAACCTTACCAAGGGGCAGCGACTGGCGTTGGCGGCATCTTGCGTGACGTCTTCAGCATGGGGGCTCGTCCTGTAGCTACTTTGGACTCCCTCCACTTTGGCGAATTAGACGATGCCCACACCCGTTGGCTCTTAAACGAAACGGTCGCTGGGATCGGCGGCTACGGCAACTGCATGGGGATCCCAACTGTCGGCGGTGAACTGACTTTTGACGACATCTACAAGGGCAACCCAGTCATGAACGCCATGAGCGTTGGCCTTTTGGACGTTAAGGATATGCAAAAGGGCTTAGCTCAAGGTGAAGGCAACGCCGTAATGTACGTCGGCGCTAAGACCGGCCGTGACGGGATCCATGGGGCTACTTTTGCATCCCACTCCTTTGACTCTGAACACGAAAGCCAACGTTCAGCTGTCCAAGTCGGCGACCCATTTATGGAAAAGCTCTTGCTTGAAGCCTGCCTGGAATTGACCCAAAAGCATGCTGACTGGCTGGTTGGCATCCAAGACATGGGGGCAGCCGGGATCGTTTCTTCAAGTTCAGAAATGGCTTCAGAAGGCAAGTCCGGCATGGAACTGAACCTGGACTTAGTACCGCAGCGTGAACCTGGCATGTCCGCTTACGAAATCATGCTGAGCGAATCTCAAGAAAGAATGCTGCTCTGCGTCAAGGCAGGCCACGAAGAAGACGTTAAGAAGATTTTTGACTTTTACGACCTGGATGCAGTGGTGATTGGTCACATTACGGCTGGCCACAACTACGTTTTGCGTCACCACGGCGAAGTTGTCTGCGACATCCCAGTTTCCAGTTTGACTGAAGACGTTTTGGAAGAACCAAGCGAAGAAAAGCAGCCACAGCACATGCTGGATGATGCGGCTAAGCCTGCTTGGGAACCAGAAATCAAGGACCTGGCTGATACTTACAAGAAGATGCTGGCTCAGCCAACCGTTGCTTCTAAGGAAATGTTCACCCAGACCTACGACTCCATGGTTAGAACCTCAACTGTGGTTGGGCCTGGCGAAGACAGCGGCGTTCTCCGCATTCGCGGCACCCACAAGGGGATTGCCATGACCACTGACGGCAATGGCCGCTTCATTTACCTGGACCCAGAAATCGGCGGCAAGCGGGCCGTTGTTGAAGCAGCTGACAACATTATTGCTAGCGGCGCAGAACCACTGGCTATTACCGACTGCCTGAACTACGGTAACCCTAACGAACCAGAAGTCTTCTGGGAACTCCACCACTCAGTCATGGGGATTGCCAAGGCTTGTGAAGTGTTGGAAACGCCAGTCGTATCAGGCAACGTTTCTCTTTACAACGAAACCGATGACAAGTCCATCTACCCAACCCCAATGATCGGGATGGTTGGTTTGGTGAAGAACCTGGACCACCTGGTAAGAGACAGCTTCCAAGAAGCTGACGATGACCTGTACCTAGTTGGTCAAACCGGTGCCGATTACGCTGGTTCAGAACTGCAAAAGATGCTGGTTGGTGAAATTACCGGCAGCTTGAACGACCTGGATCTTGACCACATTCACGATTACCAAATGCGCCTTCTGGCCGAAATGGAAGCAGGTCACGTAGCCAGTGCTCACGACCTCAGTGAAGGCGGCTTGGCCGTATCTTTGGCTGAATCCAGCTTTGGCCACGAAATTGGTGCAGACATCAAGTCTGACCTCACGAGTGCAGAATTCTTCAGCGAAACTCCAGGCCGCTTCTTGGTCAGCGTACCTAGCGAATTCTCAGCAGAATTTGCGGAAAAATTGGGCCAAGATGCTATTAAATTGGGCCAAACTGGCGGCGACAGCTTGAAGGTTGCTTTGAAAGACCAAGCAGTGGACTTGCCAGTAGCAGAACTGAAGCAAATTTGGGAGGAAGCCCTGCCATGCCTTATGAAATCAAAGGATTAAATGAAGAATGTGGCGTTTTCGGCATCTACAATGTGCCTGACGCGGCCAATGTGACTTACTTTGGCCTGCACGCCCTTCAACACCGCGGCCAGCAAGGTGCCGGCATCGTTGCCAGCGATGGGCAAAAGTTGCGACAATTTAGAGACAGAGGACTTTTATCAGAAGTCTTCTCCAATCCAGCTGACCTGGACTTTTTAAAGGGCAACATGGCCATTGGCCATGTCCGCTATGGTACGGCCGGATCTGACTCTTTAGCCAACGTTCAGCCATTCCTTTTCCACTTCCAAGATGGGGAAATTGCGCTTTGCCACAACGGCAACCTGACCAATGCTCAAACCTTGAAAAAGCGTCTAGAAGACTCCGGCTCAGTTTTTCAATCAAGCTCTGACACCGAAGTCTTGATTCACCTGATCCGCCGCAAGGTGAGAATGCCTTTCATCGAAGCCTTGAAGGCCAGCTTGAACGAAGTCAAAGGGGGCTTTGCCTTCTTGCTAATGACCAAGGACACTTTGTATGCTGCCCTTGACCCTAACGGCTTTAGACCTTTAGTTTTAGGCCAAACGGATGAAGGCAGCTACGTGGTAGCTAGTGAATCTTGTGCCCTTGACGCCGTTCACGCCAAATTGATCCGGGACGTACAGCCTGGTGAGCTCCTCATCATCAACAAGGATGGGATCAAGATCGACCACTACACGACCGAAACCCAGCTGGCTGTCTGCTCCATGGAATATATCTACTTTGCCCGGCCAGACTCCATCATGCACGGCGTCAACATCCATACCGCTAGAAAGCGGATGGGGATGCTGCTGGCCAAAGAGCAGCCAGCTCCAGAAGATGCAGACATGGTTATCGGGGTACCACACTCCTCCTTGTCAGCAGCGACTGGCTACGCTGAAACTGCCGGTTTGCCATATGAAATGGGCTTGATCAAGAACCAATACATCGCCCGGACCTTCATCCAGCCAACCCAAGCCTTGCGTGAACAAGGCGTAAAGATGAAGTTGGCTCCAGTCCGCGGGGTGGTTGCCGGCAAAAATATTATCGTGGTCGACGACTCCATTGTCCGCGGGACGACTTCCCGGCAAATTGTCCAAATGCTGAAAGAAGCAGGGGCCAAGTCAGTCCACATGCGGATTGCCTCACCTCCTTTCAAGTATCCGCACTTTTACGGGATCGATATTTCTGAGCGGCAAGACCTGATGGCTGCCAAGTACTCGGTTGAGGACATGTGCAAGCTGATCGGGGCAGACAGTTTAGGCTTTTTGAGCATTCCTAGCCTGATCAAGGCCATTGACATTCCAGATGCTGGTGATGCACCAAATGGCGGTTTAACGGTAGCTTACTTTGACGGCAAGTACCCAACTCCTCTGTATGACTATGAACAGCAGATCAAGGAGCCGCTCCATATTGTGCCAGTTGATGAAGTTTTGAAAAAACAACACAGAGGTGAATAATCGTGAATCGCTATAAGGATGCAGGCGTTGACGTTAATGCTGGTTATGAGTTAGTTCGGCGGATTAAAGGAGCAGTTGCTTCCACCAAGCGCCCTGGCTATGTGGGCAATATTGGCGGTTTTGGCGGTCTTTTTGATCTGGATTCTCTTGGCTACAAGCACCCAGTCCTGGTTTCTGGGACTGATGGCGTTGGGACCAAGCTGATGATTGCACAAAAGATGGGCAAAAACGACACGGTCGGCATTGACGTTGTCGCTATGTGCGTCAACGACGTCTTGGCTCAAGGCGCTGAACCGCTCTTTTTCCTAGACTATATTGCCTGCGGTCACAATGATCCAGCACTGCTTGCTGAAGTCGTGCAAGGCGTGGCTGAAGGCTGCAAGCAGTCTGGTTCCAGTCTCATTGGCGGGGAAACGGCCGAAATGCCAGACATGTACGCGGCTGACGAATACGACTTGGCCGGTTTTACGGTTGGCGTTGCAGAAAAAGACCGCCTCTTGTCTGTTGATACTCCTCAAGAAGGAGACATTCTTTTGGGATTAGCCTCAACGGGCGTTCACTCTAACGGTTTTTCTTTGGTAAGAAAAATCCTCTTTAAAGACCATGATGTTGACTTAAACGACAAGCCTGAAGAATTAAAGGGCAAGTCAGTTGGCGAAAGCCTTTTGGCACCAACCAAGATTTACGTGAAGGAAGTCTTGCCGCTGATCCGCCAAGACCTGGTTCACGGCGTTGCCCACATTACGGGTGGTGGGCTGATTGAAAACGTTCCGCGGATGTTTAATGACGGTCTGCAAGCGCAAATTACGGCCGGCAGCTGGGATGTCCCAGACATCTTTAACTACCTCCGCAAGCTTGGCGACTTGTCAGACGAAGACTGCTACCAAACCTTCAACATGGGCGTGGGCATGATCCTGGCTGTTCCAGCTGAAGCTAAGGCCGATGCCATCCGTGAACTGCAAGCAGCCGGTGAAAAGGTCTTTGAAGTCGGTAAGCTGGTTAAGCGTCCAGAAGGCGCCGAAAAGGTTGTTATTAAATAGGTAGAAAAATGAAAGTAGCAATTTTTGCATCCGGCAACGGGACAAATTACGAAGTCCTGGCCGAACATTTTCAAAGTGGCGATTTGCCAGGTGAGCTTGCTCTGCTTTTTTGTGACCACCCCGATGCACCGGTGATCAAGCGGGCAGAAAAGTTCCACACTCCAGTGGTAACTTTTACCGTTAAATCTTGCGGGGGCAAGCAAAAGTACGAAGAAAAGATCCTGCAAGTCTTGAAGGACTACCAAATCGACTTTATTGCCTTGGCTGGCTACATGCGGGTGATTGGACCAACGATTCTTAACGAATACGAAGGCCGGATCGTCAACCTCCACCCAGCTTACCTGCCAGCCTACCCGGGCTTGCACTCAATCGAAAGAGCCTTTGCTGACCACGTTAATGAAACGGGCGTAACTGTCCACTACATCGACTCTGGCTTAGATTCAGGCCCCGCGATTGCGCAAAAGCACGTGCCACTTTATGATGATGACACGGTTGACACCCTGGAAGCCCGGGTTCATGAATGTGAACACCACCTTTATCCAGAAGCCTTGAAGAAGGCCTTGTTAAAATTTGAAAAGGAGAACAGCAAGTAATGAAGCGTGCACTTGTAAGTGTTTCAGATAAGACCAACCTGGTTCCTTTTGTTAAGGGCTTAGTTGAAAACGACTACGAAATCGTCTCAACTGGAGGTACCAAGCGCGTTTTGGACGAAGCCGGCATCCCAACCATCTCAGTTGAAGATGTGACTGGCTTCCCAGAAATCCTGGATGGCCGGGTAAAGACTCTTAATCCTTACATCCACGGGGGGCTACTGGCAAGACGGGAACTGCCAGAACACGTAGCAACCTTGAAGGAGCACAAGATTACGCCAATCGACCTGGTTTGCGTTAACCTGTATCCTTTTAAAGAAACCATTGAAAAGCCAGATGTAACCTTGGCCGAAGCTATTGAAAACATCGATATCGGCGGCCCAAGCATGGTGCGGTCTGCTTCTAAGAACTACCGCGACGTGACGATTGTCGTTGACCAAAAGGACTACGACCTGGTTTTGGGCGAAATCAAGGAAAGTGGCACCACCACCTTGGAAACCCGGGCTAAGCTGGCAGCTAAGGCCTTCCGGCTGACTGCTTCCTACGACGCCTTGATCTCCCAATATCTGACGCAAAAGGCTGGCGAAACCGCTCCTGAAAAGCTGACCTTGACTTACGACTTAAAGGAAGCCATGCGCTACGGCGAAAACAGCCACCAAAAGGCTTGGCTTTACGAAGACGCTCTGCCAAAGGCCTTCTCAATCTTGCAAGCTGAACAATTAAACGGCAAGCAATTGTCATACAACAACATCAAAGACGCTGACGAAGCCTTGAGATGCGTGCGTGAATTCGACAAGCCAACAGTGGTTGCCATGAAGCACATGAACCCATGCGGGATTGGCCAAGCGGACACCATCGAAGAAGCTTGGGACCGGGCTTACGACGCTGACCCAGTCTCCATTTTCGGCGGGGTTATCGCTTTGAACCGCAAGGTTGACTTGGCAACGGCTGAAAAGATGCACAAGATCTTCTTGGAGATCATCATCGCTCCAGACTACGATGAAGACGCCTTGAAGGCCTTGACCACCAAGAAGAAGAACCTGCGGGTCTTGAAGCTGGACTTTAACAAGAAGGATGAAACAAGCCGCCACGAAACGGTTTCTGTCATGGGCGGGCTCTTGGTCCAAGACCAAGACATCTTGGATGAAGATCCAGCCAACTGGGAATGCGTCACGAGCGTTAAGCCAACCAAGGAACAGCTTGAAACCCTGCTCTTTGCCTGGAAGGCAGTTAAGCACACCAAGTCAAACGCCATCGTGGTTGCTAACGATGAACGGACCTTGGGCGTTGGTGCTGGCCAGCCAAACCGGATCGACTCTGAAAAGATCGCTATCAAGCACGCTGAAGAAGACCTGGATGACCGGGCAGTAATCGCTAGTGACGCCTTCTTCCCATTCAACGATTGCGTGGAATATGCTGGCAAGCACGGCATCAAGGCTATCGTTCAGCCAGGCGGCTCAGTGCGTGACCAAGAATCCATCGACATGGCCAACAAGTACGGCATTGCCATGGTCTTCACCGGTGTTCGTCACTTTAGACACTAATAAGGAAAGTGGCAAAAATGAAAGATATGAAAGTTTTGGTTGTTGGCTCTGGCGGCCGGGAATATGCGGTCGCTCGGGCTTTAAAGAAGAGTCCTTTAGTGAGTGAAGTTTACTGCGCGCCTGGCAACAGTGGCTTGGACCAAATTGGCGTCAAGCAGCTGGACATTGCTGAAGACGACTTCAAGGGCCTGAAGGATTTTGCCATCAAGGAAGAGATCGACTGGACCTTTGTGGGCCCAGAAGATGCCTTGGTAGCCGGGATCGTGGACTACTTCCACGCCTTTGACCTGAAGATTTTTGGGCCAAATGCCCGGGCTGCTCAGCTGGAAGGGTCAAAGGACTACGCTCTCCGCTTTATGGAAAAATACGGCGTTCCGCACCCACGTTATGACACCTTCCAAGATGCTGAAAGTGCGATTCAAGCTCTGCCAGAATTTGGCCTGCCAGTGGTCTTAAAAGAAGATGGCCTAGCTGGCGGCAAGGGCGTGGTCATTGCTGAAGACCAAGAAACTGCTGAAAACACCCTGCGGGAGATGTTTGACAAGGGGCAAAAGCAGGTTGTCTTAGAAGAATTCCTGACTGGTCCTGAATATTCTGTCTTTGCCGTGATGCAAGGCGGGGAATACCGGCTTTTGCCATTAGCCCAAGACCACAAGCGGGCTTATGACGATGACAAGGGACCAAATACCGGCGGCATGGGTTCCTACAGCCCGGTTCCGCAACTGTCACAGGCAGAATACGACGAAATCGTTGACCAGCTGGTCAAGCCAACGGCAGCGGGGCTGGAAAAGGGTGGCTACGACTACCACGGCGTTTTGTACCTAGGCTTGATGATGACCGAAAAGGGTCCAAAGATGATCGAATATAATGTTCGTCTGGGTGACCCAGAAACGGAAGTTGTCTTGCCGCGCCTGGCCAGTGACCTGGCAGAACTGGTTGATGCCAATGTGAACGACCGGGAAATGCCAGAAGTCAAGGAAACGGACGATGCTGTCCTTGGCGTGATCTTGGCCGCTGAAGGCTACCCAAAGAGTCCTCTTAAGGGGCAAAAATTGGGTGCTTTCCCAGCTGAAGCTGGGATTGCGGTTGACTACGCCAATGTGAAGGCAGATGAAGCAGGAGACCTGTTTGGCAATGGGGGCCGGATCTTGATGGTTCGGGCAACTGCCAAGGACCTGGCTGCGGCCCAAGAGCACGTTTACTCTTACTTAAAGAAGCTGGATATTCCGCAAACCTTCTACCGCCACGACATTGGCTTTAGAGCCACGGGCAAGAAGTATCAGGATTAAGCAAACTCTAAAAATTTGAACTATAACTTAAGAAGCTAGTCAATCTAGCTTCTTTTCTTTTGGCAAAAATACGATAACGAATGGCCGTATAATAGGATCTCTGAAAAAAATTAGACAAAAATGATAAATAAGGTTGACATGAGAGAAAAAATAAAATAGAATAAAAACAACTTAAGATTAAAAGGAGCTGAGAACAATGAAATCATCTATGTGTCATCAAATGAATAATTCAATGCTGTTCTCAGCTGTCGTCATTACTCTCTTGCAAATTATGTAGAGCTCTTTACGAGCTCTTCTTCGGTTGTTTTTGTGAGTGAGCTCAGATGATCCGGATATGAGTCTTCGCTCACAAGGGTGAGTGAAGGCTCTTTTAATTTTAGTTTAACGAATAGAGAATATTAAAGGTGTAATAAATTTTTGAAAGAGGAATCGTTATGAACTTCAAGAAATTCTTCGGTGTCGCAGCCGCAACCATGATGTCCGCTGCTGCTTTAACCGGTTGTGCAACTGCTAAGACTAGCTCAAACTCAGGCAATAAGGCAACTGACAACAAGATCAGAATCGGAGTTAACCTTGAATTATCAGGTTCAGTTGCCAGCTACGGCCAACAAGAAAAGAAGGGTGTTACTTTAGCCGCCCAACAAATCAACAAGAAGGGCGTTAAGATCGGTGGAAAGACTTATAAGGTTAAGCTTTATATCAGCGACAACAAGTCATCCACGTCAACTGCTGCTTCTGTTGCTGCTCAGCTTGCCAACTCAGATAAGATCGTTGCTGAAGTTGGTCCAGCCGCAACTGCTTACGCAACGGCTTCAATCTCCAACCTGACCAAGGCTGGCGTGCCACTGGTTTCACCATCAGCAACTGCTGCTGAATTTACCCAAACTAAGAGCGGCCAAACTCAAAAGTACGTCTTCCGTTCATGCTTCATCGACCCATTCCAAGGTAAGAAGGCTGCGGACTTCATGTACAACACGCTGAAGAAGAGAAAGGTTGCTATTGTTGCTGACAACTCAACTGACTACGGTACTGGCCTTACCAAGTCCTTCACTACTGAATTCAAGAAGTTGGGCGGCAAGATCGTAACTACCCAATACTTCCAATCAGGTGACAAGGACTTCAACTCCACTCTGACAACGGTTAAAGGCAAGAACCCAGACGCAGTTTACCTGCCAGGCTACTACACTGAACTTGGTTTAGTTCTCAAGCAAGCTCGTGAAATGGGCATCAAGGTACCATTTGTCGGCGGTGACGGTATGGGTTCACCAAAGCTGGCTCAAATCGCTGGCAACAAGAACGCCACTAACGTTTACTACACTACTCACTTCTCAACTAAGTCAACTGACCCTGCAGTTACTAAGTTCATGAAGGTTTACAAGGCTAAGTACCACGAAGACCCAGCTGTCTTCTCATCATTAGCTTACGACGCCGTTTACATGATTGTTAAGGCTGCTCAAAACGAAGGCGAAGTTTCATCAAGCGCCGTTCAAAAGGGCTTAGCTAACCTGAAGAACTTCAAGGGTGTAACTGGTTCAATCACCATGGACTCCAAGCACAACCCACAAAAGTCAGTTGTTGTTGAACAAATGACTAACGGCAAGATCGCTAAGGCTTACACTGTTAAGTAACAGTTTTTAGCGTAGCAAATCAAGGAGGTTTTAATTTTGCATACATTTTTTCAGCAATTGATAAATGGACTGTCACTCGGTAGCATTTATGCTTTGCTGGCTCTGGGGTACATGATCGTTTATGGTATCTCCAAGCTGCTGAACTTCGCTCACGGTGACGTCTACATGCTAGGTGCTTATTGGGGCTACTACACCATCAACTACTTGCACTTTGGCTTTTTAGCCGCCTTGATCACTGCTATGCTGGCCTGCGGTTTGGCTGGGGTGATTATCGAAGCTGTTGCCTACCGGCCGCTGCGTAATGCACCCCGGGTGGCTGCTTTGATTACGGCTATCGGTGTTTCCTACTTTTTGGAAAACGGGATGTCTTACCTGGTAACGTCAGACACCAGAAACTTCCCGCAGGTTATCAAGAGAAAGACTTTTGATCTTGGTGGTGTGTCAATTTCTAACATTCAGCTGATCATCTTTGCGACCACGATCGTCTTGATGGCGGCTCTGGTTTACATCATCAACCATACCAAGACCGGCCGGGCCATGCGGTCAGTATCAACTGACTACGACGCAGCCAGTCTGATGGGGATCAACATCAACCACGCAGTTTCCATCACCTTCGCTTTGGGGAGCGCCTTGGCGGGTGCCGCCGGCGTTTTGATTGGGATGTACTACAACTCAATCGACCCTCTGATGGGGATGACTCCTGGTATTAAGGCTTTTGTTGCCGCGGTTTTAGGCGGGATCGGCTCCATTCCAGGTGCGGCTGTTGGTGGCTTCTTGATTGGTCTTTTGGAAACTGCTGTTCAAGCTCTGGGCTTCTCAGCCTTTAGAGATGCAGCCGTATATATCGTATTAATCGTTATCCTGCTCGTTTTGCCAGGCGGTCTGTTTGGCAAGAAGCAAGTTGAAAAGGTTTAGGAGGGACAAGTCAGACATGAAAAAGAATTTGAAATACAATCTTTGCTGGCTGGTCCTGATGGTAGCAGGTTTCTACCTGATCAACACCTTGATGCTGACAGGTGTCATCAATACCTTTATTGAAAACATGCTGGTGACGATCGGGATTAACATTATCTTGGCCGTTGGCTTGAACTTGATCATTGGTTTCTCTGGTCAGTTCTCCTTGGGTCACGCCGGTTTTATGGCCTTGGGTGCCTACGCAACTGGGATTATGACCCAAACTATGAATTCAGCAGGTGGCTTTTACCTGTCAATCTTGGTCGGCGTAGTCATTTCCATTATCGTGGCCTTAATCGTCGGCATCCCAACCCTCCGTCTGCATGGTGACTACTTCGCCATCGCCACGATGGGGGCTGCGGAAATCATCAGAATTGTCATCAACAATATGAAGATCACCAACGGGGCAGCTGGATTGTTCAACATTCCGCAGTTTGCTACTTGGGACATTGTCTACATCTTCGTTTGCTTGACGACGATCGTCACGGTAAACTTTATCCATTCTAAGAATGGCCGTGCCGTGATCTCAATTCGGGAAAACGAAATTGCCGCTGAAGCCATGGGGGTTAACACCACCAAGTGGAAGCTGTCAGCCTTTGTTTTAGGGGCTGCTACTGCCGCCATTGCTGGTTCTCTTTACGCTTCATACCTCCAAACCATCGTTCCATCCAGTTTCGGCATCATGGAATCAATCACCATTTTGATTTACGCCGTGCTTGGGGGGCTGGGCAGCATCACTGGTACCTTTGTCGCTACCATCTTGCTGGGCGTTTTGGACACGGCCCTTCAAAGCTTGGGCGTTTTGCGGATGGTCTTTTACGCAATTGCCTTGATCGTAATCATGATCTTCAGACCAGGTGGTCTGTTTGGCAAGTGGGAATTTTCATTCAAGCACCTATTGACCCGCAAGCAAAATGGGGACATGGCTGAAGTTGAAAAAGAAGAAAGCAAGTAGCGAAGGAGGAACAGAATGACAGAAGCTTTAAGCGCAGATCACATTACCAAAGTGTTCGGCGGTCTGACTGCCGTTGACGATGTTTCTCTGCACGTTAATGAAAAAGAATTGGTGGCATTGATTGGACCAAACGGTGCCGGCAAGACCACTTTCTTCAACTGCTTGACCGGCGTGGCTCCGGCAACGTCTGGCGTAGTTAAGATTGGCGGCCAGGAAGTCAAGAAGAATACCAAGGCTTACAAGGTGGCCCAAATGGGGATTTCCCGGACCTTCCAGAACATCCGGCTCTTTAGCCAATTGTCCGTTTTGGAAAACATCTTGATTGCCATGACCAATCAATTTAAGGAAGGCTTTTTAACCTCAGTTTTCCGTCTGCCAAGTTTTTACAAGACTGAGGACGAGATGGAAGAAAAGGCAATTGCCTTGCTGAAGGACTTCAACTTGCAAGACGTCATGTACTACCCAGCTGGTGACCTGCCATACGGGACCCAGCGGAAGGTGGAAATCGTCCGGGCCCTGGCAACCAAGCCAAAGATTATCTGCTTGGACGAACCAGCAGCCGGGATGAACCCAGAAGAAACGGCTGACTTGACCCGCTTGATCAAGCGCCTGCAGACTGAATACGGGATTGCCGTTTTGCTGATTGAACACGACATGTCCTTGGTAATGAACCTGGCAGAAAGAATTTACGTTTTGGCTGAAGGCAAGCTTTTGGCCAAGGGGACGCCAGAGGAAATTCAAAATAACCAAGCCGTTATCGATGCCTACTTGGGAGGTGGCGTAGATGCCTAATGAAATCTTAAAAGTTGACCATCTCTCAGTAAACTACGGGGCGATTAAAGCCGTTCGTGATGTCAGCTTTGACATCAAGGAAGGGGAAATCGTAACCCTGATTGGGGCAAACGGTGCCGGCAAGTCTACTATCTTGAAGACCATCTCAGGACTCCTCAAGCCAAGTGCTGGTGATATCCTCTTTATGGGTGAGTCTTTGGCTAAGCTGACCGCTCCTAAGATTGTAGCGGCCGGGGTCTCCCAAGTGCCAGAAGGTCGGCGAATCTTTGCCGACATGACGGTTAAGGAAAACCTGCAGCTGGGGGCCTATCTTCGTAAAGACAAAGATGGGATTAACGAAGACATGGAAAAGATGTTCAAGCGTTTCCCAATCTTGAAGGAAAGACAAAAGCAAGACGCTGCTACCTTGTCAGGTGGTGAGCAGCAGATGCTGGCCATGGCCAGAGCCTTGATGGCAAAGCCAAAGCTGCTGTTGCTGGACGAACCATCAATGGGTTTGGCGCCAATCTACATTCAGGAAATTTTTGACATCATTGAAAGCATCAACAAGGAAGGCATGACCGTCCTCTTGATTGAACAAAATGCCCGGCAAGCCTTGAGCATTGCCGATCGGGGCTACGTTCTGGCTTCTGGTGAGGTCAAGATGACTGGTACCGGGCAAGAGCTCTTGCACGACCCAGCCGTCCAAAAGGCTTACCTGGGTGGCTAAAAATAAAATAAAGAAGCGTCGCGGATGTTGCCGCGGCGTTTTTCTTTGGTTAAAATATAAATAAGAATTAAATTAAAAAGAGACTAGAAATAGACGAGGAAAAGGGGAATATCATGACAGGCTTTCAAACCCGCTTGGTTCACCAGCCCAAGCAAAATGACAACAATACTGGTGCCGTAACGGTGCCGATTTATAAGGCGACGACTTTTGCCTATCCCAAAATCGGGGCCGAGGTCAAGTATGATTATTCCCGGTCGGGCAACCCAACGAGAAATGCGGTAGAAGAGCAGCTGGCTGACCTGGAAGGCGGTGCTAGAGCCTTCTTGTTTGGCTCCGGCATGGCGGCCATTCATGCAGCTCTGGCAATTTTTCAAAAGGGCGATCACATCATTATCGGCGACCAGATTTATGGGGGGACCTTTAGAATCCTCCACCAATTCTTTGAAAATTGGGGACTAGAAGTAACGCCGATTGACACCCGGGACCTAACAGCAGTTGAATGGGCCATCCAGGATAATACCAAGGGCGTTTACTTTGAGCCGGTGACTAATCCCTTGCTGCAAGTAACCCCGGTTGCAGGCATTGCCAAGATTGCCCAAAAACATGGTCTCTTGACCATCGTGGACAACACCTTCTTGAGTCCTTACCTTTTAAATCCAATTGAATATGGGGCAGATCTGGTTGTTCACTCAGCAACTAAGTATCTGTCGGGTCACTCTGACGTCAGTGCCGGAGCCGTGATCACTAAAGACGAGGAATTAGCTAAGAGAGTCTACTTTGTTCAAAATGCCATTGGCGGGGTCTTGTCACCAGAAGATTCAAACGAGCTTGCCCGCGGGATTAAAACTCTGGCCTTGCGGATGGACCGGCAAGAAGCAAATGTCTTGAAGCTGGTCGCCTTTTTGAAAAAGGAGAAGGGGATTGCCAAGATTTACTATCCAGGCGACCCAGACCTGGCAGGCTACGAAGAGCTAAAAACGGAAGCCAAAGGGGCCGGCGGCGTCTTCTCTTTTGAACTGGATGAAGCAGTCTATGACCCAGAAGTCTTTGTCAACTCCTTGGAGATTTTTGCCCTGGCGGTTAGCCTGGGCGCTGTTGAAAGCCTGGTGGAATTGCCAAGTAAGATGAGTCACGCCGAACTGAGTCCAGAAGAGCAGCTAGCTGCCGGCATCAAGCCCGGCCTCATCCGCTTAGCTGTCGGGATTGAAGACGCTGACGACTTGATTGAGGACTTAAAGCAGGCTTTGGCTAAGGCAAAGAGATAGCGAATATCAAATATCAAACATCAAGTTGAATAGAAAAAATATAAAACAATGTAGTTAGGATTTTAATTAGGAAGAGGATTAGCATGAGTCAAGAAGAGAAGAAGCAAGACGCAAAGGACCAGTTGGCCTTTGCCACCATCGCTGCTGAAGCCGGTTCCATTAAAGACGGAGCAAATCCGGTATCTCAGCCCATTTACCTGTCAGCCTGTTACCGCCACCCAAGCTTAGACCAAGCCATTAACTTTGACCGCCTGAAGGGCTTTACCTATTCCCGGGTGGAAGCTCCCAACCGCAAGGTGGCAGAAGAGACCATTGCTAAGATGGAAGAAGGCTACCAAGCCTTTGCCGTGGCCAGCGGGATGGCAGCGGTCCAGCTGGTTTTAAGCGTCTTAAAGTCAGGGGATGAAGTTGTGTCTTTAGACGACCTCTACGGCGGGGACTTCCGCTACTTCCGCCACTTGGAGAGCCACTTTGGCATTGCCTTTAAGCAGTGGAATGGGCAAAAGGTGGAAGATTTAGTTTCCCTTCTTACTGACAAAACCAAGATTGTTTGGCTAGAAACTCCTTCTAACCCAACCATGAAGGAGCTAGATATCAAAAAAATTGCCGACGCTGTCCACAATTTTAATGAAAAAATCCTGGTTGCGGTCGACAATACTTTTTATACGCCATACTACCAAAAGCCGCTCACCTTGGGGGCCGACGTGGTGATCCACTCGGCTACCAAGTATTTGGGTGGCCATAATGACATTTTAGGCGGCTTGGTCGTGGTTAACGATCCAGATCTAGCCGATACTTACTTCCAATATACGATCACGGTAGGTGATACCATGTCAAACTTTGACTCCTGGCTCTTGACCAGAAGCCTGAAGACCCTGCCGATCAGAATGGATCGCCATACCGCTAGCGCCCAGAAGATTGCCAAGTTCTTGGAAATGGCAAATCACGTAGAGAAGGTCCTTTATCCAGGTAAGGCCGGGATGATTTCCTTCTACCTGGACAGTGAGGCGGAAGTCGAAAGGGTCTTAAACAGCGTTAAGGTGATCACTTTTGCTGAAAGCCTAGGCGGGGCTGAAAGCTTGATCACTATCCCTTACTACCAGACCCACGATGACGTGGAAGCTGAGCAAAGAGTTCGTCTGGGTATTACCACCAAGCTGCTCCGTTTGTCAGTTGGTTTGGAAGACCCTGATGACTTGATTGCTGATTTAAAGCAGGCTTTAGGCGACTAAAGCCAAGTTTCCTCATAAACGTCCTCTTTAAAGCCGCAAGTGAGCTTGTCCTCACTAACGACTAGGGGGCGTTTTATTAGTTTACCGTCTTTCGACATGAGATTTGCTGCTTCTTCGATAGTCATGTCCTTGATCTGGTCTTTTAAGCCAAGCTCTCGGTAATGCTGGCCGCTCGTATTAAAAAAGTAGCGCAGGCCCCGGTCTTGGTACTTGGTCAGCCAAGTGAGCAAGTCACTTTTGGCTGGCGGGGTTTCGACTAGGTCTTGGAAGTAGTAGCTGACGCCATGGTCATCCAGCCACTTTTGGGCCTTTTTGGAAGTAGAACAACGTTTATAGCCGTAAAAAGTAATCATGTGAAATTCCTGCCTTTCTTTGATTATTTAACTTTTATTTTATAATAACTAAACCTATAATAAAAGTAAACGAATACTGGTGTGCTTGCTCAATTCGAGTTGTGTGAAAAAGGTGATGGTGATGATGACTTTAAAAAGAAAAATTGTCTTTTGGATTCAGTTATTCGTGAATATTGCATTTGCACTAAAGCTAGTATCAGAGGGAAATTTCCTGTGGCCGATCTTAATCGTGGCCCTGCCAGTCTGGACCTATTATTTTGAATTTAAGCTGAATCTGGGATATCTAAGCAAGGTAGGAAAGATTTTTTACGTGATTGCCTGGCTGTTACAGCTTGGGATCAATTTTACAGAAATTCTAGAGGCATTCTCTTACCTAGACAATTATTTGCCTATTTATGGGTGGGGAATTATCGTTGGCATAATGATGTTTTTTGCTGCCTTCTTTTTAGCTTTGATGCTAACCATGAAATTTGAAAATCGGGGAGGGCAAGCTGGCGAAGGATGAATTTTTGCTTTTTTCTAGCAAAAGTCTTGAGATTCCCGGTCAAACCGTGTTATACTGTTAACGTTGCAATTTGAGTGATATACCTCGATTCTGCAACCGCACAGATGAGGTTGAGAAGTCTGCTTTGGCAGCACCTCTAATGGCGAGTCTAAGTATTTTTTACGGAGGTGTACTAATGTACGCAGTTATTAAGACCGGTGGCAAGCAATACAAGGTTGCCGAAGGCGAAAGTATCTTCGTTGAAAAGCTTGATGTACAAGCTGGCGAAGAAGTTGTTTTTGACCAAGTTATCTTGGTAGCTAATGGGGACGACGTTAAGGTTGGTACTCCAGTAGTTGAAGGTGCTAAGGTTGTCGCAACTGTTGACAAGCAAGGCAAGGAAAAGAAGGTTGTTACCTTCAAGTACAAGCCAAAGAAGCACTCACACTCTAAGTATGGTCACCGTCAACCTTATACCAAGGTTACTGTTAAGAGCATCGAAGCTTAGTAAGAGGTGAACACTATGATGATGAACATTCTTTCAAACGCAAAGTTACTTGCCCACCACAAGGGTGGTGGTTCAACTGCCAACGGTCGTAACTCAGCTGGTCGTCGTCTTGGCGCAAAGCGTGCCGACGGTCAAGAAGTTCACGCTGGTTCAATCATTTACCGTCAACGCGGTACTAAGATCCACCCAGGCAAGAACGTAGGTCGTGGCGGCGATGACACTTTGTTTGCATTGGTAAACGGTGTCGTTAAGTTTGAACGTCTTGGCAAGTACAAGAAGCAAGTTTCTGTTTTGCCAGTAGAAGACGCAGAATAATTTTGCCGTAAAGAGCAGGCAGTTTCACTGCCTGTTTTTTTCTGTCTAAATTTGCTTGATTTTCCATTTTTTCTTTTGCAAAAGCGCTATCTAACATCTTAAACTCTTGTATAATAGGAGTAAAATGAACAATTACTTAAAATTTCAGATAGGATGGTGGCTATGAGTAAAAAGGAAGAATTATTGACCCTCTTGTCGCGGCGGATCAGCGAAACCTGCAAGCTGATTCAAAAAGAAGATGCAGATGCCCTGTTAATTTTTAACCGGGCTAACTACCGCTACTTGACCAACTTTACTGGTGAAGAAGCCCAGCTGATTTTGACCAAAAATGGGGATCGGGTGCTCTTATCCGACTCCCGCTTTGCCCCGCAGATTGAAGACCAAGCCGTTGGCGAATTGACCGTAGTCATGAAGCACGGCCATGAAGCGCAAGAAATTGCTGAGCAGGTCAAGAAACTTGGCGTCAAGAAGCTGCTAGTAGAAGCTGAATTTGTCTCAGCCTATGAATATGACGCCATCAAGGCCTTTTTGCCAGATGTGGAATTTGTCATGTCAGCCGAAATCGTCGAACGGGTAAGAAACGTCAAGGACGAACTGGAAATTGCCACCTTGAGAAAGGCAGTTGAAATTTCCCAAATCGCCTTTGAAGGCGTCTTGCCAATGCTGAAGCCTGGCGCTAAAGAAAGAGACGTTGGGGCCAAGCTTGACTACCTCTTTAAGCTAAACGGCGGGGATGGTCCCGGCTATGACTCTATCGTAGCGTCTGGCTACCGGTCTTCTTGGGCCCACGGGGTGGCTAGCGATAAGTTGATGCAAGAACACGAATTAGTCGTCATCGACGCTGCTGCTTCTTATAATGGCTACACGGCCGATATCACCCGGACTTACGCTATAGGCTCAGTTGAACCAGAGCTGGAAAAGATCTACAAGATCGTTTATGAAGCGCAAAAGCGGGGGATTGAAGCAGCTAAAGCCGGCAATACCGGTAAGGACGTGGATACCGCTGCCAGATCTTACATCAATGAAGCTGGCTATGGTCAATACTTTGGCCACGGGATCGGCCACGGCATTGGCCTGGAGATCCACGAAATGTGTCAACCTGCCTTCTTGTTCAGCCAAACCACCCTGGAAAATGGAATCGTGCACACGGTTGAACCCGGCATCTACTTGAAGCAGGGCGGGGTTAGAATTGAGGATGACATTTTGGTTAACGGCGATACCCCAGAAGTATTGTCCACCTTGCCAAAAGAAGAACTCATCCATCTATAAGATGATTTTTATGGTAAAATCAAGTTTTTATTGGTACAATTTAAGTTGTAGAAATGGGGGATTTTTCCGATGACAATGATTTCTGTTAATGAATTCAAGAATGGCCTCACGATCGAATTTAACAACGATTTGTGGCGCATTGTTGAATTCCAGCACGTAAAGCCAGGTAAGGGTAGTGCTTTCGTTCGTTCAAAGTTGAAGAGCTTGCGTACTGGTGCAGTTCAAGAATACACTTTCCGTTCAACTGCTAAGGTAGAAACTGCTGAAATCTCAACCCGATCAATGCAGTATCTGTACAACGACGGCTCAAGCTACGTCTTCATGGACACTGAAACTTATGAACAATTAGAAGTTCCAAACTCACAAATCGACGAAGAAGCTAAGTACTTGAAGGAAAACATGATTGTGAACGTAATTTCTCACAATGGTGAAACTTTGGGTCTGGACTTGCCAAACACGGTTGATTTGGAAGTTGTTGACACCGAACCAGGCATCCGCGGCGATACCTCTTCCGGTGGTGGTAAGCCAGCTACGATGGAAACTGGCTTGGTTGTTAACGTTCCATTCTTCATCAACGTTGGGGACGTTTTGACGATCAACACTAGTGACGGTTCATACGTATCACGTACTAAGTAGTATTTTTTGAGGTGGAAAGATGGCTGATAATTCAACAATCGTTTTAAGCGGCAGTGAAGATGGCGATCAAATCAAAATTGATTTGCGGGTTCTTGAAGTGATTTTAGGCATTTCAGCCCAAAAAGTTGACGGCGTTGCCGGCATGCGGGGAGGCCTGAAGTCCGGCTTCAACCGGGTATTTGGTCGTGAAGACCGCGGCAAGGGCGTTGACGTTTCTGTAGATGAAGACTCACAATTGACTGCTGATGTTTATGTTTATCTTAAATATGGGGTTAATGTGCCTGCAGTTGCCGGTAAGGTTCAAGCTGCCTTGCAGCAGCAACTGACGCAGATGACCGACATGAATTTGAAGGCAATCAACGTTCACGTCGTTGGTCTGGTTTTCCCTGAAGATGAAAAGAACTTTGAGGAAGCTAGTCAACCATTGTTTCCCGATCAAGAAGAAGATAAGTAATGAATCAACACGATAGTCGTAAGATCGCACTGCAAGCCATTTATTTATATAACCAAGATCCAGGCTTAACGGCCGCTGAAGTTGAAAGCAACGTTAAATCTGCCCTGGATTTGAAGGAAGTGCCAAAATACAGCCAAGAGCTGATCGCTGGCGTCATTGACAAGCAAGCAGAACTGCGGGATAAGATTTCTTCTAAGCTGAAGGCCGGCTGGCGCATCGAGCGTTTAAGCCTGACCACCTTAGCCATTTTAGAGATCGCCCTGTACGAAATGCTTTACAGCTCAGTGATCGAAGATCGCTCAGCCATTAACGAAGCTTTGAACTTGTGTGATGAATTTGATGAACCGAAGCACAAGCCATTCGTCAATGGTCTCTTGGCCAACTTTGTGCAAGAATAACCTTTAAGCCGGCAATATTGCCGGCTTTTTTGTTAAGGAGAAAATTTTGGGACAAATTTTAGATGGAAAAAAGCTCGCCCAGCACTTGGGCCGCGATCTGGCAGACCAAGTTGCCGATTTAAAAAAGCATGGCATCCTACCCAAGTTTTGCGTAATCAATATTGGCGATGACCAAGCCAGCAAGGTCTACGTGGAATCAAAAAAGCGGAAGGCCGAAAAGCTGGGCATTAAGCAGGTGGTTTACCAATTGCCCGCAGATGAAAGCGAAGAAGATGTCTTAAAGCTGATCGACAGCTTAAATGCGGATCCCGAAGTGATGGGCTTAATGGTGCAATTGCCAGTTCCAGAGCAAATTGACAGCGACAAGGTCATTGAGCGCATTGATCCGGAAAAAGACGTTGATGGCTTGACTCCGGCCAATATCGGCCGCTTGTGGCAGGGCAAGCATTTTGTCGAGCCAGCTACAGCTGCTGGGATTATTTCCCTTTTGGACCACTATGGCATCGACTTAAATGGCAAAAACGCGGTGATTGTCGGCAGGTCCAACATCGTGGGCAAGCCACTGGCGGCCTTGATGCTGGAGCGGAACGCATCTGTATCGATTTTGCACTCCCACAGCCGCAAGCTGGGCGATTTAACCAGGCGGGCCGATGTCCTGGTTTCAGCAGTCGGCAAGGCCGGCATGATTACCAAAGACATGGTCAAGCCAGGTGCTGTCGTGGTCGACGTCGGTATCAACCGGGTTAACGGCAAGCTTGCCGGTGACGTTGACTTTGACCAGGTCAAGGACGTGGCTAGCTACATTACCCCCGTACCCGGGGGAGTTGGTCCCTTGACGGTTGAGTTTTTAATGGAAGAAGTAATCAAACTGACGAGGCGGCATCATGGACTCGATTAAAGATACAGCTGACCAAAAATACCTTACGGTCAGTGAATTAAATTGGTATGTCAAGCAAAAGTTTGACCGGGATCCCTACCTGCGGCAAGTCTTTTTGCAAGGGGAAATCAGCAACTTCCGCTACCGGAGGAATGGGCACCAGTATTTTTCCATCAAAGATGACCATGCCAAGATCAATGTAGTCATGTTTAGAGGCGACTTTGACAAGGTACAGTTTATGCCGGAAGAGGGGATGAAGGTCTATATCAGCGGCCGGGTGTCTAGCTATGAGGCTCAAGGCAGCTACCAGTTATATGCCAAGACCATGGAGCCAGCGGGCCTGGGGGCCTTATATGAGCGCCTGCGCCAGCTCCAAGAAAAACTGGCTAAAGAAGGGCTGTTTAACCAAGACCACAAGCGTCCCTTGCCAAGGTTTCCGGACAAGATTGCCGTGGTGACCTCACCATCTGGGGCGGTCATCCACGACATCATGGTGACGGCCAACCGCCGCTTCCCCCATGCGGAGATTGACCTCTACCCGGCGCAAGTGCAAGGCGAAGGGGCTGCGCCTAGTTTAGTTGCCGCCATGCAGCAGATTGCCGCTCGGGGCAGCGAATACGATGTGATGATCATTGGCCGAGGGGGCGGGTCTTTAGAAGACCTTTGGGCTTTTAATGAAGAAGCGGTTGTGCGGCAGGTCTACCAGATGCCGATGCCGGTTATTTCTTCAGTTGGCCACGAAACGGACACCACCCTCTGTGACCTGGCAGCTGACTGCCGGGCAGCAACGCCAACGGCGGCAGCGGAAATGGCCACGCCGGACCGAGGCGAGATTTTTGCCTGGGTCAATCAAGAACAGGCACGCCTTTTGAACCTGATTAACGGCGCAATAAGGGACAGAAAGCAGGCCTTAAGCCGCCTGGAAAATTCCTACATCATGAGAGAGCCCCAACGGCTCTATGAGCAAAAGGCCATGCAGGCGGACCAGGCTAGCCAAGCACTCGTGAGACAGATGGAATTGCTCTTGAACAATCGCCGGCAAAGGCTGGAGTTGACGGGGCAAAAGCTGTATAACCAATCGCCTGCCTTAAAGATCAAGCAGCTGGAGCAGACCAATGACTTTTTGGCTAAAAATTTGCGTCAGCAGATGGACCGCTTGCTGGAACAAAAGAAGTCGGTCTTTGGCGGCTTAGTCCAGCAGCTAAACGACTTCAGTCCCTTGAAGACCCTGAGCCGGGGCTACAGCTATACGACCGATGAGGAAGGTACTGTCTTGACCTCGGTCAGCCAGCTGCAAACAGGAGAAAAAATCAAGCTGCACCTGGCAGATGGGATTGCCAGTGCTGCAATTACAGAAGTGAAGGAAAAGGACCATGGCAGAGAAGAATAATTTTGAAGAGCAACTGAACCAGTTGCAGATGATCGTCAACAACCTGGAAAACGGGCAATTGTCTTTGGAAGAATCCTTGAACCAGTTCCAAGCTGGCGTCAAGCTGAGCAAAGAACTCAAGCAAGAATTGTCCAAGGCTGAAGAAACGGTCGCTAAGCTGATTGAAAGTGACGGGAGCGAAAAGCGCCTTGACCCAAATGACGCCAGTGCCCCAAAGGAATAAACGATGACGACTTTTAAAGAATTTCAGGCGAAGTATACGCCAATTATCAACGACTATTTAGAGCAGAACTTGGCAAAGGAAAGCGACGATCCACGCTTTGCCGAAATCATGGCATACTCGGTCATGGCCGGCGGCAAGCGCCTGCGACCGCTCCTCTTTTTAGCCACTTTAGACAGCTTAGGAAAGGATATTGACCAAAAGGCCGTGCAAACAGCCTGCGGGATTGAGCTGATTCATACTTATTCCCTCATTCATGACGACTTGCCAGCTATGGACAATGATGACTACCGGCGGGGCAAACTGACCAGCCACAAGAAGTGGGGCGAAGCGGAAGCCATTTTGGCAGGGGACGGACTTTTGCCCTTAGGGATCCAGTGGATCGCTGAAGGCAGCCAGTCCGCCAAGCTGGTTGAAATCATCACGAAGGCAGTTGGCCCAGCCGGCATGGTGGGCGGCCAATACCTGGATATTGATACGACCAACAATGATTCAGTTGATGCCCAAACCATCGACCACATGGAATGGCTGAAGACGGGCTGCTTGATCTTGGCTAGCGTAGAAATGGCAACGGCTTTTGCTGGTGCGGCTCAAGAGCAAGCTGCTAAGTACCTGGACTTTGCCAAAGACTTTGGCCGGGGCTACCAGCTTTATGACGACTTAGTAGATATCGTGGAAACCAGCGAAGAAGCCGGCAAGCTGACCCACAAGGACCAAGAAGTTGGCAAAAACAACTCCTTGACCATGCAGGGAGCTGCGGAAACCAGACAAGAGCTGAAAGACTTGATTGCCAAGGGCCAAGCTGCTTTAGCCGGCGAAAAGGCTGAAGTCTTACTCGGCTTTTTAGACTTGTACCAGAAGGTGCTTTAATGACGAAAAAAGAAAGAGTAGATGTCATTCTCGCAAATAAGGGAATTTTCAACTCCCGCAGCCAGGCCCAGCGGGCCATCATGGCGGGCCTGGTCACCGACCACAATCACCAGCGGATCGATAAGGCAGGAGAAAAGTTCCCGGTTGACGAAGAATTTTTCATCAAAAAAGACAAGTTGAAGTACGTGTCACGGGGCGGCTTTAAGCTGGAAAAGGCTGTCAAGATCTGGCAGATCGACTTAAAAGACAAGATTTGCCTAGACATTGGCGCTTCGACTGGCGGCTTTACCGACGTTGCCTTGCAAAATGGGGCCAAGCTGGTTTATGCGCTGGATGTGGGCTACAATCAGCTCGCCTGGCAGCTCCGGGATGACCCGCGGGTGGTGGTGATGGAAAGACAGAACTTCCGTTATTCTGTGCCTGCTGACTTTACCGAAGGCCAGCCGGACTTTGCCATGACCGATGTTTCCTTTATTTCTCTGGACCTGATTATGCCGCCAATGTATGACATCTTGAAAGACCAAGGCGAAGCCGTGTGTTTGATTAAGCCGCAATTTGAGGCTGGCCCAGAAAACGTCGGCAAGCACGGGATCGTCAGAGACCATGCTGTCCACGAGAGCGTCATTCGCCACACGGCCCAAAAGGCGCTAGAGATTGGCTTTGACGTCTTAGGGATCGACTATTCCCCAATCAAGGGGGGCAAGGGCAATATCGAGTTCTTGATCCACCTGAAAAAGGACCTGGCAAATCCTGGTCAAAACTTGTGGAATGGACAGATCAGCGATGTCATCCAGGCAGCCGACCAGGGCTTATAGAAAGGGTATGAGTGATATCTGATGCTGATTGAACTAGATATCCAAAATTTTGCCATTATTAAAAGCTTGAAAATTATGTTCCAGCCGCAGATGACGGTCTTGATCGGGGAAACCGGTGCTGGGAAGTCAATCCTGATTGATGCCTTGTCCCTGCTCTTAGGTCATCGGGCCCAAAAGGAAATGGTGCGGTCTGGCCAAACTAAGGCAGTAGTTACCGGACTTTTTACCTTGAGAGACGAAGAAATGGCAGAAGTCAGCTCAATTGCAGCTGATTACGGCCTGCCCATGGACGGGGATGATTTGATCATCAGCCGGGAAATTTCCAGCAAGGGGCGGAACGTTATCCGGATCAATGGACAGCTAACGACCATCACGGCCTTAGGAAAAATTGGCGAGTACCTGGTTGACATCCATGGACAAAACGACCAGCAGATGCTGATGGATCAAAGTCGGCAGGTGGACCTGGTTGATGAATATGCTGGCAAGGCTTTTAAGGGAAAGCTGGCTGAATACCAAGCTTCCTATGGCCAGTGGCTCAAGGTCAAGCATCAATTAGAGCAGCTGCGGCGCAATGCCCAGGAGCTGGCCCAGAGACAGGATATCCTGCAGTTCCAGGTAGAAGAATTAACCCAGGCTGACCTAACCAGCCCAAACGAAGATCAAGAGTTAAGCGATGAGTTCAATAAGCTGAACAACTACCAGCGGATTGCGGAATCTGCCAACTTTTTAATTCAGCTCTTTGACGATGATGAGCATGGCTTGACCAACCTCTTGGGGGATGCGCAAGGGACGGCAGAAGACTTAGCAGATCTGGACAAGGACTTTAAGAATGTGGCCCAGTCGGTAACTGATGGGGTCTACTCTTTAAGCGATGCGCGCTCAGAACTCGGCGACCTCTTAGACAGCATGGAATTTGACGAAGAGCGCTACCAGTACGTGCAAAGCCGCCTGGACCTCTTGAACAACTTGAAGAAGAAGTACGGTCCTAGTCTAGAAGACGTTTTTGCCTTTTATGAAAAAGCCTCTAAAGAACTCAGCCAGTTTGAAACGGGCGGTTTAGACGAAGACAAGCTGGTCAAGGAATTGGAAAAGATTGAAGCCGTCATGACTGAGCAGGCCAATCGCCTCCACCAGGAAAGAGAGGCAACTAGCCTGAAGCTGGAAATGGCTATCAAGAAAGAATTAGCCGACCTTTACATGGACAAGGCTCGTTTCTCCATCCGCTTTGCCAAGACCGACACCTTCACCGAAAAAGGGACGGACGACCTTGCCTTCTACATCGCGCCAAACCCAGGCGAAGAGCTGATGCCGCTAGTCAAGATCGTGTCTGGCGGGGAACAGTCTCGCTTGATTCTGGCTTTGAAGTCCATCTTTTCCAAGGTTGAGCCAGTGGGCACCATGGTCTTTGATGAAGTTGATACCGGGGTTTCCGGTAGAGTTTCAGCTGCAATCGGTAAAAAGATGCACGCCATTGCCAAGGATAAGCAGGTCATTGCTATCACTCATGCGCCGCAAGTGGCGGCCAGCGCTGACCACCGTTTTGCCATCTCCAAGCAGGTGGCAGATGACGAGACCTTCACCAAGGTTGAGCCGCTGGACCAAGAAGACAGCGTAAAGATGATTGCCCAAATGATGGCTGGGGCCAATGTGACCGAAGCGGCAGAAAAAAATGCGGCTGACCTCATTGCCAGTCAAAAAATAGAATAATTTTTTAAAACGACTTTAATTTGCTAAAGTCGTTTTTTCTTTAGCTTTATTTTGCACGATTGTAAGCACCCAATAGCGCGGTATCTATCAA
>NZ_AZDU01000021.1 GCF_001434815.1 Lactobacillus equicursoris DSM 19284 = JCM 14600 = CIP 110162
AATTCGCCCCCAATCTATGTCAACCGAGCTCGTTTTTCTAAAAAATCTCCCCCAACTTATAGCAACCATCCTGGGTTGACACAACTTGGGGGCGTAAATCAGCAAAATCTTACCCGGTTGACATACTTCGGGGGCATAAATCGCCAAAATCTCACCCGGTTGACATACTTTGGGGGCATAAATCGGCAAAATCACCACCGGTTGACATACTTCGGGGGCATAAATCAGCAAAATCGCGACCGGTTGACATACTTTGGGGGCAAAAACCACACAGCACGCCACACAGCACACCAAAACAAAAAGACCAAAGCACATCACGTGCTTTGGTCTCTAATTTTTAAGGATATATTCAATAATTAAGCTTAAACCAGCTTCTTCCGGATAGCACCGGAGATCCAGTCGATGATGACCACCATCACGATGATCCCGAGCAAGATGATGCCGACCCGGCTCCATTGCCGGTAGTTCAAGGCAATCATCAATGGGTAGCCGATACCGCCGGCCCCTACCAAACCTAAAACGGAGGCGGAACGAACGGACACGTCAAAGCGGTACAGGGTGTTGGACACCAGAGCTGGCATCAGGTCCGGCATCGTGGCAAAAACAGCCACGTTGAACTTGGACCCACCAACCGCAGTAATGGCTTCGCTTGGGCCGTCATCCAAACTTTCGATGGCTTCAGAAAAAAGCATGGCCAGCATCCCCACTGAGTGGAAACCCAAAGCCAAGGCACCGGCTGGTGCGCCCGGCCCAACGGCCTTAATGAACATCAAGGCCAAAACGATTTCTGGGAAAGATCTGATAAAAGTCAGCACGATCTTCCCGCTTTCTGATACCCAGAACTTCTTGTGGCGGGTGTTAGCTGCCCAAAAGGCAAAAGGTATAGAAATAATGGCTGAGATAAAGGTCCCTAAGAAGGCGATGCACAGGGTTTGCCAGAGCTGGGACACCAGGTCTTCGCCTGAGCCGTTATAAACGTAGGACCAGTCCGGATGGAACAAGCCGTTAAAAATGGCGCTGGTGATCTGGCCAGCCGTTGGCTTAATCCCCGTAAAGTCCAGCCCCGTGCAGGACCAAATTAAGACTACGATCGCTAAAATCCAGCTGAGCCACTTGACCGCTCTGGTCTTAGCCGTGACTGGCTTTGGCGGTAATTTCTTCATTGTCGTCTCCATTAGCGCATCAACGCCTCCCTTGCCTTAGTTGAAATAAAGTCGATGACCAAGACTACCAAGAAGATAACCAGGATGATCATCCCTGTCTGGTTGTAGCTGAACATGTCCAGGGTGTTCTTCAGCTGCAAGCCGATACCGCCGGCCCCGATGTAACCCAGAACCGTGGAGGCCCGGACGTTGATTTCAAAGGCGTACAAGGCGTAGCTGACAAAGTATGGCATGATTTGCGGCATAACAGCAAACATGATGTTGTTCATCCCATTGCCGCCGACCGCCTTGATAGCTTCACTTGGACCAGGATCGATGGTTTCAATTGCTTCGTAAAAAAGCTTCACGACCACGCCAAAGGTAAAGACCGTCAAGGCCAAGATACCAGCTACTGGCCCAATCCCAACGATAGCAACAAAGATGGAACCTAAGAGCAAGTCAGGAATGGTTCTGATGATGTTCATGATGAAGCGCAAAACGCCGGTAATGACCTTGTTGTGAACGATGTTTCTAGCGATCAAAAGTGAGTAGATGAAGGCCAGGGCTGACCCGATCACCGTACTGATGATGGCCATCTTGATCGTTTCGACCAGGTAAGGAATGGCCGTACCAGCGTAAGACCAGTCAGGCTGCGCCATTTGCACGAAAATTTCGCCAAATTGGTCGAAGTTGGCAAAAAATTCTGGCAAGCTAGTACCGGTGTTTTGGACGGATAAAACCAAGCCCAAGATCATCAAGATGACCCAGACCCAGTTCCACATCTTAAACTTCTTCTTGGGAAGCTTTAACATGTCACGATCTGTTTTGGACATTGTTAATCTTCCTCCTTACCCGTACCGCCGTTGTAGATGCTGTCAAAGACGGATTGCGGCGTGTCTTCCATCTTGCCGTCGTAGACGATTTCGCCGGCCCGGACCCCGATCACCCGGTGGCCAAATTCCTTGGCCAGTTCAATGGAGTGAAGGTTGGCTACAACAGTCATGTTGTACTTTTCATTCAGCATCCGCAGGTCTTCCATTACTTGGTGGGAAGTCTTGGGGTCAAGAGAAGCAGTTGGTTCGTCGGCCAAAATGATTTCTGGGTTTTGAGTCAGCACGCGGGCAATAGCCACTCTTTGCTGCTGACCACCAGAGAGTTCGTCGGCTCTTGAGTAGACTTTTTCCGCCATGTCCACGCTTTGCAAGGCTTCATAAGCTCTTTGCTTGTCTTCATTGGTGAACAGGTTAAATGTGGTCTTCCAAGTTGGGTAGTATGCAAGTCGCCCAGCTAAAACGTTACGCAACACGCTTGAACGCTTAACCAGGTTGAAGCTTTGGAAGATCATCCCGATCTTGCGCCGCATCAAGCGGAGGTTCTTGCCCTTAGCCTTGGTGATGGATTCGCCATCGATCAAGATGTCACCTTCAGAAATATCGTGCAGGCGGTTGATGGACCGCAGCAAGGTCGACTTGCCGGCACCGGACAAACCAACGATCACGATAAATTCACCCTTGTTGATCTTTAAGTTGATGTTCTTCAAACCAACGGTACCATTGTCGTAAACCTTGGTCACGTTCTTCATTTCAATCATCGGCTGTTCTGCCATTGAATATAACTCCTTAAAAAAATTTTGCCTAATCATTGAAAATCGTGTCCTACATGAAGTGGGGCACGATTTTCACTATCAGTATTTTATTGATATCTTGTTATCAAGTCCTACTACTTAGTAGCAGCCATCTTGTCGTACTTGCGGACAATGTTAAAGTCTGAGTCCTTTGAAGGAGTGTAGCCTTCGTGGCTGTAGATGCTTTCAATGATCTTCAGACTCTTCTTGTTGTTGCGCAGGGATTCAAAAGCCTTAGTCAGCTTCTTCCGGAAGGCACTGCTCATGTCTGAACGAACGGAGACGGTATCGTTAGGGATACCCTTAGTGAAGTAGATTGGAACAACCTTCTTCATGATGTTTGGTTGATCAGCCAAAACAGTGTTACGTGCGTCTTCGAAAGTGAAGGCTGCGTCAACGTCGCCGTTAAGAACGTCAAGAACTGCTTGGTCGTGGCCAGTAACCGTTACTAAGTTAGCGTTGCCCTTCTTAGTCAGGTCCAGGCCCTTATTCTTAAGTTCAGCAATTGGGAAGATGTAGCCGGCAGAAGAAGTAGCGTTTTGAACGGCAATCTTCTTGCCCTTCAAGTCCTTCCAGCTCTTGATCTTTGAGCCCTTCTTAACCAAGATTTCTGCCCGGTAGAACTTAACCAGCTTGTTGGTTTGCTTACCGCCTGGTTGCTTGATGCCGTAACGCAAAGCTTGAAGCAAAACGTCAGCAGCCTTTTGCTTGTGGGCTAATACGTAGCCATCTGGTGGCAAAAAGCCAACGTCAACCTTCTTGGACTTCATGGCTTCAACAACCGTGTTGTAGTCAGTTGACATTGAGATCTTAACTGGGACGCCAAGCTTCTTTGAAAGAATCTTTTCAAGTGGCTTAGCCTTAGCTTCCAAAGTAGAAGCAGCCTGACTAGGCACGAATTGAATGGTCAAAGGGTGTGACTTTGATGGAGTGTAGACCTTTGAGGAAGATGATGACTTGCTAGATGAGCAAGCAGTTGCTAAAACAGCAGCGGCAACAGTTACAGCACCAAACAGTGCCTTCTTGAACTTTTTCATTAGTTCCCCCTGAAAAATGGATAATGAAATAAACAGTACAACAGCAACATAAGCAGCAGACGACTAACATTCATCTTTAACTGCTCATCGCGGAACCCAGTCGATAATTATTTGCTTTCTTCTTCTGCGTTCTTGAACAATTCTAACAGAAATATTCGGGTTTTGGCAAGAGTTTTTGTAATTTTTTCCAAAAGGGATTGCGCTATTCCAATTATCGATTCTAAAGGTTAATGAAATTTTGTAAATGACATGTAAAAATGTAAAAAGTCAACTGAAATCCGAACAAAAGTAAATTCGATGTTAAGAAAAACAAAAATAAAAGAACGTTTGGATTTTATTCCAAACGCTCTCTTTTTAAGTTATACTCTTATCATAGACTACTTAGCGGGCATGTTGTTGACGTCGGTTCTGACAATCAAGACGTCGGCCATGGCGTGTTGGTTAACGTATTCGGTAACTGACCCCATCAACATTCTTTCAACGGCGTTCAAACCGGTAGCCCCCATCACGATCAGGTTGTTGCCGTGGTCCTTGATGAAGTCGTAAGAAAGGATGCGCTTTGGGCTGCCGTAACGAATGTGGTAGTCCAGGTCGTCAAAGCCGATGTTGTCATGAGCCCATTGCTTCAAGCTCTTCAGGTATTCTTCTGAGTCTTGAGTCATTTGGTAAATGGTGTCACCAGAAATCAAGGTGTCTTGCATTTCGCCCATGAACTGTCTCGTGTCGATGACGTTCAAAACGTCGACATGGTAACCATTGTTGGCAGCGATCTTCACTGCCTTGTCAAAAGCACGTTCTGCGGATTCAGACCCGTCAACAGGTACTAAAATTTTGATTTTTTCTTCAGTCATAGTGCTCATCTCCCGTATTCTGTATGTCTTTCGCTTACCTCTATTTTAGCATAACTTTCACTTTTTAAGGCGCTTTCGGAAAAATGTTGTTTTATTTATGTAAGCCCATTTTTCAAAAAGGTAAAAGACGATCAAAACGAAAAAATTTAGTTGATAATCGATATACAATAGGAAGGAAAATTTTTATGCAATTAAATCAGCACCTGCTCAAGATCCAAGGCGGCCGGAACTTCCGGGAACTGGGCGGCTACAAGACCATCTCCGGCAAAACGGTCAAAAAGCACAAGTTAATTAGAAGCGGCCACTTGAGCGACTTAACCAAAGAAGACCGGGAATACCTGGAAAAATATGGTCTTAAGTATGACGTTGACTTAAGAACCAGCTTTGAGCGCGGCAAGCAGCCAGACCAAGAGCTGGCAGGCGTCAGCTACTTTGCGGATCCCGTTTTTGACGAAGACTTGACCGACTCCACGATGAGCATTTCTGACATGGCCAGACAAAGTGCTAAAGACGGCAACTGGGGCTACCAAAGAATGCTCTGGGCCTACCAGAACATGGCTACAGGGAAAAATGCCAATCAGGCTTACCGCCACCTGTTTGAGCTGCTCTTGGGCAATGAAAAAGAAGGCGAAAGTGTCCTTTTTCACTGCACCGCCGGCAAGGACCGGACTGGCTTTGGGGCCATCTTGATCCTATCTGCCTTGGGCGTGCCGATGGCAACTATTGAAAGAGACTACTTGTACACCAACCAAGCAGTTAAGGGCTTTGTGGATCAGCTGCTGGCCAAGGAGGAGGCCAAGGGGGCTAATGAAAACCTGCTTAAGACCTTCCACGACCTGCAGACAGTCCAACCAGCATATTTCGACTACTTATTTAAAACCATCAACCAGCAATATGGCAGCATTAATGCTTATTTGCATCAGCAAATTGGCCTATCTAACAAGGACTTGCTGGATTTGCGGGAAATCTACCTAGAAGACTAGTCTTTTTCCAAAAAGTCATAGATTGCTTGAGGATCAGTCAGGGCAAAGAGCTCTTTTAGTTCACTAGGATTTGCCTGGCTTAGGTAAGTCATAGTCTGAGACAAGAGCTTGGCCTGGCCATCGGCCTTATCATCCAGCAGCATGAAACAAAAGCCCACCGGCAGGCTGACCTGGGGATCAACCATGCTGTGAAAAGTTACTGGCTTGAGCAATTTGATTGGCACCAGGCGGTCTTTTTTAACAAAAATCCCCTCAGTATGGGGAAAGGCCAGGTTTGGCAGGTCTGCACCCAAATTTTGGCTGGACAAGCCAGTCGGGTAGTCCTCTTCTCTTTCAATCACCTGGTCTAAAAAGCCGTCTGCTACCAGCCCCTCTTTTAAGAGTCTTTGGTAGGCTTGGGTAAAGAGGTCTTCTTGGTCTTCAGCATCAATCACAAAACAGCTTGCCGGATCCAGTATTTTTTCAGTCATTGCTATCGCCTCACTTTTTCACATAGTCGTTACTTCTATTATAGACATGATTTTTCAAATCTATTAAGCGGAAAACGTTTTTTCTAAGAAAAATCTAACTGCTGTTGATCAAACTATGATAAAGTAATATATGCACAAGATTTGCCAAAAAGTAAGGAAGGAACTACTAAATATGCCAAAAAAGACGATCTACTTCGGTGCTGGCTGGTTCACTGACCGCCAAAACAAGGCCTACAAGGAAGCCATGGAAGCCTTGAAGGAAAACCCAACCATTGACCTGGAAAACAGCTACGTGCCTTTGGAAAACCAATATAAGGGCATCCGGGTTGACGAACACCCTGAATACCTGCACGACAAGGTTTGGGCTACTGCCACCTACAACAACGACTTAAACGGGATCAAGACCAACGACGTCATGCTGGGCGTTTACATCCCTGATGAAGAAGACGTCGGTCTGGGCATGGAACTGGGTTACGCCTTGAGCCAAGGCAAGTACATTCTTTTGGTCATCCCAGACGAAGACTATGGCAAACCAATCAACCTCATGAGCTGGGGCGTCAGCGACAACGTCATCAAGATGAGCCAGCTGAAGGACTTCAACTTCAACAAGCTGCGCTTTGACTTCTACGAAGGTGCCGTTTACTAAAAAAGACTACAGCTGACAAAAAGCCTAGCTTCCGCAATTCAAAATAATTACAGGTAAACTTATGGACAAAAAGCAAGAAAATGAGCTTTTAAAAATTCTACAGCTAGTTTTTGACGATCTGATATTTGAAAAATGTCAAAACGGCTTTTCCATTTATGCGCCTAATTTTGATGAAGCCCTACAGGTCCTCAATCTGCTGGGCAGCATGGGAGCCTACTTCAATACTGGCTACGAGCTTGACAAGGGGGATCCGCTTGCTAAAGCCCGCTTTATAATCACGGTCATTGATTTTGACAGGAATTGGCAAGATCATAGCCAAGACTACATCTAACAAAAGGCCTGTCTTCCGCAATTTTGGAAGACAGGCTTTTCTTTTTTCTAAAACTCCCGGGGTGCTTCTAAGGCATTTGGCACCAAGACCTCTGCTCTGAATTCTCCCCCGCCGCTGGCCAGCGCGGTTTTCGGACTAAAAGTTAACCGCAGACGGCCATGGTAAGGCTCAAGAAAGGATTTGACCTTGCCTAAGCCAATCCCTACCCGGCCGTTTGCTACAACATTATCTCTTTCTGACCCGATCTTGACCTTCTTCTCTGTTTGGTTAAGCACGGTCAAAAGCATGGTTTTCCCAGAAAACTTCAGCACCGCCTTAACCTGGTGGTCCGTGGCCAGTGAGGCTGCCTGGCAGGCATTTTTCAAAAGATTGCCGGTAATGATGCACAGATCCAGCTGCCGCAAGGCTAAGTTGCCAGGAATTACCCCAGTCCAGCTGATTTCAACCTGCGGGTACCGGGCAGCCAAGTCGCCAAGCACGGCATTGATTCCGTTGTTGCCAGTATCAATCAATTGCCGGGTCATCTGGCTGTTTCCAACCAGATCGTCGATATAGGCGGTCAAGTCCTGGTACTGGCCCGCATGGGCCAGCCCCTGCAGGCTGACCAGGTGCTGGCGGGCATCATGACGGAACTTCTTGGTTTCTTTCTCCCGGGCCAAAAGCGATTCATAGTAGTTTTCCTCAGCCTGGAGCAGCTTCTCTTGTTCACTCATCGCGCTTTTTAATTCCCAAACCCGGAATTGGTCTTGCAAAAGAGCCGTGTCCAGCCAGACGGCGGCCCCAGCTAAAGTGGCCTCCAGCAAGGGCCGGCCCAAGAAGGCCTGAAAGCGGCCGGCCGCCAAACCCGTTGCCCCCAAAGCCAGTATCTCCAGTAAGATCAGCAGCCACTTGGCTTTTCCTGGCCAGTTGCCAAAAAGATTTTTGACCTTAGGCACCAAAAGCAGGTAAACGAAAGTCAAGGCTACAGCAGCTTCAAAAACAAGATCAGCCGCGACCACTTCTTGACCAACCAGCTGCTTTAGACTCAGATCCAGCAGGCTTAAAACTGCATAGCTGCCCAGCTGGCGGAGGTCTTTTTCCTTTAAAGGCCCCAGCAAAGTTCGCCCCAGAGCAAGCAGGGCGTAGATCAAAGCTTCATTTAAAGGGCCCAGCAAAGGACCAGCTAGGCCGCAGATTAACAGACCAAAAACATAAATCCCCAGCAGCCAGACCGGCTTGATTTTCTCCTTAAAAAGATAAGTGAAAGCCAGGTAAAATTTGCTGAACTGCAGCAGGATGAAAGCCGCGTTCAAGAACGTCACGGCGTCGATTGACAAATTCATGTTACCTCCAAAATCACAGCGGCTGGGCATAAAAGCGCAAGTAGTCAAGCCAGGCAGCTTCTACAGCCTTGACCTGGCGGCGAGGGAGCAGAATCGGCTGCTTTAGGCCAGCAAGGTAGAGCTGGTTATGCTTTAGATCGATGATATGCTGGTAAGCCACGATGTATTGCCGGCTCACCCGGCCAAACAGGGTACTGTCAAGCTGATCTTCCCAGTACTTTAAGGGCTCAGGACTGATTACTTTTTTATCAGTCGTATAAATACAGCTCTGGTCCCCCAGACTTTCCAATAGACGGATTTCATTTAAAGGCAGAGCGGTCATTGCCTTATCTGGCAGAGGAACTGCCAGCATTTGCTTGGCCAGGATTTCCTGGTAGGCTGCCTGCAAAACCGAGCGGATATCCTCCTTTTTCCAGGGCTTGAGCAGGTAGCGGAAGGCCCGGACCTCAAAGGCGGAAGGCATATAGCGGTCATAAGCAGTTAAAAAGACCAGCAAATCACTCCGCTTGTCACGGCGCAGGCGGCGGGCCGTCTCCATGCCGCTTGTGCCCGGCATTTCAATATCCAGGAAGATCAAGTTGTAGCTTTTTCCGGCTTCAAGCAGGTCATCCCCACTAGCGTAGCAATCGACATGAGCGGTGTTTAGCTCCATAACCAGCATCTTCCGCAAGTTTGCCCGTTCTTTTGCTTCATCGTCACAAACCGCAATCTGCAGGCCAAATTTTTCCTTCATCCCTCAACTATCCCTTCCGGCCAATCATCCGTTTAAATTCGACTTTTAGCTTTTGACTTAAAAGCTTTCCATATATCAAAGTATACAGCAGGATAAAGGAAAACTGGCAAAGAAGCAGGCTAGCCGGGCTTTCAGCATAAAGGACAAGCAAGACAGCCGCAGCCAGGAAACAAACAACTGCCGCCAAAGCAGCTGCCCCTGCAGCCGGTCGTAAAATTATTCTCCATTTGTATCCACTGGTAAACAAGGCGAAAAGCTTGGCCCGGTTGAGCTGAGCCCAGGCACTGGCCTGATAGTTCAAAACACTGACTAGTAAAAGCAGAAGCAAAACGCAGGTCAGCAGCTGCCACAAGCAGCTTTTTAAGTAGAGCTTGGCCAGGCTCAGCTTGCTTTGGGCGATCAGCTTCAAGCGGAATGGCTCTGGCGAGTAAGCCTTGGCCAGGCCGCGCCGCTTTAAGGCAGGAATCAGCTTAGCTGACCGGATAAAGAAAAGGTTGCCGGTTGACAAGGCTGAGTATAAAAAATCATGCATGTCATAAACCTGGCTGGGCCGTTTGCTGTAGATGAGCAAGGGGTGGCGGCAAAGCTGAAAATCTTGCGTTTCATTTAAAGCGGCCAGCTTTTTCCGGCTAGTCAATAAGTGCATCCCTTTCGGCACGGTTTGCCGCTTCGCAGTATTAAGCGGCAGGATTCTGCGCAAAAAATTTTGGCATTCTGCCGATAGATCAGTCAAGGCAACTTCCTTTAGGTCCTGCTGACTGACACCGGCCAGCTTCAAGGCTTGATCGTTGACGAAAACAATGTGGTCATAGCCGCCTAATTCAGCTGGCGACGTTTGCATCTGGTCATCCATGATCAAGGACAAAACTGCGTTGTCCTCCCCTTCCTCATCCTTGATCAAAGCTAGCTCAGCTGGATAATAAGCCTGCCGGTCCAAACAAACGCCCGTCATCATCAAAACTGACGGCCGCTGGAGCTGACTGCCATTTCTCCTTTGACTGGTAATTTTCATAGGAACTTTTAGCCAGCAAGGCCGCTTGCGGCAGGGACCAGGCTAAAAGCAGCAAGGCTCCAAACGAAGAGGCAGGCAAAATTGTCCCGCCAAATTTCCAACCTTCTGATTCCAGCCAGCAGGCGAATGGCATCTTTGCGATAGCCAAGCTGCAAAGGCAAAAGCAGGCTCGTAGTATATAAAAGCAAGCTGCAGATCAAGGGCAGCCGATCTACTGCATCGCGGCCAGGACCAAGAGAATATAAGAAAATAAGGGCTAGGATCAAGCTAGAGGCAGCAATGCTTATTTTATTACGCATGGTCATTCCCCCAAACAAATCCGCGTATCGCATTTTTTCGCTAGGGCATCATCGTGAGTAGCGATGAAGACAAGCGCGCCTGCCTGTGCCTGTTTTAAAAGCAAGTCGGTAACCAGCTGCCGGTTGGCCGCGTCCAAAGAAGCGGTCGGCTCATCTGCGTAGATTACCCGTCCTCCTTTATATAAAAGGCGGGCCAGGCCCAGACGTCGCTTTTCCCCGCCAGACAGCACGGCTGCTTTTTCATGAGCTTGCGCTAAACCAAGCATTTTTAAGTAATGCAAGGCTTGATCCTGACTCTTTTTTGCCTTAGTCAGCGAGACATTGTACAGCAGGCTTTCTCCATCGATGATTCCAGCATCTTGATAGAGAAAGGCTGCCTTTTCCCGCCAAAATTTCTCCCTTTTTCTTGCTGGCCAGCTGTTAGCATTCTCACCATTGATCAAAATTTTTCCCTTGCTTGGTTGATCCAGCAAGCCGAGCAAGTTGAGCAGAGTGGTTTTGCCAGCACCGGACTGGCCAATCAAGGCAACTGTTTGCCCGCCATTGGCTTGAAAGGATAAATTTTGAAAAAGCAATTTACCTCCTACTTGCGCCGCAAGCTGATCGGCAGAAACGATTATTCCTTGCATTGCGCTACCTTCCTCCTTTGTTTCAACACCACAATTCTATCCCTAAAAGTAGTTTCAAAAACGTAAATGCCGATGAATGGTCGTCTGCGCCGATGAATGGCAGCAAAAAAGCCCGCTGATTAGCAGCGAGCTTCAAGTTCATTCTTCCCAGCGGATTTCCCCGCTCAAGTAGGTCTTCTCCAAGGTCAGGTCACTGTTCAAGACCAAGAAGTCAGCTGGCAAGCCGGGTGCGATTTGCCCGCACTGGTCCAGCAAGTGGTGGCTGCGAGCAGCATTGTAGGTCGCCATTTGGATAGCCTCTTGCTTAGTTACTAGACCCCAGTCAACCAGGTTCTTAACCCCGTTCTTGAGTTCCAAGACGCTGCCAGCCAGGTTGTCGCCATCCTTCAGCCGGGCCATCCCGTCTTTGACGTATACGGGCAGTTCACCCAGCATGTAGTCGCCATCCGGCATCATGCCGGCTTCCATGCAGTCGGTGATTAAGACGATGTGTTCAACCCCCTTGGCCGCTATCAAGGCCTTGATGGCCGGAATGGCTACGTGGTGACCATCGGCAATCAGTTCATTGTCCATGTTGTCCAAGGCCATGGCCGCATTAGCAATGTTTGGCTGGTTGTGGGAAAAGTCCGGCATCCCGTTGAAGGTGTGGGTAAAAATCTCCGCCCCCGCTTGCGCCGCTGCCTTGGCTTCATCGTAGCTAGCACTGGAGTGGCCTAGGGCGATCATTACCCCGCGACTGGCTGCATAGCGGATGAAGTCGGTTGTCCCTGGCCGCTCTGGTGCGAGGGCAATCTTTTTCAGCATCCCTTTAGAGGCCTCCAGCCAGCGGTCCAGGTCTTCACGGTTTGGGTCCAGCATGTACTTAGGGTTTTCGGCCCCGGCATGTTCTTCCGTAAAGAAGGGGCCTTCAAAGTGGATCCCCTGGATTCTCGCGCCAGCTTCTTGCCCCTCATGGTCAGCAAACATCTGGCAGACCGCCGTCAATTGCTCGCTTGAAGCCGTCACCGTCGTTGGCAACCAGCTGGTCACCCCAGCGCCTAAGAGTGCCTTGGACAATTTATCGATCCCGGCCCAGTCGCTCTTCATCACATCTTCTTTAACTGAGCCATGGATATGGGTGTCAACGTAGCCTGGCGCTAATTCATAGCCAGTGTAGTCAACGATCTCCCCTTCTGGACGGGCATTTTCGGGGTAATAAGCTCCAAACTTGCCGTCAGTAATTTCCAAGTAACCGCCCTCTTCTACGGCCTTCGGCAGGTAGAAGCGATCAGCGTGAACGTAATAATGCATCTTTTTCTCCAATCTATTTTCCGATTTTCTTACAATTGGTATTGTCCAATTTTTAGTCTTCTTTGTCAATGAAAAAAAGCCATTATCATTTGCATATACAATTACTTTTTGTCAGTTATTTAATTCCCCTCCCCTTTCTAACGCCTTTTTGGCTATAATTAAACTAGAGACATTATCAAGTAAAGGAACTTATTATGAACGACTTGCAAACCTCTAAGCACCAACTTGGTTCTTTAGTTGGCGTCAATAAAAAAGATAATTACTTTGAACTTCATTATGCAACCGGCGAAGTGGCCCGGGTCTACCTGATTAGTGACGGGATTTTCCGCTACTGGCTAGACCCCAGCCAAGCCTTTGCCGAAACTAGCGACATGCTGGTCACGCCCCAGCCTGATCCCGCCTATTTCCAAAAGGCCCATGCCCATGCCACTAGCGACATGTTCATCATCACCGTTGGCAGCTACAAGCTGATCTTCCAGCAAAAGACCGCCTTGTTCAGCATTTTTGACGAAGCAGTACACCGGACCCGGGTTAGCCAGGTTGCTCCTCTATTAATCAGCGGCAAGCACACTACGGAAATTATTAAACAAAGTCCGAATGAATACTACTATGGCGGCGGGGTCCAAAACGGCCACTTCAGCCATAAGGGTGAAAAGGTCCTAATTAAGACTGACGGGATCACTGGCCAAGATGGGGTCTTGGCTGCCGTACCTTTCTTTTGGACTAATTCTGGTTTTGGCGAATTCCGCAATACTCTGGCTCCTGGCAGCTATGACTTTGGCAGCCAAAATGAGCAAGTAGCAATCTTAAAGCACCGCAACCCGGTCTTTGACAACTTCTATATAATAGGAAGTTCTCCGCAAGAAATTTTGCAAAGATACTACTCTTTGACGGGTCCTGCCCTGATGCCGCCACGCTTTGCCCTGTCCTTTGGCCACCTGGGCAACTTCTTGGATCCAGCTTGGAAGAAAGCCAAGGCCAAGAGTCACACGGCCATCCGCTTTGAAGACAATTCCTACTATAGTAAAGTAGCTGATGGCAAGCATCAGGCCAGCCTGAACGGGGAACAGGACTACCAGTTTTCAGCCCGGGCCATGCTGGACCGGTATAAGCGCTTTGACTTCCCGCTTTCCTGGATGATTCCTAACTATGAAAGTGAGAAAAATACTGATCCGCACGTTTTCGCCTCCTTTGCCGAATATGCTAAAAAGCTCGGCATCCACCCTGGCTTTTGGAGCGAAAATAGCCAAGACCTGCCAGATCATGCAGAATTAGCTGCCATCGATGACCCAAGCAGCGATTTGCCAGCAGTAAATGCTGCTTTAAGCAAGAAGAATCCGAAAGCCAAGCCAATCTCCTTAGTTAGAGATGGCCTGCGCCCCTTTCAACAAAGCAGCGCTTTAGCCTTTGGCGACGTTGGCGGGGACTGGTCCAGCATCAAGACCCAAATCGCCACCTTCCTAGGTGCCGGCTTATCCGGCATCCCCTTCATTGGGGCCAGCAGCGGCGGCAAGTTGGGTCAAGAAAATGCCCAAGTAGCAGTCCGAGACCTGGAATGGAAGACTTTCACTCCCCTCTTCTTTGTCACCGACGACCAAAGCCCACTGAGCAAGACCCCGTTTGCCTTCAACAGCAAGATTTCCCGGGTAATGAAGGCCTACCTGCAGTTAAGAAACGAATTTCTTCCCTATATATATGCTCTCAGCCGCCAGGCTCAAGATGGTCTGCCACTAGTGCGGCCGCTCATGATGGAATTCCCGCATGAGCAGATTGGCTATGGCCGGGACTTCGCTGACGAGTTTATTCTGGGTGACCAGATCTTGGTTGCACCGATCACCAATGGCAAGTCTGACAGCCAGGGCAATAGCGTCCGCGACCGGATCTACCTGCCAGACAAGCAAACCGTATGGATCGACCTCTTTACCGGTGATCGCTTCATGGGTGGCCGAGTCTACAATCGCCTGAAGTACCCCCTCTGGCATCTGCCAGTCTTCGTCCGGGGCGGCTCCATTTTAGATTTAGGCCAAAGACACTTTGTCCTTTACCCATATGGCGACAGCTCCTACACCAGCTATGATGATAATGACCAAGTCGACTACGAGCACAACTTTGCCAAGACCGTTATCAGGAGCCGGGTTGACGACAGCCGCCTGCGAGTAATTATTGAGCCAACTGAAGGCTACTATCCGAACTTGACCATTAAGCAGGAAACCTTCCTTTATATCTACTGCGACCAGCATCCAGAAGACCTGGCCCTCCGGGTTGGCAAAGACGACGTTATCCAGCTGGAAGAGTATGGCAGTCCGGAAACCCTGGACCATGCTAAAGAAGGTTTTTACTACGATCCTCACTTTAGCTGGCCAAAGGGCTTTAGCGACCTAAACGACCAAAGCCGGCCAGCCTTGGTGATCAAGCTGCAAGAGCGGGACATCAAGCAGGTCAAATTAGAATTAGTCGTTAACAACTTCTGCTTTGCCGGCGAGCAGCTAGTACACCAAATTACTGATGCTGCCTTGAAATTGCCAAGCAAGGTCGAAGTCGACCGAAGCAAGATCAGTGCTCACTCTTTAACTGTTAAGTGGGCCCAAAAGACGCCAAAGGTCCAGCTGGAATTAAATGGTCTGCTCTACACCGGTATCAGCGGCAATATCTTCACCTTTACCGACTTAGCTGCCGACCAGGTTTACCAGCTGCGCCTGCGCTATGAGTCAGGCTACAAGGTTTCTGAATGGTCCGACTGGATCAAGGTCAAGACCAAGAAGGACCCTAAGGACTTTATCATCCAGAACTTGAAAGTGACCAGCAATGTCGACAGTGAACCAGGGCACCCAGCCAAGTACTTGCTGGACCAGCGCCTGGCTACCAGCTGGCAAAGTGCCAAGACTGACGAGCCAATCCAGCTCACTTTCACCTTTAAGGAAAAGACTGAACTCAACAAGGTGATCTACGTCCCTGATGCCTTGCAAGCTGAAGGTCGGCCGCTCAAGATCAAGGCGGAAATTTCTACGGATGGCGACAGCTTCGTGCCTTACGGTGAAGACTTCAGCTTCAACAGCGATGCCAAGAACAAGGTCATTGGCCTCCGGGGCGTCAGTGCCTGGGCGGTCCGCTTGACCATCTTGGACAAGACCGGTGATTTTGCCGCGGCTTCCAGCATCGACTTTTACCGGCCACTCGACAAGTAAATTTACGATTTTTTCTTATTTTTTAGCAAAAGAAAAACGCTTGGATAAAATCCAAGCGTTTTTTGCTTTGAGAAGGTAGAATCTTGATACTCTGTTTAACCCTTGTCAGCACCTGCGGTAATCCCACTAACGTAGAACTTCTGCATAATGATGAAGAGGACTGTGATTGGGATCGCGATAATGACACAACCAGCCACGAATTGGGCAAAGAAGGTTGTCGCACTCCCTTTTGAAGAAGAAAGCATGTTGTACAGACCATAAGCGATAGTGTAGGTCTTTGGATTACCTGAAGTTGAAAGGATAATCCCGGAGAAGATAAAGTCTACCCATGGTGCCATGAAAGTGGTCAAAGCCGTGTAAACGATCATTGGCTTTGACAGCGGCAAACCGATCTTAGTGAAGACTTGCCACTTGGTAGCACCGTCAAGTTCAGCAGCTTCATCCAAGGACCGCGGAATCGTGTCGAAGAAACCTTTGGCAACATAGAAGCCAAGGCCGGCACCGCCGACGTAAACCAGGATTAAACCGCCGAGGTTCAGCATGTTTAGCCCCTTCAAGATGTAGTAAAGAGCGATCATGGACATAAAGCCTGGGAACATCCCCAAAACCAAAGCGATTTGCAGGAATGGCTTCCGCATCTTGAAGCGTAAACGTGAGAGCACATAGGCTACCGAAATTTGGATGAAAGTAGAGAGTGTAGCGGAGATGATGGCCACGATTAAGGTGTTAATGATCCAGTGCAGGTAAGGGAATTGGGAGTTGGTAAAGATTCCGATATAGTTCTGCAGGGTCCATTTTTCAGGTAAGAAAGTAGAGATAAAGCCAGTGTCATTGTATGAGAAGCTGGCAAAAACGATCCAAACGATCGGGATTAACCAAACGATAGCCAATACCGTCAGCAGGAAATATCTGAAGAAAAGGGATACTTTTCTCTGTCTTGAGTAAGATTTCAATTTTATCCCTCCTTAAATGATGTCGTGTGACGGTAGGCAATTAAGGAAATCGTCGCACTCAAGATGAAGATCAAGATACCTAAAACGGCGGAAGCGTTGTAACGCTGTTGTTGACCGAAGGTCAAGTTGTAGAGCCAGTTGACCAAAAGGTCGGTTGACCCGGCGCCGTTGTAGTTGTTGTTCATAGGCTTACCACCCGTCAGCAGGTAGATGACGTTGAAGTTGTTGATATTACCGATGAATTGTTGAATCAGTGATGGTCCCATTACAAAGAGAATTTGTGGGAAGGTAATATTGTGGAAGATTTGGAAGGCGTTAGCCCCGTCCATCCGAGCAGCTTCAATTTGATCTTGTGGCAAGTTCTGAATGATCGCCATTGATACCAGCATTGAAACAGGAATACCAATCCACATGTTAACGATGATAACCGTTAACCGGGCTACCCAAGGGGCAGCTTCGTTGTCGATAAAGTGAATTGGGCTTGAAATCCAGCCCCAGTTTTGGAGCAAGGTGTTCAAAGGACCTTGAGCATCCAAGAACTGAGCCATCAGCAGCAGGGAAACGAATTGTGGAACAGCGTAAGCGACGATGAAGATCGTCCGCCATACCTTCCGGTGCTTGATGCCCTTTGATTCGATCAAGAGGGCTAACAAAACACCGCCCAAGAAAGTCGTTACCGTCGCAGCTACCGCCCAAACCAGGGTCCAGCCAAGGACTGGGAAGAAAGTCCCGGCCAGGTCCCCGGTCAGCACGCTCCCAAAGGCCTGGAAGCCAGTCCAGGAGAAGCCGATTGGGTGTTGCCGGTCATAGTTGGTAAAGGCCATGGAAATCATGAAGATCGTTGGCAAGACAGTGAAGAGGATGATCCCCAGCAAAGGAATGAACATCAAAGTGGCGTGAAGCCGGGAGTCAAAGAGACTAGCGATTTCTTCCTTGTTGGTGGCGATGTGCTTGCCATCGCGCTTCTTGATATAGTTGGCCCGAGTTGACCGCAAATTGATAATATACAACCAGATAAAGCCAATAACTAGGAAAATGGCCATGATCCCAAAGAGCAGGATCAATACTGAGTTGTCTGGCTGCTTGGTAATGTAGACGCCTTGCGCCTTGTCGAAGACGACTTTCTTAGTCTTAATCGTCCCTAGGTTGCTCAGCATGCTGAGCGCGCTAGCCCCGCTGAAGATAAACCAGCAGATAAAGATGATTTCTGATGCCAGCAAGCTGATCCCCTTGGCCCATTGCTTATTTTTTAAAGCACTGACACCCATGAAGAAGAAGGATAGCTTGTCAGCTGCATCCCCCTTTGACCACACTTCTTTATAGGTGGCAGCTGGAGGAATGTGTCCTTTTCTCTTAAACATTTTTCATTACTCTCCTTCTCAAGCTTAATTAAAGTTGTTGCGCTTAATTACTTTTGAGAAATCTTCTTTGCGAACTTAGCAAGTTGTGCCTTGTATTGACTTGGCTTGATCTTGCCATCGTATGCGCCACTTACCAGTGGAGCAGCACCATCCCAGAAGGTTGCCATTTGTGGCAGCTTTGGTTGCAATACAGAGTTGCCTGACTTAGCCATTTCAATAACGGCTACAGCAACTGGGTCGCTCTTAACATCACTTGATGCTACGGCACTCTTCAAAACTGGGATTTGACCAGCCTTGTCGTGAGCGATCAATTGTGACTTCTTGTTGGTAATGTAAGCTGCAAGTTCTGATGAAGCCTTAGCGTTTGAAGTGTGGGAGTTTACGGCAAATCCTTCGATACCCAAGAAGGCTTCAAGTTGAACCTTCTTGCCGCCAACAGTGACAGTTGGGTACTTAGCAACAGCAAAGTTCTTGCCCAAGATCTTCTTGATGTTGGCTGCGTTCCAAGGACCATCCATGATGGCAGCAGCGTTGCCCTTCTTCAATTGGTTCAAAGCGTTAGAGGTTTGCATAACGTTCTTGTTGCTCTTTTGCTTTGCGATCCAAGTCAAGGCGTTAACACCATTTTGGCTGTTGAAAGTTGAGCCCTTCAGGTCTTCACCGTTTTCGCCGTAGAGAGTAGTACCAGCTGAGAAGAAGACTGGCCACATCGTGTAGGCGTTAGTAAAGTCAGTTGCCAAGACACCCTTCTTAGTCAAAGTGTCCCAGTCCTTAACGTCGCTGGCTGAAAGCTTTGACTTGTTGTAGTAAATGGTGTCTGCTTGTTGAGCGTATGGGTAGGCGTAAATCTTGCCCTTCCAGGTAACGCCCTTAGCAGCTTGGGATACGTAGTTCTTCTTGATGTTGGAAGTGTCTGATGGTGAAAGTGGGTTAATGTAACCAGCGTTTGCCATTTGACCTAATTGGTCGTTTGGAACTTCGAAAACATCGGCAGCCTTTGAGGCGTCCTTACCAACGTCAGTCTTAGCGTTAGCAGAACCGTTAGGACTTTGGGTAACCTTAACGGTAATGTTAGGGTGCTTCTTGTGGAAGTCCTTAACAATGCTCTTGTAGTATGATACCTGTTCGGTGTCAACCCACAAAGTCAAGGAAGCCTTCTTTTCGCTTGATGATGATGAACTACTGTTGCTGCTGTTTGAGCAAGCTGACAAACTTAAAGCAGCCAATACTGCTGCACTGCCCAAGGCAGCCTTCTTAAAGAAACTCATTTTTTCCTCCTAAAACAAACATTTGTTTTATTTTTTAAATCATCTTGCAGCAACGCACTACAAGTTGATTAACTTAGTTAAATTAATTGGTAAGCGTCACTTGGGTGTCCTTGTCGAAGAAGTGCGCGTTGTTCAAGTTGAAGCCAGCTTGAACCTTATCGCCTGGCTTGTGGAAGTCACGCGCGTTCACAACGCCGACAAATTCTGTCCCATCAGCCTTCATGTACAGCTGACTGGTTGCACCCAAAAGTTCTGAAACGACAACTTCCGCGTTAACCGTGGCTTCTGGCCAGGTTTCCAGGAAGGCTTGTTCCATGTGGATGTCTTCTGGACGCAGGCCCATCACCACATCCTTGCCATTATAGCCCTTGGATTCCAGGATCTTGGCCCGGCCTTCAGGCACCTTCAGCTTGATGCCCTTGCCGTCATCAATGTAGCCATCCTTGTAGTTGACATTGAAGAAGTTCATTTGCGGTGAACCGATGAAGCCGGCAACGAATTGATTGGCTGGCTTGTTGTAGACTTCCTTAGGAGAGCCAATTTGCTGGATGCGACCAGCATTCATAACAACAATCCGGTCAGCCAAGGTCATCGCTTCGGTTTGGTCGTGGGTAACGTAGATCGTGGTCGTCTTCAGGTTTTGGTGAAGCTTGGCGATCTCGGCCCGCATGGAAACACGCAGCTTAGCGTCAAGGTTTGACAATGGTTCGTCCATCAAGAAGATTGGAGCATCCCGGACGATGGCCCGCCCCAAGGCAACACGCTGGCGCTGCCCACCGGACAGGTCAGCTGGCCGCCGCTCCAAGAGGTGAGCCAGGCCTAAGACTTCAGCCGCGTTCTTGACGCGCTTGTCGATTTCCGCCTTGTCATAGTGGCGAAGCTTCAAGCTGAAGGCCATGTTGTCGTAGACGCTCATGTGTGGATACAAGGCGTAGTTCTGGAAGACCATGGCAATGTGACGGTCACGCGGAGCTACGTCGTTCATGACCTTGCCGCCGATTTCCAAAGTACCCTTGGAAATATCTTCTAGACCCGCAATCATCCGCAAAGTCGTGGACTTACCACAGCCAGATGGACCGACAAAGACGATAAATTCGTGGTCATCAATGTGCAGGTCAAAATCAGAGACTGAGTAGTCATCAGCATTTGGATACTTTTTGTAGATGTGATTTAAGTTGATTTTTACCATTTTCCCTTACCTAATTCCCTGCTTTTTTAAAAACTCTTTCAATTTCGGCTAAATCTAAAGCACTGGTTGAGCCCACGATGTAGTCAGCTCCTTTTAAGACGACTGGGTCGCCGATGCCAACGGCAAACTGACCAGCAGCCTTGATGGACTTGACGCCAGCAGGAGCATCTTCAAAGGAGATTACTTCGTTCTTCTCAAGACCCAAGAGTTCTTGAGCCCGGATGTAAATTTCTGGATCCGGCTTGCCATGCTTTAAAGTAGCTGGGTCAACTCGGGCATCAAAGAGATCTTCCAGCTCCAGTTGGTGCAAGATCAATGGAGCGTTTTTAGATGCAGAAGCTAGAGCCAGCTTTAAGCCTTGAGCCTTGGCTTCATGCAAGAGGTCCGCCATCTTAGGCAAGATGTCCGCCTTGGTCATCTTTTGGACAGCCTTGATATAAGCATCGTTTTTCTTAGCAGCTAAGGCTTCTTTTTCTTCTTGGGTATAGTCATTTTCTTTGTGGCCATATTCCAAGATGATTTCTAATGAGTCCATCCGGGACAAGCCGCGAAGCTTGTCGCCGAAGGACTCTGGCAGGTCAATGCCGATTTCCTTAGCCAGGTCTTGCCAAGCCTTCAGGTGGTAGACTGCTGAGTCAGTGATAACGCCGTCTAGGTCAAAAATTAATCCTTTAAGCATTGAGTTTGACCTTCTTTCAAAGTTACTTCTTGGTCCCAAACCTTAACAGTTAAGTCATTCCCAGAAACCAAAGTCAGCTTAGCGCCGTCCTTGTCAACGGCAACGGCCAAGATGCGGCCTTGGTAGTTGATCTTGAAGCTGTAGCCGGTCCACTTCTTTGGCAGGAATGGAGCAAAGCTTACGCCTTTTTCGTTATACCGCATGCCGGCGAAGCCTTGAACGATTGACAGCCAGCTGCCGCTCATGGAAGTGATGTGAAGACCATCAACAGTGTCGTTGTTGTAGTTGTCCAGGTCAAGACGCGCCGTCCGTTCGTAAAGCTCAACTGCCTTGTCTTGCTTGCCAAGTTCTGCAGCCAAGATGGAGTGGATGGATGGGCTCAAGGAACTTTCATGAACCGTCATTGGTTCGTAGAAGTCGAAGTTCTTTTCCTTCTGTTCCTTGGTGTAGCGGTCATTCAAGAAGTAGATCCCTTGCAAAACATCGGCTTGCTTGATGAATGGTGACCGCAGGATCTTGTCCCATGACCAGTGCTGGTTCAGTGGCAATTGGTCAGCTGGGATGGTGTCCTTGCTCCGGATGTCCTTGTCCAAGAAGGTGTCGTGTTGAACGAAGATGCCTAGGTCTTTGTCTTCTGGCAGGTACATCTTGTCTACAATGTCTTGCCACTTAGCCAATTCTTCATCAGTTACGTTTAGCCGCTTCTTGGCAGCTTCCGTAGCCAGTGGCCAGCGTTCCAAGGTGTAACTGAGCAACCATCTAGCCATGGTGTTGGTGAACCAGTTGTTGTTGACGTTGTTTTCGTATTCGTTTGGTCCAGTGACGCCGTGGATCATGTATTGACCCTTGCGCTTGGAGAAGTGTACCCGGTCAGCCCAGAAGCGCGCCGTCCCTACCAAAACGTCCATGCCTTCGTCTTTGACATAAGAGTCATCGCCAGTGTAGCGGGTGTATTGGTAGATGGCGAATGGGATATCCGCGTTACGGTGGATTTCTTCAAAAGTGATTTCCCATTCGTTGTGGCATTCAATCCCGTTGAAGGTAACCATTGGGAACAAAGCCCCTTTTAGCCCTTGCATCCGGGCGTTGTGGTAAGCACCTGGGAGTTGTTCGTGCCGGTATTCCAAAAGTGATCTGGTAACTTCCTTTGGCGCTACTGCCAAGTACATTGGCACGATGAAGGCTTCGGTGTCCCAGTAAGTAGCACCGCCGTACTTTTCACCAGTGAAGCCCTTTGGCCCAATGTTCAGTCGAGGGTCCTGACCGTAGTAGGTCATGAACAGTTGCAAGATGTTGAAGCGGATCCCTTGTTGGGCAGCAGCGTCGCCTTCGATGGTAACGTCACACTTTTCCCAGCGCTTGGCCCAAACGGCTTCGTGATCGGCCAAGTTGTCAGCGTAGGACTTTTCTTGCAGCTTAGCCATCAATTCGTCAGCCTTTTCAGCTTGATCGCTGTCAGCGACGTCACGGCTGTTAACTACGATAACGTCCTTTTCCAGTTCCCAGCTTTCGCCAGTTGCCAAGTGCTTTTCAAAAGTTTCGTCAACCAGGCCGCTCTTAGTAGCAACCTTGCCAGAAATCACTTGACCATCTTCACGAACGGATTCCTTTAAAAGAACCGTAAATTGTGGAGTGCCGAAGTTGTTTGGCTTGGTCTTGAGCTGGATGCTGCGGCTTGATTCATCTTCGCCCAAAGCATCCCAGAAGCCTTCTTCGTAGTTGCTGTCTTCATTAAAGACGTTCCCATTCAAGCGGCTGGTTACTTGCAGATCAGCTTCGCCGCTTAACACGGTTGCCTTAACCTTGATCAGGGCTGCTTCTTTAATAACGACGCTCAAGAAGCGTTCAAATTCAAACTTCACACGGCAATCTTGCCCTTCGTAAATGAAGCTTCTGGTAAGCAGGCCTTGGTGCATATCCAGGCTGAGTTCAAAGTCGCTAACCTGGTCAGTAGCTAAGTCAAGCCGGTGACCGTTGATCAAGATTGGCAGGTCAATGAAGCTTGGGGCGTTGATGGTCTTGCCAAAGTAGTCTGGGTAACCGTTCTTCCACCAGCCGACCTTGGTCTTGTCTGGGAACCAAACGCCAGCGTAGTAAGTACCTTTAAGGCTGTCGCCGCTGTAGCCTTCTTCGAAGTTGCCTCTCAGGCCCATGTATTCGTTACCTAAGGAAGTCATGCTTTCTTGAAGTCGCTTGTCTTCTTTTGAAAAAGTATGACTGGTCAACTTCCAAGGATCGATTTCAAAAATTCTCTTCATGATTCTTTTTCCCTCGCTCGTTCAATCTGGTTTAATTATCTATGATACTGCAATCGCTAACAAGATTGTTTTAAATGTTACCGATAACATAATTTATTTCAGTTCAAAGACGTAGCCCTTGTTTGCCAGCTCTCCGCCTTGGTAGCCGCGACTTAAGGCTGCTTCAGTTCCTAATGAAACCGTTTTGCCAGTTGTGTTAAACCAGGCCTCGATCTTTTCATGGCCGTTTCTAACCACGTGGATCAAACCAGCTTTTGTTACTTCTAGCCAAGTTGCTGCCTGGCTGAGCGTTTCCCAGTGGTCCCGTCTAAACTGAATAATTTCGTGAACCGCCTGCCAAACCGGACTGCCATCTTGACTCCAGTCCATTGGCTTGCGACAATCTGGGTCTTCCCCGCCGCTCATTCCCATTTCTGTACCGTAGTAGATGCAAGGAGAGCCAGTTTGGACAAAGGTGAAGGCCAAAGCCTGCAGGGCCTTGTCTTCATCGCCCTTGGCCACCGTCTTGATCCGCGGCGTATCATGGGAATCCAGGACGTTTAACATGGCGGAATTCGTTTGTTCCCGGTACAAGAAGAGCTGGTCGGTTAAAAGTTCGGTCATGGTCTTGGCATCTTGCACGCCCTTTAAGAAGTGGTCGCCGATTTGACCGGTAAATGGGTAGTTCATCGTGCCGGAGAACTCATCGCCGTTTAGCCAAGGCTGGCTGGCGTGCCAGGATTCACCCAAAATGTAAAAGTCGGGCTTGATGGCAGTTACCGCATCTCTAAACTTTCTCCAGAAGCGGTGGTCGACTTCGTCAGCTACGTCTAAGCGCCAAGCATCAATGTCGAATTCCTTGATCCAGTAAGTAGCGATGGTTAACAGGTAGTCGACTACTTCTGGGTTAGCCGTGTTCAGCTTTGGCATGTGCTTTTCAAAGGCAAAAGTTTCGTAGCTTGGATCCTTTGGGTCATAGGGCTCAACCGGGAAGTGGTTGATGTGGAACCAGTCCTTGAAGCGGGATTTTTCGCCATTAGCCACAACGTCTTGCCATTGCAAGGAGGTATCGCCGATGTGGTTGAAGACCGCGTCCAGCATCACCTTCATCCCCCGCTTGTGGGCTTCGTTAACCAACTTGGCAAACAAAGCCTTGTCCCCAAATTCTGGGTCAACTTCTAAGTAGTCGGTCGTGTTGTACTTGTGGTTAGAAGCTGCCTTGAAAATTGGGCAGAAGTAAAGGCCGTTGACGCCTAATTTTTGCAGGTAGTCCAGATGGTCCAGAACCCCTTGTAAGTCCCCGCCATAGTAGTCATCTCTCCCCGGCTTATCGTCTGGCTTCCAAGGCTTAACGCCGGCTGGGTCGTTAGTCTTGTCGCCGTTGGCAAAGCGTTCTGGGAAGATCTGGTACCAAACAGTGCTCTTCACCCAGTCAGGCGTCTTGGTCATGTCGATCAAGTGGAAGTATGGCAGCTTGATGTAGTTGCTTGGGTCATCGTAGCTTTCCTGCTCATCCTTCCGGATGCCCCGGTCGCCATAAATTACTTTTTCCCCATCTTGGCCGACCACTTCAAAGAGGTAGCGGCAGCGGTGGTTGGGCATGGTTACGGTCGCTTCCCAATAGTCATTCACCTGGCCATGGCCGGCTAAAGCCATCTCGGCTCTTTTCAGTTCGGTCAGCGGTTCATAAATGTCGCCGTAGTATACGTAAACGGCTTTCACGTCCTTGCCGGTGTGCAGGCGCAGCTTCATGTCTTCCTGGCTGACCAAGTAGCAATCTTCACTTTCTGGTCTGTGTCTTAATGCAGCAACTTGCATCTTCATTCCTCACTTTTTCTGATTAAAAGTATCTCTATTTTTGTTTTTTCTTACTTGTTTTTTGCCGGCTTTTTCAAAACAACCCCGGCAAATGGCATCAGAGTCAATTGCTGCTCTTGCAGGTAGATTCCGCCCGCTTGCAGCAAGACCGACATCTGGCTTGGCAGGGTCAGCTGGGTCTTTTGAGCACTCAAGGAAACTACCACCAAGGCACTTTCCCCGTCCAGATCTCTTTGGTAAGCGACCAGGTCTGGTTCCGTGTCTAGCAGGTAGTAGCTGCCCTTGGCAAAGAGCGGCGTCTTTTTTAATTTAAAAAGTCTCCGGTAAAAGCTCAGCATGCTGTCAGGATCCTGGTCTTCGCTTGCCACCGTCACCTGGTCCTGGCTAATCCCGGTTAACCAAGGCTCATGCTGGCTAAAGCCGTGATTTTCCCCGTCATTCCAAGGCATGGTGCCTCTAGCTGGCAATTTATGGGTCAAGCTGGCCATCTTGAGGGCTTCTGCCTCACTAAGCCCAGCTTCCTCAGCTTCAGCTACAAATTCGTTAACTGTCTGGTCAGCGAATTGGTCAGCACTGGTAAAGTCCAGGTTGTGCAGGCCCAATTCTTCGCCGTAGTAGATGACCGGAATTCCCCGTTCCAAGTACATCAGCATGGCCAAGGATCTAGCTTGAACTTCGGTTTTAGCCACCCGGGTGGCTAAGCGGGCCATATCGTGGTTGCTCCAGTAAAGGGTTGGCGGAGCCTGCAGGGTCTGCTGCCAAACGGCCTGGTTTTGCTTGAAGCTTAGCCAGTCCATCTCCTTTGGCTGATACTGGTCTGAAAAGTCGGGGTTAACGCCGTCTTCTTTTTCCTTAAAGTAGCGGAAGGTGATAACCGAATCCATCAAGCCGTTTTCCGGCTTAGTGTAGTCTGCTGCCAGGTTGACGCTGGCGCTAGCGGCTTCACCTAAGAAGAAGGTATCTGGGTAGTCCTGCCGGATGCTGTCGCAGAATGGCTTGAGCCACTCCTGTACTTGGGGCAGGTTGGCAAAAAATGGCTCTGCGATTACCGGCTTGTCGTCGTCACTTGGGTATGACTGGCGCAGGTCAGCCTTGGCAATGTGGATGAAGGCGTCAAGGCGAAGGCCGTCAACGCCCTTGGCCAGCCAGAATTTAGCCGCCTTGGTCATTTCCCGGCAAACGGCGGGATTTTTCCAGTTTAAGTCCGGCATTTCCTTGGCAAAGAGGTGGAAGTAAGACTGGCCGGTCCCGGCTGGATCCTTGGCCCAGACGCTGCCGCCAAAGAAGCTGCCCCAGTTGTTGGGTTTTTGCCCATTTTTTCCGGCAAAAATATAGTAGTCGCGGTACGGGCTCTTAGGGTCGCTGATGGCAGCCTTGAACCAAGGGTGCTGGTCGGACGTGTGGTTTAAGACAAAGTCCATGATGAGCTTGATGCCAGCTTGGTGCAGGTCTTGAACCAAATTTTCAAAGTCGGCCATGGTCCCCATCACCGGGTCGATTTGGTAGTAGTCACTCACATCGTAGCCATTGTCTACGCCAGGCGACAGGTAAATCGGGTTCAGCCAAACGGCGGTGATCCCAAGATTTTTCAAATATGGAATCCGCTGACGGATCCCGTTTAAGTCGCCGATCCCGTCACCGTTGCTGTCTTGAAATGATTTTGGGTAAATCTGATAAATAATGGCGTTTTGCCATGCTTCCTGCTGTGTCATAATTCGTTTCCTCCGCTATTTAATCTACAGAATTTATTGAGCGCTTACAATCACGCTGGCCCTGTTATCGGTAACAAGCAAAAAAGGTCAAGCCGTCTTCAACGGTTTGACCTTTCACTAGCTATTTAGTTGATTCCGCCTTTGATAAAGTCGGCTTGATAAACATTTCTCCTTGGGGAGCCCCGTTTTGGTTGATCTTGCGCAAAATTAGCTGGGCCAGGGTTTCGCCGATCTTCCATAGGTCCTGCTTGACCGTGGTGATCTTGGGTGAAGAAACCTTGTCCAGCAAAATACCGTCAAAGCCAATTACGCCGTAATCGCCCGGAATGTCCTTCTCCTCTTCCACTAAAGCCTGGATGACCCCAGTCGCAATCCGGTCACTGCCGCAAATGAAGCAGGTGTTCTTCGGATATTCAGACAAGTGCTCTTGCATGAAGGCCCGAGCCGCCGTAGTGCTGTTTTTCACCCGGTTGACGCTCGGGATCTTCTTGTTTTGCTGCATGGCATTCACATAGCCCGCTTCTCTAGAAAACTCAAAGGCTTCTTTAACATCCAGGCCGATAAAAACTAAGTTGCGGTAGCCCTGCTTTAGGGCATATTCTGTCGCCATCGTTTCCCCGCCTAAGTTGTCGGTATCAACGAAGTCGTAGCCGCCCCGGTTTTCGCCAAAAAGGATAAACGGCTCTTTCAAGGCGTTCAGCATCGGATAGTCGTCAACTCGCGTCCCCGTAATGACGAAGCCATCAGCCGGCCCCTGCTCAATCTGGCTGCCCTTTAACAGCAGCTGCAAGGAATAGTTCTTCTTCTTTAATTCCGTGGCCATGCCAAACAAGATATTGGTATAGTACGGATCCATGTGGTCAATGTCTTCCAAGATCACAAACTTCACCACGCTGGTCTGGTTCTTGGCCAAGGCCCGGGCAGCATTATTTGGATGATAGTTTAACTTGCGCATGGCATCTTCCACTACCACCTGCAGTTCCGGCGCGACTAGCTCTGGGTGGTTGATGACCCTAGAAACGGTCATCTTGGAAACATGCGCCTTTTGAGCCACGTCTTCCAAAGTAGCGGTTCTAGTCAAAAGGTTCCCCTCCCATCAAGGAATTAACTCTCTAATTTTCTCTAACGAATTTATCTCTTCTCTCTTGAACAGTTTACCATAAAAAAAGCGCTTTTTCAGCCTTTCCGTTTTCGCTTACAAATTTAGAAAAAGCATATTTATTGAATAGGATATTTATTTTTCAACTTGCAAAAGGTAAGCAGCATATGGCGCTAGTTTTCCTTCCTTTAATTCGTCTAACGAGTCTTGGTTGCTTAATAAAACTTTTGCCACTTGATCTTTAAGCGTAAACCTTTGCTCTGCGCCGGTCAAATTGCAGACAATCAGCCACTTTTCTTCTGCATTTTCCCGGTAGTAAGCCATCACCTGGTCTTGCGTGTCTAACAGGGTAAATGACCCATCGGTCAAGACACTATGTTGGTGTCGCAACTTAATTAAGGCTTTATAACAATAGTAAATAGAACCTGGATCATTCAAAGCCGCTTGGACGTTGATTTTCGAAAAATTCGGGTTAACGCGGAGCCAGGCTTGGCCACTAGTAAAGCCGGCGTCATGACTGGCATTCCACTGCATCGGGGTTCTGGCATTATCCCGGCCCTGGGCATTGATGGACTTCAAGATGTCTTCAGCCTTTTCCCCCTTTGCTAGCCGTTCGTCGTACATCCGCCGGGCTTCGATGTCTTCAACTTCGTCAATCTTGGACACCGGGCAGTTTGTCATACCGATTTCTTCGCCCTGGTAGATGTAAGGCGTCCCCCGCAGGCCGTGCAGGAGAATCGCTAGCATCTTGGCGCTGACCACCCGTTTGTCTTGATCATTGCCAAAGCGGGAAACGATTCTTGGCAGGTCGTGGTTGTTCCAAAAGAGGCTGTTCCAGCTGTGGTTGAAGTCCAGCTTTTGCCATTTGGCTAAGACCGACTTAAGTTCGCCGCAGTCAACCGGCTTCGTGTCCCACTTTTCCTTGCCCTGTTGCTTGTCTAATTCAGTGAATTCAAACTGGAAGACCATGGACAGTTCTTTTCGGTCAGGGTCGCTGTAAAGCGGAGCGTTGTCTAAAGTGGCCCCCCAGGTTTCCCCTACCGTCAAAAAGTCCCGGTCGCCAAAGGTCTTCTCGTGCATTTCTTTCAAGTAGTCGTGGAGCTTGGGCCCATTGCCGGTAATACCCTTTTCCGGCTCCTTGCCGATCAAGTCGATGACGTCCATCCGGAAGCCGCCGATCCCCTTGTCGATCCAGAAGTTCATTAAGTCGTAGACTTTTTGCCGGAGCTTGGGGTTGGTCCAATTCAAGTCAGGCTGCTGCTTGGCAAAAATGTGCAGGTAGTATTGGCCGATTTCCTGGTCAAACTCCCAGGCGCTGCCAGAAAAACTAGATCGGAGGTCGTTAGGCTTTTCCTTGGCCCAAACATAGTAGTCGTGTTCTGGGGAGTCAACGTTTTTACGGGCTTCGACAAACCAAGGGTGCTGGTCAGAGGTGTGGTTGACGACCAGGTCCATTACAATCCGAATGCCCCGCTTGCCAGCTTCGGCGATTAATTTTTCCATGTCGGCCATAGTCCCGTAATTAGGGTCAATTGCCTCGTAGTCGGAAATGTCATAGCCATTGTCCACGCCCGGGGACTTGTAAACCGGGCACAGCCAGATGGCGTCAATGCCTAGGCCTTCTAAATAGTCCAAGCGGGAGATGATCCCCGGCAAGTCGCCAATGCCGTCGCCGTTGCTGTCTTGAAAAGACTTGGGGTAGATTTGGTAGATAACGGCCTTTTTCCACCAAGGCTCTTTCTTTGCTTGCGTCATTTTTTCTTTTTCTCCTTTTGTTGTTTTTTCTTACTTTTCTTGCTTCTATTGCTTATTTTTTATTTAGTGCCAATATAGCGCTCACATTTTTCAATAATTAACTATAGTCGTTCTGGCCCAAGAATCAAGCAGTTACCGCTAACCATTTTTAGAAAAAAGAAAAGAGCAAAAGAAAAAAGCAGTCTTTATTGACTGCTTTTAAGCGCAAAGGCTTGATATGACTAATTCAGTGCTTATTTAGGCATGTATAAATTAGTTAGTTTGTCCTTGTTTTCGTCATAATCAATTCCTGAGAAAACATGGGCCAGCCATTCCAGACTCAGTTTAAACCACTGAGCTACGTGCTGGTTGCCCTGCCAAGAAATGTCGTTGGTAGCTAATTCCGGCGTAGCCAAGGAGTAGCCGTGAAAGCCCGTGTCAAACATGTGGGCTTCGCACTTGACCCCATTTTTAAACAGGGCTTCTTCATAGGCCATGGCATTGGTTGGCAGGCAGATCGGGTCATTCCAGGACTGGAAGATGAAGGTTGGCGGGGTCTTCGGCGTCACGCCCAAGGCCGTATCGACCAATTTTTCATCATCTGGCAAGGCCCCGTCAGCCTTGCCCCCAATTTCAAAGGCCACCTTGTGAACGTCAGTCAGCGGGTAGCCCAAGATGGTGGCGTTAGGCCGCACCTGATCGTCCTCATAGCCAAACTGCTTTTGGTACTTAGGACTGTCAGCCAGGTAGTTGGCGGCACTAGCGATGTGGCCGCCAGCGGAAAAGCCGATGGTCATGATCTTGTCTGGATCGATTTGGTAATCGACCGCATGATCCCGGTAATAGCTGACCGTGCTCAAGACGTCTAGCCCTGCATCGGGGTAGATCTTGCCTTCGTCTTGCAAGAGGTTGTAACTGACCACGCAGGCGTTAAAGCCGCGGGCCACATAGGCCAGCGCTACCGGCTCGCTTTCTTTGACCGACAGGTGAGTAAAGCTGCCGCCTGGCACCACGATGGCTAGTGGCCGCAATTTATCTAGCGGCTGATGGTGGTGCTTGACCGTATAAGTCGCAATGCTGTAGGTCCGCCCGTTAAAGTTCTTTAGTTCGATTTGTTTCGTTTCCATTTTTTGCCTCACTTTTACTCCGGCTCATCCCCTTGGCCAGCAAGAAGCTAGCTAGCGGAATCGTCAACAACACGCCCATTAGCGAATACATGATGATTAAGGCTTCGTTTACAAAAAGTTTATCATTTATTATCTCGCCAAAGGTATAGTGAAGGCGGTAATACCATAAAAATAATGACAAAAAGCTGCCAAACATCCCGTAGACGATGGTGTTCATGGCCGTCCCCAAAACGTCATAGCCAATCGCCCAGCCACTCTTTAAGAGCTCGTGCTCCTTGATTTCTGGCTTGGCCTTTTTTAATTCCAAAAGCCCTGAACTAATGGAAACCGCAGCTTCCGCCACTGCCCCCAGGGCCGAGAAGACGGCAACCGTCACTGAAATTTCCTCGTAGCTGATCCCAGGCATCTGGGAGTGGCCAAGGAGGATTTCCCCAGCTTCAACGCCTAAGCCAGCCGCTTGAGCCAGGTGCTGGATGCCAATAATCAAGACGCTGACGGCCAGCAACACGATCAATGAGGCATAGAAAGAATTTTTGGCAACGGTATAGTCATGAGTCCCCAGGAAAATAATGGTCACCAGCTTTAGGGGGACAAAGATCAGGGTGATCACCGGAATGCTGAGTCCCCAGGAGATCAACATGGCCACCAGGATTAAGAGGATGGTATTGATCATCACGCTGAAAAAGGAGCGGATGCCGGTTTCCCCGCCAACGATGGCCATCAAGATGGCCAAGAGAATAATTAAGGCACCTAAGCTGCTCATTCCTTATGCCCCCATTCTAAGCCCTTGATGGCTGCTTTTAATTCGCTCTTGAGGCTGCTTTTATCCTTGATAAAAATCAGGCTGCAGCCGGTCGCAAAGACCACCGTCAAAACGATCCCAATCGCTGACACCGCGCTTTGGGTGGCGCCCAGTGACATAGTGAAGTTAAAAGTCGTCCCAATCGTGTTGTTGTCTCTAAAATAGAGGATGGTCTCTGGCAGGGCTTCTGAAATAAAGAGGAGGACCAAGACATTGATCAAGGGCCCCATGATTTCCTGGCCCATGGTCCGGCCGCTTTGAACCAGCTCTTTAACGGTGATATGAGGCTTGTGCTGGATCAATTCATAAAGACTGGACACAATATCCGTTGCCTCGTCCATCACGGCTCCTAGAACCCCTAAGAGGGTCTGAGCCATAAAGATCCCCCGCACGTCCTGGGTCGCGTAGTCGCCCATTTCATAGTTGAGGTAGCTTTCCCCGGTCAGCTTGATTACCGCATAGCAGAGCCAGAAGGAAACAAAAAGGCCTAAGAGGGTTGCCAGCCAGGTGACCAGCATTTTTTGATTGATCCCTTGAACGATAGCCAGGCTGAAGAAGGACAAGACGATATCAGCTAAGGAGAACATCCAAACGATGCCGCTCCCGTTCACTTGTACGTCCCACAGGATCAAGATGTAAAAAAGGATCCAGCTGACGGCCAAAGAGAAGACCAAGAGCCAGGATCTGCGGCCCACAATGGCTAGGAGCAAACCAAAAGTCATGGTCAAGGTTAAGACCAAGACCCAGTCTCTTTTCGGCGAAATCAGGGCTAAGACGCCCTTATAGATCTGGATAAAGACCCGCTGCCGTGCCCGGTACTTTTGACTGACCAGCTGCGAGGGAATATAGGTGTTGGTCACCGTATAGGTCTTCCCCTTGTACTTGCCGCTTAAGACCTTAACGTGGAGGTACTGCCGCCGCTCTTCGTCTTTATTGCCGTAGATGTCGGTTTCTTTTTTCAGCAGCTTGTCTTTGATTTTGTAATCGGTGATGACAGCTACGTCATTCTTGTAACCGGTCGTTTTCACATAGGTTAAGGCGGTCAGGGCCAAGCCTAGGATTAAGAGGAGGACCAGCCCTAGCCAACGCTTTTTCTGCATTGTGCGCCTGCTTTCTCTGATGTTTTGTCAATTGCCATATGTATATGTATTTAACTACATATATCTTTATTTTACCCTACTACTTAATCTTAATGCAAAAAAGGGACTGCTAACGCAGTCCCCTTTAACTTTTACACTTAATTAAGATTAGCCTTTAAAAAGCTTCTTCCACCAAGGCCTCTTCTTGGGCTTCAGCTGCATGTCGGCCAAGGTCCGAAATTCTGGCCGGGCCTTTTGGGCATTTTCCTGCACCTTGTCCATGATATCCCGGCGGACTTCCTCGGTGCTCTTGCCCATGTCGGCTACGACCTGGGCTCTTTTTTCTTCGGCCGTCAAAGGCCGGTCAGGCTCCTTGGCCTCGCCGAGGTCCTCCAGGTCGTCAAAGTCTGGCAGGTCCAGGACGTCATCAGCTGGATCAGCCTTATTTTCTGCCGGTGCCATTGCTTGGGCTAGCTCAGCAACCTGAGTCTTTAAGGCGGCGATTTCTTCGTCTTTTTGAGCCAGGTTCTTCTTGAGCTCTTGGAACTCATCAGCCTTTGAGTCTTCAGCTGCTTGTTCACCAGCAAACAGTTCCTGGGCCGCCTGGTCCAGGGTCTTGCCTTCTTTGTTCATTTCTTGCATCTTCTTCAAATCAGCGAGATTTTCCGCCGAATAACGGCGGGCGTTTTTCACATGGGAAAAATAAGCCGGGTTAGCAGTCACCTTTTCCACGATCTGCGAATACTTGCGCAAGGTTGCTTCGCTCACGCCTAATTGCTTAGCCGCTTCACTGGTTTTCATCTGCTCGCTTACTTCACTCATCTTCTAAACTTTCTTTTTCTACTAATCTTCAATTAACAAAAAATCAACCACAGCAAGAACTTGTTTACTAGTATTTCTCTTTGACCTTTAGTCGTGCTTGTGCAAAAGCGTCTTCTTGTGAGCGTAGCGTTCCATCGCCAGGTCGATCAGCTTGGTGATCAGGTCTGAGTAAGAAATGCCAGCTTCTTCAAAGAGCTTTGGATACATGCTGATGTTGGTAAAGCCTGGCAGGGTGTTCAATTCGTTAAAGATCACTTCGCCATCTTCCCGCAGCATGGAGTCGATCCGGGCCATGCCAGAGCATTCGGTTACCCGGTAGATCTTCAAGGCATTGTCGCGAACCTTTTGAGCGACTTCATCAGGGATTTGGGCTGGGATTTGCAAGGTCGTCGTTGACGCATTGCTGTACTTGTTGTCGTAGTCGTACCAGCTGTTAGCGGCGTTGATGATTTGACCAACGCCGGAAACGATTGGTTGGTCGTTGCCCAAAACGGCCGTTTCAACTTCCGTACCAACGATGCCTTCTTCAACCAAGACCTTGTCGTCGTACTTAAAGGCTTCAGCCAAGGCGTCTGCGTAGTTGGAGTCGTCAACCACGTGGGTGATGCCGACTGAAGAGCCTTGGTTGGATGGCTTAACAAAGAGGTTATTGGTGCCTAATTGCTGGCTCACCCATTGGTAGTCATGCTTAGGATTTTGAGCATCATCATATTCGTAGCGCTTGATGGTCACCCACTTGGCAACAGGAACGCCAACTCTTTGGGCCAGGATCTTGGAGAATTCCTTGTCCATGGTTACGCTGGCTGCCAAAACGTCGACGCCGACAAATGGCTTGTCGATCAGGCGGAAGAGGCCTTGCAAAACGCCGTCTTCACCTAAGTTGCCGTGCACGATTGGGAACAAGACGTCCAGTTCTGGCCGGTCTGCTAAAGCAGCGATATTGGACAGGTTGGCAGCCTTACTTGGCTTTTCCACCATGTAGGATGGGTCTTCCAAAACCTTGAATGAGTCTTCCTCGCTGGTCATGTAGCCAGCGTTCGTGATCCAGATTGGGTGAACGTCAAACTTGTCTTTGTCAATTGCCTTGTAAATGTTGCCGGCTGACGTGATGGAAACTTCATATTCTGAAGAATTCCCACCAAAAATCAAGCCAACTTGCGTTTTCTTCGTCATTATATTATCTCCTTTGTACCAATTCTCAATTATACCGAAAACTCGGCCCTTTGGCGCACTTTATTAACGAATTTTAGGCTTTTTTATCGAGTTTTATCCTGTTAAAAAAATGCCGGAATCGGCTATAATATAAATTAGAAAGGGGTTGATGATCATGCGCCACAAAACTATACCTATACTGCTTTTCTTGACGCTGTTGCCAGCTAGCGCCGTGCCAGTCAGCGCGGCAGCTTTTACGCCGCAAGAACAGGCCGAAGTCCAGCGTTTCCAACGGGAATACCAAGCCCTGAACAAGGCAGTCTACACCAAGCAAAATCTTTATGGCACAGTACCTTCATTGAAGAAGCCTTTTAAGGCCGGAACCTTAAAGGCCAGCTACGTCAATGATCAATTAGCCTACATCAACTACTACCGCGATCTCTTTGGCCTGACGGCCGTTAAAACTACTAAGCAAGGCAACAAGGATGCCCAGACGACCGCTGCCGTGATGGCGGCGATCAACGCCAATCCTTTTATCAACCAGCACGGCTTGCCAAGCGAAAAGCGTCCGCGCTACATCTCTAAGAAAAATTGGGCCCTGGCGCAAGACATCTCTAACAGCGCTAACCTGAACTTTAACGCTAGCCCCCAAAGCGCCGGCGACGTCATTACCGACCTCTTGACGGACCGCTACAACCTGTCAGGGTCTGACACCGGCCACCGGGCCTGGATTTTGTCGACACGCTTAAGCAAGATCTCAGTCGGGGCGGCTTATGGCACCAACGGCTACCGCTACTCGGTCAACCAAGTCCTAAATGTTGGCGACAGTTCCCGGACAGCCAGCCGGGAGATGGTGGCTTATCCAAACGCCGGCATCTTCCCGATTGAGCTGCTCAGCGGGACTGGAGTGGCCTGGTCGCTTTATTTTTCTAACAAGATCTATAACTCCGTGCCAAAGATCACAGTAACAGACAACGACACGGGCGAGACGGTAACGGCCACCAACGTGAAGAACTACAGCTACTACGGCTTTGGCAACTTCCAGAAGGTCATCACCTACTCCCCAAGCAACCTGAAGCTGGTCGACGGCCACCAGTACACGGTGGTTGCTAGCGATTTGGCAACTTACAGCTTTAAGCTTTTTAAGCAAAGCGGAACCAGCCAGAGCTCGGCAAGCACCGTCAAGTCTTCCAGCACCCAGACCAAGTCCAAGCTCAGTCAAAAGGACCTGGACCAAAAGGGGCTGGCCAAGTACCTCTACAAGGTCGGCAAGAAGATTTCCAAGGTTAAGACTAAGAAGGTTACTACAACCAAGGCCGTAAAAAAGAAAACTAAGTCCAAGAAGTCCAGGAAGTCTAAGAAGTCCAAGAAGTCCAGGAAGTCTAAGAAGTCTAAGAAGTCCAGGAAGTCCAAGAAGTCCAAGAAGTCCAGGAAGTCCAGGAAGTCCAAGAAGTCTAAGAAGACTTCTAGCAAGAAAAAGTCTAGTAAGAAATCAAGTAAAAAGTAAGAAGTAAGAAGTAATAGCATGACCCAGCACCACGATGAATTAAACTGTATCAGCCATGTCCCGATTTTTAAGAATCTGCCCCTTGAGCTGCGCCGCGACCTGGTTCACATTTCCACCCACCAGCAATTTTTCAAAAAAGGCAGCCTGATGCACTCGCCTGGCGACGGCCGCCTGTCCGTGATGTCGCTTGACTCCGGCAAGGCCAAGATCTACAGCCTGAGCGAAGATGGCCATGAGCAGGTGATCAGCCTGATGCAGCAAGGCGACATCAACGGCGAAGAAAACTTGTTTGACACAGAAAACGACGACCTCTTTATCGAAGCCTTAGAAGACAGCACCGCTTGCTCCATCAACTATTCCGACTTTCAGAAGCTGCTCTTGAAGTCGCCGGAACTGTCTCTACACCTGCTAAACGAGTTTGGCAGACGGCTGGTCACCGCGCAAAAGAACGCGGTAAGACGGAACTCCATGGAAGCCGGCCCACGCTTATTTGCTACTTTAGTAGACTATGCCGATGAAGCGGGGTCAAATACTTTTACCCTGCCCTTAAAGAAAAAGGACCTGGCTAGCTTGCTGGGGATTACGCCAGAAACCCTGAGCCGAGAATTCACCAAGCTGAAGAAAGAAGGCTATATCACGGCCAAGGGCAAGCAAATTACAATCTTAAAACAGTAAAAAAGCCGTGCTTTCGCACGACTTTTTTACTTGGCTAACAACAATTGGGGGAATAAATTGACCAAAAAAGTCCATGGCTAACTACATTAGGGGGAATAAGTTGCCCAAAAATGTCATGGCTAACTACTTCAGGGGGAATAAATTGCCCAAAAATGTCATGGCTAACTACATTAGGGGGAATAAGTTG
>NZ_AZDU01000022.1 GCF_001434815.1 Lactobacillus equicursoris DSM 19284 = JCM 14600 = CIP 110162
CCCCCCAATGACGTAGCCAGGTGATTTTTAGGCTTGACTAACAAAGGTTAGGGGAAGCAACTGGCAAAAAGTAGCTTGGCTAACAAAGGTTGGGGGAAGCAACCGGCAAAAAGTAGCTTGGCTAACAAAGGTTGGGGGAAGCAACTGGCAAAAAACGACTTGGCTAACTAGATTTGGGGGAATCGGCCGCCCTTTTTTTACCCAGGCAGCCTCCCGCCAAAACCGCGCCGCGTCGCCACTCTTACTTTTTCCAAAAAGTGTAAAGACACTAGTTCGGCGGGCGCCCGCCTCCCCACCTCGGTAAGCGCCGCGCTCGCCAAACGGCTAATCTAATACTTGCACAAGGCCTTGTGACACCACTTTAAGGAGTCACACATGATTAGTCGTTACAAAATTGCCGAAGCCTGGTCCAAGCAAAAACTTGTCGCCGGCGCTTTGAAGTCCGCCCACGTTTACCGCAGCTACACCGATTACGAGGACCTCTTTCAGGAGGGGATCCTGGTCTACGCCAAATGCCTGGCCAGCCGCGATCCCCACCTGTCCGATGAGGAGGTTGATCGCCTCGCTTTTAAAAAGGTGCTCTGGCGCACGCTTGATTTGTTAAAAAAGAATCAGCGCCGCTCCGACCACCAGCAAAGCCTGGAGGCGGCCTTCCTTTTACCAGCCAAGCCCGCCGAATGGCCGCTCGCGCTCAAAATCGCCTGGAAGCAGCTGCCAGATTTGGAAAAAATCGTCCTCGGCCAAAATCTGATCCAAGGCTACAGCCTGAAGGAAACCGCCGACCTCTTGAACCTGCCCTACCGGACAACCAGCCGGATCAAAAAGCAGGCCCTAGAAAAATTGCGGCAGCAACTGGAATAAGAAATAAGCGTCAAACCTAAATGGTTTGACGCTTTTTACATCCTAAATTTTCCGTCTTTATCTGTTTGCTCAAAAACGTAATCTAAATCCATTGCCTGAACTGGCAAATTCAAGTCTTTAAACCGCTTCTTGATCCTAACCCGCTTTCCATCTTCAATTTGATCCATCAGCTTTTTCAAAGTAATTCCTTCGCGCGCAAGATAGTTATCTACAAACTGCTGGTACTGGGGGCGATTGAGCAGGCCACTAGCCGTTCCACCTAACACCTCAGAACTTAAATTACCATTCATCCGATGCAGCAAGGCGGTATAGAAGGCATTATGCATTATGCTTTCTCCCTCTTGCTTATAGCTTTGGGCAAAAGACCGCGGTGGATCGAGCAAGTAATGGTTGCTGCTTGCCAGTTCTGTAAACATAATCTGCTTGCCTCGGCACTCAACTTTCTCCATTTTTTGCAGCGCGACAAGATCAGTTCCCGATGTGTGAAAAGACTCTAGTGAAAAAATGGCCCCGCCGCCAGTTGAGACGACATGCTGCTCCTTAATTTTTAGTATCTCGCTGATTGCTTTTTGCAAAAGTATGCCGCCAAAAAGATCATCGTTAACTAAGTGAGTGAGCAAAGAATTCGTACTTTGCTTAAGCAGCAGCTCGCCCCTTTTAGCATCTACAACTAAAGTTCGGTAGTCGCCCAGAATCCCTTTTTCGAAACCAAAAGCAACAATAAAGTTACCATCGATCCGATAGTTGTTGGCCGGCTCAGCTAGCAAGCTTCCGGCTTGATAAGCCTCCTGATACCAGCTCTTGTCATACAAATAATCCATATCTCACCTAAGTTTTTGATCATAGTATTTAAAAGCATGCCTCATTCCATAACCAACATTATCATATTGAGGCAGTTCTTGTTTGGCTGGCTCTAAAAACTTGATCAGGTAATACACCCGCTGATCATCCACGTGACTGGAGTGCTGGAAGCCGCGCCATTTCATTCCTTCTTCAAAGTACCCCCTATACTTTTTTACTTCATAAATCATCCCAAACAAGGCTAAAAAACTCTTTAGTTCACTGCTTTCAGTCACCTTTCCAGTCAACATCAGATCTAATGCCGCCGAATGCGGACAATCTAGCAGTTCATCGAGAGTTACTAAATCTACCTTTGAGTCAATATTCACATGAAAAAGGTTATTCCGGACAAAAATCTTCTTTTGACCAACTAGAATGTATTCCTTCATTTCCGGTAGAGATAAAAAATGCCGCTCTTTCTTAGAAACGTTCTCTATTGCCTTAGTCCTGGACCAAATGAGTCTTAAAAGAAAACACGCAGCTTCCTCGGCTTCAGTCTTTAGCGGATGCTTTTCCTTTAAAAAAGTTCTTACTGCTGAGCGCAACTTCGCTTTTAAAATTGCAACGCCCTTTTTAATCATATCTTTGGTCTCAGTATTAATTAGAATTAACCGACGCTTGGTAAAAAGCAAACTAAGTATGGAGATTTCTTTTTCTTCTAGATCCTGAGATAATTCTTCCGAAAACACAGTGGCGGCAAGCCATTTATTTACATATTTCTCAATTTCTTCCATTTTTATCTACAATGTAATATATGAAATCAACTGTATACTTACTAGGCAATGTAAATTACCTCACAAAGAATAAGTCTACCATACTCTTCTCTCTAATAAAAGCGCTATCATTTAACGAACGTGTGATTTTGTTATTTCTTAATTCCTTAACGACCCTACCATCAGAACCTGCTCGCCTTCGACATTTCAAGCTTTTCATCATTTCCGAAAAATATGAAAAAAGAGCTAGAACAAATCTAGCTCTTTTTTGCGCCTTCAGATGTAAGTTAGTTTAATGGCTTGGTTTCAATCAACTTTCCGGTAAGGGCTACTTGGTAGCCTTGAGCAATCTTGTCTTGCCGCACTGGGTGAACCACTTGGAACTTACCTTGCTTAACCACACGCGGGTTGCCGCTCTTAAAGCCAGCTGGCAGCGGCAAGTTAGTACCATGTAAAACGACTACGATTACCTTATAGCCACTCTTAGTGACTTCGATTGGCGCATAATGCAGAGTCGTGTTGTAGAGTTCAACGATCGTGCCCTTTGGCACGTAATAGATCTTGCCATCCCGGCGCGGATCAATTGTTCCTTGCTTGTCCAGGGTCTGCCTTTTAGCAAAAAACATCACAACGTCATCTAGCATAATGTTGAGTTCAGAACATTGGTGGTACTCAAAAGCAGAAAAATCATCCGTGTGACCAATCGTGGCCCCGGCATCAATTGGCATCCCTGCAAAGACATCCCGGCCAATGGCTTGAATGGCTTCTGTCTTTTCAAGTTCAGGAATTGACTGCAGGTAAGTTGAGCCAGACTCTGGCATAGTGACGTGGTTCATCACGTCTTCGATTTCCGCTAACGGATAATTGTAGATCACGCCAAAGTCCGCAAAGCTTGAGTCCGTTACAGGCAAGATTTCAAGATCAGGGTTAGCTGCTCTAAATTCCTCTAATCTACTCATGGCTCGCCTCTTAGTCGTGGTAGACGCCTTCAGCCCACTTCTTGTTTTCTTCGTCAAAGAAGTGTTCATTGTCCTTTTGGTCTGGGTTTGGCTTAGCAATGTGGTCGATCTTGTCAATCAGCTTCTTATTTTCATCGCTTGGCTTGTACTTAGCGTTCAAGAAGCCATCAACAATGTCAAAAATAAAGTCGCGGCCCAAAACGATCCCGCCAAAGCCTAAAACATTAGCGTTCAATTCTTCGCGGGCGTAAATAGCTTGGGTTTGGTCACCAACCATGGCGGCGCGAATACCTTCATTCTTGTCAGCAGCGGTTGAGATCCCGATCCCGGTCCCGCAAAGAACGATCCCAAGGTCAGCCCGGCCGTCAGCTACGGCTTCAGCAACTCTCTTACCGTACATTGGGTAGTGAGTCCGGCTATTGTCGTAAGTCCCCATGTCCAAGACTTGATAGCCGGCAGCCTTCAAGTGGTCAGAAATCAGCATCTTGGTTGCCGTAACAATGTGGTCATTACCTAAAGCGATGACAGTGTGCTTGTCAATTTTTGCATCAACGTATTCTGGTTGTGGACGATCATTATCTAACATTTTAAAAAAGCCTCCGTTAACTCAAGCTAAATCATCTTTTCAAGCATGTCCAAGCGAACTTGGTGTCTGCCAGCTGCGTATTCAGTGTCTAAGTATCTTTGAACAATGGTATTAGCCAGGTCTGGCCCAACCACGCCGCTGCCCAAAGCAATTGCCTTAGCACCGTTGTGCATCGCCGTCATGTGAGCAGTCCGTTCTTCGTTAACGTTAGCTGTTACCATGCCCTTAACCTTGTTGGAAGCCATGGCTGAACCAACGCCGTAGCGGTCAAACATTACCGCCTTCTTGATGCCGTTGTCCAAAACTTCATGGGTAACCTTCAGACTTGATTCTACAAAGTCTTCAGCAGGTTCTGGGGTAACATCTACAACTTCATAATCGTGCTTTTGAAGGTAGTCCTTAACTTCTTCCTTCAATTCAAAACCGTCTTTGTCGCTTCCGATAACAACTTTCATTGTTATGCTTCCTTTCGTTTAGCTGTCAATACCGGTACGGATTGACGTATATTGCCGATAATATTCCAACACGTCAGGAGAAGCTTGCTTATTAGTTACTAATTCATCAATGTCGTACAGGCTGTAGAACTGGTAAAAGTCTCGGTGGTTAAACTTATACATGTCGGCAACAACTACTTTCTTTTGAGCGTTGTTCAAACCGATGCTTTGAGTTTGCCCTTCCTCAATGTCAGCTGTCAGCAGCTCAGCATCGCTAATCCCGTTTACGCCAACAAAGGCTTTATCATAATTCATTGAATCCAATTCATCATTAGCCAAGGCTCCATAAAAAGTCCCACTGATTCGGCGGTAAGAGCCGCCAACCAAGATCAACTGGTAGTTGTGGGGATTCTTTCGAGCTGTTTCAAAAACCGGCAGTGAATTCGTAACGATTCGCAAATTCTCTTGATCTAAGCGAGCGACCATAAACTCTAAAGTAGTACCGGGTCCAACATAAATCGTTTCATTATCTTCGACTAGACTGGCAGCAATTGCTGCAATCTCCTTCTTTTCAGCGATGTGAATTTCCCTTTTTTCATGAAAATTCTGCTCAGTCTTCATTTGCAAAGACAGGGCCTGAACGCCGCCGTGGAGGCGAATCACCTTACCAGCCTTAGATAGCTCATCTAGGTCACGGCGAATAGTCATTTCTGAAACGTTCATCGTCTTTGCTAAGTCTGATACCGCGATAAAGTTCTGCTCGGTAACCATCTTCATTATTAAATCAAGGCGTTCTCTTTTTAACATTTTCTAACACTCCTTGGTTGCCAATGATAGGTTATGTTCGCTTACAAACATAATATAACATCTGCAACCGCTTTTTTCAATACTTTTTTACTAAAAGAATACCACATTTTTCGGTATTTTTTCGTGTATGTTGCCAAAAGCGGTTTGATCGCTTTTCGTAGGCAAGAAAAAAGAAGGTGGTACTTCTAACATTTTTGATCAGAATTCCCCTTCTTTTCACATTGATATGCTCAGTTAGTTAGAAAAAGCTGATTGATGTCGAAACTACTTCCCCACGTTCCGGCGCAATTACTTGTTCACCCTTCTTATCAGCTATTTCACCAACCTTGCCGTATTGATCAGGCAGGCCTCTAAAGCCCTCTACGCACAAAAATGGCGCATGCTTTTCTTCTGGACTCCAAATTGCCAAGTATGGGAAGTCAGACAACTCCAAGCGAATGGCATGTTGGTGACCACTGACAAGGGTCACCTCACGAAGCTTTTGCGCGTCGTAAATCCGCAAGCCTGCATCCAACATCGGGTAGCTGACTGGCAAACTTGAATCCTTCAAGGCAACTTCTGCTTCCTTGCCGCTTCTAAACGGTGCTGGATCAATCAAGAGTTCAGTCAAGCTGTTAGTCTGCGGTTCAAAATTCAAGCGATAATTGCTCAAGTCCCCTTCCAAATTGAAGGCTGGGTGGAAGCCAAGCGAGTAATACATTTCTTGATCCGTATTGTTGGTGATGGCGTAACTAATCAGCAGCTGCTTGCCTTGCAGCTGGTAGCTGATTCGCACCGTAAAGTCGTATGGATAGACTTCCAGGGTTTCCGCATTTGACACAAAGGTTAAAACAGCGGAATCTTTTTTCACTTCTTCAAGGGCAAAGTCGTAGTCGCGTAAAAAGCCATGCTGCTTCATAGCGTATTTTTGCCCATTAAGCAGGTAGCTATTCTCGTTTGAGCGACCAATAAATGGAAACAGAATTGGCGCATGCCGTCCCCAGTATTGCTTGTCAGCCTGCCAGATGTATTCAAAGCCATCTTGCAAATTCTTAGCACTTTGGACTTCCGCACCTAATGTTGAAATTTTTACTTCTAGTTGATCGTTTGTTAAAGTTAGTAATTCAGTCATTTTTAGTCTCTCTTTGATAAAATATTTTCTACTTTTCAACAACTTGGACTTGATCATGGTATTCGGTAAAGAGTTCAGGGTCGATCCAGCCAGTCTTAGCCTGCATGGTATTCAGCATCCCCGTCGTCATCCCATACTTCAAAACTTCCTGGGGTGCCAGGCCACTATCCATGGCTACTGCCATCCCAGCCAAAGTGGAGTCGCCAGAGCCAACCGGACTGACCACCTTGATCTTCGGAATTTTGGCTTCAAAGAATTGGTCGTTATGCTTGGCAAAAGCCCCCTTGGCTCCCAAAGACACAACGATCCATTCAATACCGTCGAAAACCTCACTAGATAAGGCCTTTTTCAAGGCTTCCTCATCATCCAAATCAATCTTTTGACCCAGAAGCTGCTGCAGCTCACTTTCATTAGGCTTGATCAAGTCTGGCTTAGCAGATAAGGCATCGGCTAAACTGGCACCTGACGTGTCCAGCAGCGCCTTTTTGCCACTGGCATGAATCAAGTCAACCATCTTAGCGTAGTAGTCACTGCCAAGACCTTTTGGCAAAGAGCCAGACATGGTAACCAGGTTGGCATCTTTGAGCAGCCCTTGGAAGTGGTCCAAAAAGGCTTGGCCCTCTTTTTCAGATAAAACTGGGCCACCTTCCAAAACTTCGGTCTGCTTACCGCCGTCGTGCAAGATAGCGATGCAGCTGCGGGTTTCTTGGTCGATATGGTAGAACTTGTAAGCCAGTTCCAGCTGCTTAAGCTGATTTTCGATAAATTGGCCAAAGTAGCCGCCGGTAATCCCAGTAGCTAAGACATCACAGTTGAGCAGGTTGATCACCTTGGAGACGTTCAGCCCCTTGCCTCCGGCCACTTTATCGACTTGGCTGACGCGGTTTACGTCATCGATTACCAAGTGGTCTAGTTGGTAGGAAATATCAATTGAGGGATTCATGGTTACAGTTAAGATCATTTTTGTGCTTCTTTCTATGCTTTTGCTTTTCTTTTATTTTTTTACTTTTAAAAATTAGAACTCGTACTTCCAGGCGATGTGCCGCTCCCAAGTCTTGCCGGGCATGACGGTAATCGCGCCAAGATCACTGCCCGGAAGCGGCGCTGCTTGAGCTTCCAGGGTGATCCCGCCAAAGTGCGGCAGAGTATTAACCTCGCTGCGCCCCTTGCCAAAATGGTTGGCAGTATATAAAACCAAGGCTGGTGCGTCGGTGGTCAGGGCCAGCTTGACCAGACCATCACTAGCAGTTAAAACAGCAGCCGGCTTTGACCCATTCAAAACAAAGGGGTGGTCTAAACCATTCCGGGCCTGAATCTGCTCATCGTCAGACAAAATAGCTTGCCCCACTGGGCGATTTTCACGGAAGTCAAAAACGGTCCCTTCAACGCTCTTCATCTCACCAGTCGGCACCCCATCGCCTTTTACTGGCAGGTAGTAGTCGGCATCCAGCTTAAGCAGCGTTTGATCTACCTGACTGCCCAAGCCGTCTAAGCAGAAGTAGGTGTGGTTGGTCGGGTTAAAAATGGTCAGCTGATCAGAGTAGGCCGTCATCTGACATGACAACTCATTGTCGTTAGTCAAGGTGTAGGTCGTCTCTAGCTGCAGATTGCCCGGAAAGCCGTTATGGCCATCGTAGTCCAGCAGGCTAAAGTGGACACTGACGTAGTCTGTCCCCTTTTCTGGCCGGAAATCCCAAACGCGCTGGTCGGTCCCAAAGCCGCCATGGATGTGGTTTTCCCCATCATTTTGTGGCAGCTGCAAGATATGTGGGCCATTTTGCCACTGGCCCCGGTAAACCCGACCAGCAATCCGGCCAACTGTTCCGCCCAAGAAGTTCCGCTCTTTGTCGTAGTCTTCTGGCTTGTTCAGTGCCAAAATAACATGCCGTTCTTCGCCATTTTTCAGCGGAACCAGCACATCTTCTGCTGTTGCCCCGTAGTTCAGCAGTTTCACCTGCATCCCTTGATCGTTAGTTAAAGTAAATTCGCACAAGTTCTTGCCCTGCAGATAACCGTATTTTTTGATTTGAATCTTCATTTTTTCTCTTTTCGTCCTTTTTTGTTAGTTCAATGTTTATTTTTGCGCTGGAAGCGTTTAAAATATAATTATCAAACAAATTATAACAAACAGGAGCAAAAAATGAACACCCAATTTTTAAAAGACAACTTTGAAAAGACATTTAACGAACCAGCCTTCGATACTTTCTTCTCACCGGGCCGGATCAACATTATCGGTGAACACACCGACTACAACGGCGGTCACGTCTTCCCTTGCGCCATCAGCCTGGGGACCTACGCTGCCTACGGTTCACGCAGCGACAAGCAAATTTCCGTTTGCTCAGGCAACATGAACGATGACGTCGTCACTTTTGCCATTGGCGACACTAGTCTAGAAAAAGACCCTGACCACAAGTGGATCAACTACTTCAAGGGCATGATCGCTTATGTTCAAGAAGAAACAAAACCGCTAGACCACGGCTTCAACCTTTACGTCTGGGGCAACCTGCCATATGGTGCAGGTCTTTCCTCATCAGCCTCCATCGAAATGCTGATCGGCAAGGTTTTAACTGAAGAATTCAACTTGAGCGTTGATCCAGTCAGAATGGCCCAGCTTGGGCAAAAGACCGAAAACGAGTTTATCGGCTTATCCTCTGGCATCATGGACCAATTTGCCGTCAACATGGGCAAGAAGGACCACGCTATCTTCTTAGACTGTGCAAGCTTGAAGTACAAGTACCTACCACTGAACCTGGGCGATTACGAAATCATCATCATGTCCACCAACAAGAAGCACACCCTGGCTGACTCCGCTTATAACGACCGAGTACGGGAATGCCAAGAAGCCACCAAGAAATTGCAGCAAAAGCTCAAGATCGAACATCTTGGCGACATTAACGAAGAAACCCTGGACGAATACTCTTACCTGATCAATGACGAAACCCTGCTCAAGCGGGCCCGCCACGCCGTTAGCGAAAACCAGCGCACCATCAAGGCAACAGAAGCCATGATGGACAAGGACCTGGAAAAGCTGGGCCGCCTGATCAACGCTTCTCACGTATCTCTTCACTTTGACTACGAAGTCACTGGCAAGGAGCTGGACACCCTGGCTGAAACGGCTTGGCGGCAAGACGGCGTCCTCTGCGCCCGGATGATTGGGGGCGGCTTTGGCGGCAGTGCCATTGCCATCGTCAAGGAAGACAAGGCTAAGGAATTCGAAGAAAAGGTTGGAGCAGTTTACGAAGAAAAGATCGGCTACGCAGCAAGCTTCTACGAAGCCAAGATCGTTGACGGCACCCACAAGCTGTAGAAAGGAATTAGAAGGCTTTTTATGTTAATTGCAAATTTTGTCCAAAAAATTATCGAAAACACTGACTACCAAGAAATCGACCGGGTCTACCTGTTTAACAAAGTCCAGGCTCTGGTCGGCGACGGAGACGTGGAAGAAAAAGACGGGAATCCTTTGGACCAATTGGTAGACCTGGCTGTTAGCCGGAAGAAAATTCCAGATGACCAGACCAGCCGCGAAATCCTGGCTGACCAACTGGCCGACTTAATGACCCCGGCCCCAAGCAAGGTCAATGACCTCTTCTGGAACAAGTACCATGATTCAGCTAAGACCGCAACCGACTGGTTCTACCAGCTTTGCATCGACAACAACTACGTCAAAAAAGACGCGATTGCTAAGAACGTTGTTTTCTCAGGCGATAGCTCCTATGGCCACCCGCTGGAAATCACCATCAACCTATCTAAGCCAGAAAAGGATCCAAAGGCGATTGCGGCCGCTGCTAAAAAGCGCGACGACTCTTACCCAAAGTGCGACCTTTGCCTGGAAAATGAAGGCTACTTGGGCACTTACGGCAAGAATGCCCGTAGCAACCTCCGCATCATCCGGATGAACGTTGGCGGGGAAAAATGGGGGATGCAGTATTCGCCATATGCTTACTTTAACGAGCACTGCATCTTTTTGGACGAAATCCATGAGCCAATGGTGATCAACCAACAGACCCTGACCAACCTGCTCCAGATCATCAAGACCTTCCCCCACTACATGGTCGGCTCAAACGCGGACTTGCCAATCGTCGGTGGGTCACTACTGTCTCATGAGCACTACCAAGGCGGCGGCCACCGCTTCCCAATGATGAACGCCGTGATCAAGAAGGAGCTGACTTTTGCCCAATACCCAGACGTGACCGGCGGAATCGTCGACTGGCCAATGAGCGACCTGCGCCTGATCAGCAAGAACCCGACGTCCTTGATTGCCCTGGGCACAGAAGTGATTAACAAATGGCAAAAATACAGCGATGAGAGCCTCCATATCGTGGCGGAAAAGGATGGCGTGTTGCATCACACGGTAACGCCAATCGCCCACAAGGACGATGACCAGTACGTCTTAGAGCTGGTTTTACGGGACAACAACACTAGTGAAGAATATCCATTAGGGCTCTTCCACCCGCACGCCGACAAGTGGCACATCAAGAAGGAAAATATCGGCCTGATCGAGGTCATGGGCCGGGCCATTTTACCAGGACGGCTCAAGGCGGAGATGGCCGAAGTGAAAAAGTTCCTGCTGGACCAGCCAAATGAGATGGCTGAGATCCACCGGGACTGGGCTGAAGGGCTGAAACAGGCCCATAGTGGCCTGAACGAAGGCAACGTGGATGATCTGCTTCAGCAGGCTTTACTCGACGTCTTTGACCAGGTTTTGGCCGATGCAGGCGTGTTTAAGAATGACGATGCCGGGAATGCGGGCTGGGACCGTTTCTTGGCGGAAGTAAAGTAAGACGAAAAGACAACTTGTTTAGTTCAATACAAATTAAAAAGCGGTTTAGCTGTATAGCTAAATCGCTTTTTCGTTTACTTACACCTTCTCAGGCTCAAGCATTTTACTAATGTCATAAATTTGCTGGATCTTTAGCAGCGGAAAGAGCTCTTGCAACAGTCTAGTACAAAGACGATTATCTTGCATGATCGTGAAGAACATGTAACTAAAAGAATTGCAAGCCTAAGTGCTAAAGCACTAAAGCTTGTAACTTCATCCGTAATTCCGAAAGTCGTTACAATAGTCAAAGAGTGTAAAAAATTGTTTCTAATAATATCCCATAATCAAGAGCGAAGGCAAAAGAAAACCTACAGCCTTTGGGGGAGGCTGTAGGTTTCTGCGATTGTTAAAAATAAATTTTTGAGAAAAATACCATTTAGTAAATGTGTAAAGCAATAAATGAGTTATTAGCTAAAAAGCTAAATAGAAAGTTAGAGTATTTACGGATAAGTTATGTATGATAAGTACCGAATGTGATTTATTCAACATCCAGCTTGTCGCGCCAGCTCTTAGCGCCGCTCAAGGCTGCGTTCAGGTTCTCGATGTTTTCCTTACCTTGAGTCCGCATCCATTCACGGCCGGCTTCTTCGCCTTCAGCAGCGAAGATCTTGATTGATGGCTTCCAAGTTGCACGGCCACACAGCACGCCGTTGAACTTAGCACCGGCTTCTTCAGCCATCTTGATTTCAGCGATGAATTCTTCTGAGGTAACGCCAGCTGACAAGAAGATGTATGGCAAGTTGGTTGCGTCAGATTGTTCCTTCAAAAGCTTCTTGGCTTCTTCTTGAGTGTAGACAACTTCGTTGTCACCATTAAAGCCTTCAACGTATTTAATGTTGAATGGAATTTCCACCTTCAAGACAGTTACGCCATAACGCGGCTTTGAGAATTCCTTTTCAGCTTCAACAACCTTGTGAGCCTTAACCTTAGCAAATTCTGGACTTTGGTTGTCGGCAATATTTGCGTCATAAGTCAACAGTTCCAAGAAGAATGGCAAGCCAACGGCCTTAGCTTCAGCACCAACACGTTCAACAAAGGCGTGCTTCTTATCGTTGATCTTTTCGCCTTCATCTGGGTCGTAGTAAAGCAAGAACTTGATAGCGTCAGCGCCTTCTTCCTTGATCCGCAGGCCTGATTGATTTTCGATCAAGTCACACATTCTGCCTGGTTCGCTAGTGTCGTAGCCAGTCTTTTCATATGAGAGAAGGAGACCACAGTTCTTGTCGCGAACCTTGGTTGCTGGCAAGCCGTATTCTGGGTCAGTCAAGATGCCTGAAGCATACTTAGTCAATTCTTCAGAAACAGCCTTCTTGTATTCAACGATGGTTTCTTCATCAGCAGGCTTGTTGGCAGCTTCAGCCAGCATTCTCTTCAAAGAACCTCTTTGGTCAATGGCCAAAGCTGAGATAACCCCATCCTTGGTTGACAAGTTTTCCATGTGTTTTGCAACTTCTGCAGTAATCTTAGTCATCGAATTATACTCCTGAATAAAATATTATGATTGTATACTATTGATATCGATTTAGATTAATTTGAATTCACACTTTGCTTTTTGCTGGTGGATTTCTTATGACCAGCCCAGTCATAATACTTGCGGCTGTAGCGGTTGTTCACGTTGTCCCAAACCACAATTCGGTAAAGGGCATATGCCGTACCGACCATGGCCAGAGCCTGGAAGATCCAAAGCTTGGTAAACACACTGAGAGCATTGATGACGATTACAAAGACCGTCCACAGGAATACACGGTTTCGTCGTGCCTGCTCAGCAGCCGATACATTTGATTTAGACTTCTTCATAGATAAAACCTCCGAGCAAATAGCATTATTATGATTTGTTAGTCAAGCCTAGTCCTTGTTTTCCTTGGCTGCAGCGTATTCAGCATTGCGCTTCTTCATTTGCTTTGCGTACCACATGAAGAGCAGGAGATAAGCGGCTAAAGCCAAGAGCGCGTAAACAATGAACATGCCTTGCTTGCTCCAAGCGTTACCAACCAGGTAGCCCAAGAACTTTTCAACTGGCCCTTCCATAGTGGTGTCAGATACCAGGGTATGTGCTGGAATTGAAGCACCTACTTGGTGAGCAACGTTAGTTACGAATGGGGCAACCAGCGTACCAGCCCACAGGAAGACAGGCAATTCCAAAGCACCAATGATGATCATGCGGATGATCTTACCACGAGTGACAACCAGCAAAGCTGGAGCAATCCCCATACCAATGATCCCGCCTAAAGGCATCAATCTGTTGCCTGGCAGAACCATGGCTTCAAGCATCATGATTGGGGCCAAAACGTTACATGCAGCCCAGATTTCTGAACGGCCGGCGATGAATGGCCAGTCCAAACCAATGTTGAAGGTCCGACCTTCAAACTTCTTAGTAGCAAAAGCTGAGATACCTTGTGAAAGTGGTTCAACAGAAGCAATGAACCAAGAACCAATTACTGAGAACAATTCAATGCAGGTACCGGCAGTGAAAGACAGAGTGAACATGTTCTTCCAGCCTGCTTCAGTAGTAAAATTGGTACCAGCAAGCAGTGAAACGAAGACCCCAAGGTAGACACCAATCGCAAAGCGACTGCCCCAGAAACCGATCTTTTCATTCAATTTAGCTGAGTCAAAGTCAAACTTATCCAGCCATGGGAAGATCTTATCGAATAATTTGTCAAAGACCATGATGATTGGATTCATCATGTAGTTCATGTGAGTGGTCGTCATTGGGTTTGAATCTGGAGCATCCAACAAGTCGTTAAAGGTTGGTTTCATCAAGTCAGAGTTGATGATCTTCAAAGTGCCGATGAACAACACCAAAATAGTTGACAACCACAACGGTGCACCACAGTACATGCTGAACAAACCAACAAAGGCTGAGTGCCATACGTCGAAGATATCGACGTCAAGCGTGTTAGTCTTGTTCCAAACCAGCATAACCACATTCAAAATGATCAAAACCAGCAAGTAATACAGGGTATAAGGTGAACCCCAGGTAATAGTAGCCAAAGGTGCCCAGCCCATGTCCAGGATGTCCATGTGAATCCCAGTGTGTTCAACGAATTGCTTCATTGGAACTTGGAAAGCATTAGTCAGCATCGCCATAACGTTACTGATAGCAGTTAAGGCAATTGCCAGCTTCATGCCGCCTTCAAGGGCCTTGCTAAACTTAACTCTGAAACATAAGGCAATGACAGTCAAAACCACCAACATAATTGTTGGGGCCCCCATGTCGATCAGCGGCTTGAAGACCGCGTTCGCGAAGTGAATAATCCCATTCATTTCTTATTTGTCCTCCCGACAAAATTTATTTCTCATTTTTCTCTTATTGTGCAATCAGAGCTGATCCTATTCAGCTTCAATCTTCTTACAAATCTTTTCTACTTCGTCATAGACTGGTTGAGCCATGGCTGGGATTCTGTAAAGAATTGGACCTGCTTCAACAACTGGGATCTTAGGGGTAAAAGCCAAATCGGTCTTAGCAATAGTCAGGTAAGCGTCATAGTCGTTAAGCAAGTCTTCGTTAACGTCCTTGATCATAACTGCGTCACACTTTACATTGTGACCACGCTTCTTCATTTCTGCTTCAACTGCATCCTTGATTTGGTGTGATGAGTTAACCCCTGCACCACAAGCTGCTACAAGTTTAATTTGTCTAGCCATTAGTATTTCCTCCTAAAAAAATTACATTAATCTTGCTTAAAATGATCAGCCATAAACTCATAAATCTCATTTGTAGACTTGAGATTGAATAGCTTAGTCAATTGATCGACTGGAGTTGAGTTAAGGAAGTCCATGATCTGTGCAAGAATGTTCGCTTGTCCTTCTGGATCGTTGTTCAAAATCATGAACAAGAACTTCACATCCAATTCCTTGTCAGGTTCAATCATATTGTTGAACTTGATTGGGTGGGTCAATTCGATTGGTACAATCATGCGCGTATTGACGAATTCACCTTCCGTATGTGGAATTGCCACATTCGGTAAGTCCTTGGAAATTGGGGAAGTATCGATCCCGGTTGGGTACTTGTTCTCCCGTTCCAAAATATGCTCGATAAAGTCACCTTTCACGTAGCCCCGATCGAGCAATTTCTGGTAAACCTCACGAATCACAGCTTCCTTGTCGCTTTGGCTGCTGATAAACACAGCATCGTCAGCGAACAGTCCTTTCTTAGTTGCGGTCAACATCACTGCACTCCTTTCAAATCACAAATCAAACCTATGAGCTTTACTGATCATTTGTGTGCTTTTTTGTTTGATTTCAATTGTTATTATAGTTAACCGCTTACAAGATTGCAAGTGTTTTTTGTGTTTTTTTGTTCTTTTTTGTTATTGACCAACAAACAGCTTAATCTTACAGTTTTTTGCCTAATTCTTTCGTATTTTCGTCAGCTGGCCAAGCTAATTTTTACGTTTATTACCCTATGAAAACAACATTAAAGAACAATTATGTCACAAAAAGCTTTGAATAATGCGCAGGAAAGCGCTATATTATAGATGTAAAAAGGACAATTAATTTGCAAATAAAATTGGAGGATCGTTAATTATGACTGCAAGAGAAAAAAATCAGCTGTCTGTCAATCCGAAGCAGTCCAAGCTGCGCAAGCTTGCTCAAGCCGAAGACAACTACGAGTACTTGAAAACTTTGCCAACGGCGGAATTAATAAAGCAACTGACTAAAAAGAACCAAGAATATGTAACTAATCTTAGACGGATTCTTATTAACGAAGGGAAAGGCGAGATTGATAATGAACAAGCTGAGCTAATAATTGAACCACTTCTAGCGAAAATTATCGCTGCACAGAGTAAAGGTGAAACCGCCAAGCAACTATTTGGTCTGCCACCAACTCAACTAGCGCCTATGCTGCTGTCTCCAGATGAAGATGCCAATCCTACTGGGAAGTGGCAATATTTCACGATCACTTCTTTGGCTTTTTTAGCCATGTTCTCCCTCTTGGCTGGGATCTATGAACTTACGGAAAACGGCAATCTAAGCCAAGCAAAGCAGATCGGCTGGCTGACTATCGCGGTTCTGGCACCTTTGATGGGCTATCTTGCTACTCGCTACCAGGAACTAACCAAGGCCAAGATTAAGCAAAGTCACTTGTTTCTTTGGTCAGTCATGAATCTGGTAATGGCTGGCGTAATAATCTGGCTTCTTCAGTCGCCAGCTATGCAGATAGTCAACATCTACCTTCCAGCTTCAGTCTACTTGGTCATCGCTATTGTGGCTGTTGCCCTCTTAATTCTTCTAATGCGACGTTTCAAGATCGACCACATTTTCTTTGCTGACCGGAAAGTTAAGAACAGTTAAAAATTCCAAAAAAGACGCTGAGCAAAACAAAATGCTCAGCGTCTTTTAAGTTGAAAATAAATGATTACAGAAAAACAGGCCAACATGATAGAGAGTTGGCCTGTCTGGGTTGAATTAAAATAAACTTGTAATATAAAGTTGAGAGTAATGTTAAAAGTTAAATTTAGTTGGACCAAAGCAATTGATGTCCGCAATCAGTTTGCTTAGGTTAAACCGTTTTTGTTTTTGAGATACGGAAATTGTGAGAGATATTCATTTTCTTCGGAGTGAATTGCGGGATGAATCTTAGTAGTTCCAGCCTATCACCTTCTCATCAGTTGAAATCTGCTTGCTGTCTGCCAAGCCACGGTACCAATAGGCACTCTGCTTTGGATAACGGGCCTGGGTCTCAAAGTCAACATAGAACAAGCCGTAGCGCTTTGAGTAGCCGTTAGTCCATGAGAATTGGTCTTGCAGTGACCACACGAAATACCCCTTAACCGGAATTCCATCTTGAATAGCCTTAGCCACTTCCAAGATATGAGCCTTAAGGTACTGAATCCGTGGTGCGTCATCAATTGCCTTGTCTGGTCCCAAGAACTTGTCCTTGTAGCCCATCCCATTTTCAGTGATGTAGATTTCAGGAACATCCGGATAGTTATCGTGAACCCGCTTGAGCTGGTCATACATCCCCTTTGGATAGATGATCCAGTCCCAGTCGGTGGCTGGCAAGTCTGTAGGGTGAACTTCTTCCCCGACGCCCTTCATCTTATTGACGTCAGTCCCCTTTTCCCCGCCACCATTGTGATGGAAGACATTTTCACCGTGGTGTTCCTTCATGAACTTGCTGAAGTAGTAGTTGACCCCGACAAAGTCCAAAGACTTAGCAGCCTTAGTCAAAACTTCTTCGTCTTCTGGCTTAATTTCAATCATTTGCTGGTCATTAGCTTCAATGATTTCCTGCACCAAAGCCAAGGTTTCATCTGAATAGTGGCCAGCTAAAGTCCCGTCCAGGTAGAAGCGATTTTCCAGGGCGTCCTTTAAGGCAGCAGCGTGCTTATCGCCTTCGCTTGGACTAGCTGGGTAAACCGTCTGTAAGGCGTGAACTACGCCAATTTTACCGTCATAGCCGCCTGCTTTAAAGGCATTGACGATTCTTGCATGAACCAGGTTTTGATTGTATTCAGCTTGGAAGCACTTAGCAAATTCGTTGGTATAAGCTGGCGGGAAAGTCCCAGATACATATTGCTGACCCGCCATTGACGTTGGCTCATTGATGGTGATCCAGTATTTTACCTCGTCGCCAAATTCCTTGAAGCAGAACTTAGCATAGTCGACAAAGGCATCCAGCATTTCCTCTGACAGCCAGCCACCCTTGTCTTGCAAGGCTTGCGGCGTATCAAAATGGTGCAGGGTCACAAACGGCTCTACGCCGTCTTCGTGGCACTTTTTAAACAGTTTGTGGTAGTAAGCAACCCCGCGCGGTTCCAGCTTGCCCGTCCCTTCTGGAAAGATTCTGGCCCAGTCAATGGACACGCGAATTGCGTTAATATGGAACTTCTTGCACAGATCCAGGTCAGTTGGGTATCTGTGATAAAAATCGGCAGCTGGGTCGGGGTTGATTGTTCCTTGCTCATGCAAGTACTTGTCCCAGATTACTTCCCCCTTGCCATCTTCTTTAGTGGCGCCTTCTACTTGGTAGGCTGCCGTAGCCCCACCAAAGTAAAAGTCTTCAGGTAAGTGATATACAGTCATTTTTTCTTTCTCTATTTTTTCTCTTTTGTTTAGTTACTTGTTACTTTTTTTACTTTTTCAAAGAGTTGACCACAAAGTTGAAGGCCTTGTCCTTGTTTTGCGTTAATTCAATGTATTGACGGCCAGTCGTCGTTACTAACTTAGCGCCAACCTTGTCAGCAACTTCTTGCAAGTTGTCTTTCATAGAGTCCATTTGCGGTGCTAGGATGATCAAGTCCATGTCGTCAATCACATCCATGTGTTGGCCATAAGCCCGGGCTACTGAGTGCAGCGGCAAGTTTCTTTCACCAGCCAGCTTGTTCAAAGCCTTGGACAAAATCCCTGAGGTACCACCACCGGCACAGATGACCATGACGTTGGTGTCTTTGTTTAATACTTTAGATGCATCAGCACTTGCGGCTGAGTCGTCCTTCTTAGTTTCAGTGTTCTTAGCAGCAGTTACAACAGCTGAGCTTGCAGCGGCTGGAGCAGCAACAGTAGTTGCGGCAGCCTTCTTTTCAGCTTCTTCTTCAGCCAAAGCAGCTTGTTCTTTAGCGTAAACGTCGTTGTCGTATACGCGGAAGAATGGAAGCCAAATCAAAACGTCTAAGATCAAGGCCAAGATGACAAAGACAAATGATAATGGGGCAAAACCAGTACCAACTACGATACCAATAGGTGCTGGAACCGTCCATGGCAAGGTTGCGATGAATGAGTTCATCTTCAAAACGTCAACGAAGAACTTAAAGAGCATGACGTTGACCATTGGCGTTACAACGAATGGAATGAAGAAGACTGGGTTCATGATGATTGGGGCACCGAACAGGATTGGTTCGTTAACTGAGAACGTTACTGGGATAACGGATGCCTTACCAACAGCCTTGTTTTGAGCTGACTTAGACAAAAGCAAGAAAATGTAAGCCAATACTAAAGTTGAACCAGTACCACCCATGTTCATGATGTAGTCTTGGGTGTTAACAGCCAAAACGTGTGAAGCATGTTGACCAGCGTGCATCAAGGCCGTGTTCAAACCAACGTTGGTAGTTTCAATTGTGGAAACGGCTGGAGCCACGATGGATGGACCCTGAACCCCTACGAACCAGAAGAAGGCCATCGCACCGGCGATCAAGGCTAAGCCAAGGTAAGAGTCACTAGCGTGGAAGATTGGTGATAGCAAGTTGATGATGCATTGTGACAAGTTTGCGTGGAAAGCCCCTTGCAAGATCAAGTTCAAAACCCAGAAGACAACTACTGAGAACAGCATTGGGAAAATGTCAGTAAAGGTTTGAGCAATGTTTTGTGGAACTTGGTCTGGCATGGTGATTCGAACATTGCGAACAATGCAGAACTTGTAGATGTTTGGTACGATGCAGCCTACCAGGTAAGCAGCAACCAAACCTTGAGTCCCCATGTAAGTCAGGTCAATGCCAGTCTTAGGGTTGGTGACAATCGCCACAATGATAAAGCAGATTTCGGCTGACATGATAACAGAAATCGTGTTAATCTGGTTGGTCTTTGGCAGCTTAACGTTCAAGCTGTCAGTCAAGTTCTTGGCACAGGTGGCAGCCACAAACAGTGACAGCATCCCCATTGAGAAGTTGTACGGAACCGTCAAGGCGTTGGCTACGGCAGTTGGCCAGTAGAAGCCCCAGGCGTTAGGTACATAAGCAATCAAACTAAAAATACTTGAGAACAAAATGATTGGCATGGCTGCGATAAAGCCGTCACGGATCGCAGAAACGTACTTGTTAGCCGCGAACTTTGCGAATGCAGGCTTCATTTTGTTCATTTTCGCTTCAAAAGCGTGCATATGTTTCTCCCTCTAGTTAATAAACAATATATTCAGTTTTTCTCTTTTGCGATTCCCTTAATCGATTTCCTTGCCTTCCAGCTTGTTCAGCCGAGCATATTGATCGATAATGGTTTCCATCTCATCCTTTAACAACATAGTCGTCATCAAGGTATCTTGGCCGTGAACCATAATGAAAGTCACATCCATATCCATGCCGCTGGCTTCCTTGCTCAGCAGCTTGGTCTGTTCATTATGGGCAGCGTTGATCGAGTCGTTAGCCTCCTTAACTAACTCTCTTGCCTTGCTGATATGTCCCTGACTCGCCTCCTTCGATGCTTTAATCAATGCCGTTCGGGCATCCCCGGCATAAGCCACGATGGCAAAGCCGGTCATTGATATTTCTTCTTTAGTTACCTTTTCTTCGGTTTCTTCCATTATTCCTTTGCTCCTTCGATTAATCTTTCAACATGAATAATTAGGTACAAGCCTTCCATCTTAGAAAGCTGAATTTGATATTTGTCATTCAACAGCTGACCGATCTTATTTACAGTAGCGGTTGCTTTTGGAAAATCCTTACTAATGCTTTCGATGCTCTGCATAGAGATATCAGCATGATCTTCAAAGTGCTCGTGTTGCAAGCGCAAGACAAAATACTTGATATGGGTTATTAGGCGGTTGAAATCATCCTCATTTTCATCCGTCTTATTGATCCCCTCTGCCTTCAGCACCTGAATGATCGTATCCATAATCTCTTCATCAAGGTGGTTAACCGTCTTCGTTTGGTTAACCTGATCGCCATGAGCATTGATGAAATGCAGGGCTATGCTGCTGCGTTCACTGACCGGGAATTCGATGCCAAGCTGCTTTTTAAGGCCTGCCAAAAAGTCATCAGCAATCTCGTAAGCAACTGGGAACTTCTCCCCTAAATCTGGTAAAACGTAGTTCTTTTGATAGCGTCCCTTTTTTATCCGCTGGTAGGCAGAATATAGGTGCATGGTCAAAGTTACATATAGGTAGCTTTCAACCTTAAAGCCATACTTTTCCTGACTCTCTTCAATCAGGGAGTAGCTGGTTTTAACGAAGTTATTTGGCACGTCCTTGAGCAAGCCGGAGAGATCTTCAACTGTATGCTCATCATGCATCTTGAAGGTCTTCTCAATCTTCTTGCGATCGATTTGATCGCCTTTCCTCTTACCAAAGGCAATGCCTCTTCCCATGACAATTGCCGGTACGCCTCTTCTATCTTGGATAACTGCTACGTTGTTATTCAAAACTTGCGCTATTTTCAAAGGACTCTCCCTCCTCGTATCCAACTCAAATGCCATTTTTGGCAAAAAAAACAACCGCCCCTCCCAGCCTATAGTTTTCCCATGGCCTTCAGAGTGCGGTTTTGCCTAATTCAATAGTAACAATTCGCAATTTAAGTCATTAAGTCTGCAAGGATTATCCTAGCACTTTGTTAATAATTTGTAAACACTTACACAAGAAAAATGTTAATTTTTTATTGAGCCAGTCATTTGATAATTTTTAAAAACATTCGGTTGTTTTTATCAAAATTGCAATGAATACTTGACTATTGTCCCATTTTTCTTTTAACAGCATTCAAGTTTAGCAATCACGTCAATCGACCGTTTTTCCTTCGAGCTTGTTAATTCTTTCATAAAGATTAATGATAGTTTCCATTTGATCTTTCAATAGCATGGTCGTCATCAAAGTATCTTGACCGTGAACCATAATAAAGGTGACGTCCATATCCATGCCACTTGCTTCCTTGCTCAAAAGCTTGGTTTGCTCATTGTGGGCAGCATTGATTGAATCGTTGGCTTCCTTCACTAAGTCACGGGCTTTAGTAATATGACCTTCACTGGCTTCTTTCATCGCCTTGATCAGGGCGGTTCGGGCATCCCCAGAGTAGGCAACGATCGCAAAGCCAGTCATCGAAATATCGGTTTTCGTGATTTCCTTGTTTTCGTCTTCCATTTTTTACCTCTTACAAACAAAAACCACACCTCTCAAACTAAATAAATAGTTCAAGAGATGTGGTTTTGCCTAATTGGATAGTAACAATCCACTTTTTGATCTTGATTATTATTCTTCTGCTTTCCGAACAACTATATGGTAGCACTTTCTTTTTAGTCTGTAAACCCTTACAGAGGTTTTTTGTCAAAAAAGCACAGAAACGCACAAAAAAGGGAGCCGGATCTACCGATCCGGCTCCTAACATACCTAAATTGAGTTTTTCGGAGAGGAAACTTTAAGTTAAAAACACGTGATTGCCGTGGCTAGGCCCAAGACAATTCCTGGAGCGTTGGCCACGATGATTGGCCAGTCGCGCTTAGGCGCATTCCAGCCATAGGCCACCCACAAACTAGCGTTGATGGCGGCGACTAGGGGTTGCACCGGATTCCCTTTTTGACCACTAAGGTTGCTGGCGATCTGGGCAAGGTAGGAAACATACATCAAGACAGAGATGGCTGAGGCTACCCGCCCTAGCAGCAAGAATCTTTTTTCTTTCTTAGTCAAATTTAACCCCTGCCTTGAAAAATTCACCGATCTGTTTAATCGCCAAATCCGTTTCTGGCATATCGAACAAGATAAAGACATGGAAGAGGTCTTGCCAAACGTGCCACTGTACATCCACGCCAGCCTTTTCGCATAAGTTGTTCAAAATGGCACTGCTGTCATACTTGACTTCCTCGCTGCCGCAATTGATGAACAGCGGCGGGAAGCCCGTGAAGTCGCCATAGATTGGTGAAATCAGCGGATCAATCTTGGCCGGCTCGTCAAAATATGGTACCGGAGCCGTGGCACCGACCAGCATCGGATCGCGTTCGGTTCTCAGGTATTCAGAAGCTGAGGTGTTCAGCTGGTTGATCACTGGTGAAAAAACGGATACTCGTTCTGGCAGCTTTTTCCCTTCATCCTTTAACTGTAAAGTCAGAGTCAAGGCCAGGGTGGCCCCGGCACTTTCACCAAAGACCAGGACTTGGTCATAGAGCCCGCGGAGGTAGTCGTAAGCCCGCATTATGTCTTCTTGAGCGGCTGGATGACGGCCTTCTGGGTACTGGGTGTAGTCGACCGCGAAGACGTCAATCCCGCTGCCGATGGCCTGGCCCAATTTGATGGCTATCTTGCGGCGGGAGTAAACCGTCCCTGTCGCATAGGCACCGCCGTGAAGGAACATCAAGACTGCCTTAGGTGAATCTGCTCTTAAGTAAAATTCCCCCTTCACGCCGCCTTCATCAACCGCCTTCAGCGTCACCTCTTCTGGCAAGTCGTACTTATTGCCTTCATCGGCGCCCTTTCTGGCCGCCAGGGCGATTTCTGGGGTCAGCGATGCCTGTCCCGACTTAATGTATTTTCTAGAAAATTCAATTGCTTGCTTTGCTTGTTCACTTAACATTTTTAAGCCTCTTTTACTTCTTTAAACTTCAAGTTGCCAAAGTTGATTCCGATCAGAATTGCGACTACCAAGAGGGCAGCAAAGACGATCGTCCCGCACAAGAAGGTGAATTCTGGACTTTCGTTGTTAAAAGTCTTGCCCAAAAATTGTGCAATATATGGTGACAAAAGCGAACCAATGTTAGCCGTAGTCATGACTACGGAAGTAGAGAATGGCACTTGGGCTGGGGAAGTGAAGATCCCAATGTTAGTCATGCAGGAAACCATGGTCATGGATACGGCAATCCCGCTTAACACGATGCCGACGCCGCTCAAAGTGAGGGAGTTAGACATGGTCAAAATCAGGTAGGACAGGAAGCCTGAACCTAAAGAAATCGCGAGTGAGAACTTTTTAACAGCTTGTGGCAGGGCCATGAAGATGAAGCCACCGGCTGCCATGGCAAAGGACATGATGCCCATCAAGGTGCTGGCGCTTTGAGCAGTACCGTAGCCCTTAGAGATAACGAGTGACGCAAACTTGATACTTACGAAAGCAAAGGAAAAGTTGAAGAAGAACATGAAGGCCGCCAAAAGCCAAATCTTGCCGTCCACCTTCTTGGAGTTAACCGGCTTTTCTGCTTGAGCAGCTGGGCCAGCTTCATGCTTACCCAAGATGTTTGGTACAAAAATCGCTACCAATAAGAGAACTGGCAAAGCCATGGCGTTAACCCAGTAAGCTGCGTGCCAGCCTTGACCCATCAAGACACCGGCGAAAAAGGTCATCAAGAACATCCCCAAGCCTTGGACCACGCTGGACAGACCCATCAAGCGTTGTTGTTCTTGGCCCTGGTAGAGGCTGATGATCAAAGATTGGGAGTATGAAGCCAAAAGCCCCGTACCAACGCCGACCCCGATTCTTGAAGCAAAAATCAGTGGGAAATTGTTGGAGAAAACTGGGATTACACCAGAGATCAGCAAGACCGTCAAACCGATCAAGATGGTCTTCTTAACGCCAATTTTTTCGGCAATGACATTGCTCAAAGGGGTGAAGAAGATAATCCCCAATGCAGGAACTGTCATGGTTAATTCGACCAAGGTTGGCGCGGTTTGCGGAAAGGCCTTGATCATGGCAGGTACAGTTGCCGCGGTAGCGCCGCCGGAAACCGTAAAAATGTTCAATAGCAGAATTGAGAGCTTTGTCCAAAAGCTGTTAATATTTTTTTCTTTACTCATCTTATTCACCTAATGCATATTCCTTAAATACTTGGTTAATGGATTCGATATCCTTGTCTTCAAAAGGCTTAAAGCCGATCCCCCGCATCTCCCGGCTTAACTGGAAGAGCGAGTATTGACCGAAGTGGTCCAGGTTGCCTGGAATGGTTAAAAAGCCCCAGAATGGCACCAACTTGCTTAATTTTTCAGTTAAAGCCGCGTGGCTCGCAAATTCTTTCAGTGGCGTGTGGACGTCGCAAGCTTCAACGATTGGCGATTCTAGCTGGAGCTGAAACGTGTAGCTCCCGCTCTTCAAAAGTTCACCGCCAAAAGCTTGCCCGTTAACGGTCATTTGCCCGGCGGGCAGATCCAGCTTGACCTGGCTGCCCAGGGGAATCTCAAGCAGGATAGTTACCTGGTCGGCTTTTTCCAGCTTGACGCTAGCTTTAACCAGACCCGTTGGTAACATAACTTGTCCGGCCACTTCCTTAAATTTAGAGCTGATCAGCGGCTTGAAGATAACATTTTTGCCTGCTTGCGTTAGACCCACGAGTTCTTCGTAGGCCCAGGCCATCACGGCCCCACTTGAATAGTGGTTCAGGGAGTTCATTCCGTTTTTGGCAATGTGGCCATCCTCTTCAACGGAATTCCACCGTTCCCAGATAGTGGTGGCCCCCTTTTTCACTTCGTAGAGCCAGCTTGGGAAGTCGGTATTTAAAAAGAGGCGCAAGGCCAGCTGCTCTTGGCCATTGTGGGTTAAGGCTGGCAGCAAGAGCGGCGTACCGACAAAGCCGGTGTCTAGGTGGTTGCGGTTGCCTTCAATCTTGGTTACTAAGCTGTTAACCAGACCCTTTTTGGCAGCTGCTGGATACAGGCCAAATTCCAGGCAAAGAGCAAGACCCGTTTGGGTGTTGGCAATGGCTAAACCGTCTGGCGTATAGAAGTGCTTGATAAAGGCTTCCTTGATCAGGCGGCTCAGCTGCCGGTAGTACTGGTATTCATGCTTCATCCCTAAGACTTCCGCTGCCTGGCTGACGATCTTGGCTGAATAGTAGTAGTAGGCGCTGGCAATCAGGTCGTCTGGCGTCTTCCCCTTCAGCTTCATGATGTCTTCCGTGTCCAGGGCCAGCCAGTCGCCCAGCTGGTCATCGCCCAGCCACAGGTACTCATTGCCGTTAGCAAGTGCCCGGTCGTGAACCCAGTCCACCCAGGACATCATGGCACCAATATTTTGGCGCAGGATCGCCTTATCACCGCTTCTTTGGTAGCTGACCCAAGGAATGATCGTCGCCGCATCGCTCCACACGGCCTTGCCGCCGTCATCGTTGCCAACGGATGGTACGTAGAGTGGCACCTTGCCAGCTAGACGGCTTTGCTCTACGGCAATGTCATAGGAAAACTTTTTATTGAATTGGTAAGTATCCATATTGTAGCTGGCCGTTAAGGCAAAAATTGCCGCATCCCCAGTCCAGCCAAGGCGCTCATCCCGCTGCGGGCAGTCGGTTGGGATATCCACAAAGTTGGACTTTTGTCCCCACTTAACGTTCTCAAAGAGGCGGTTGACCTCGGCATTGTCAGTTTGAATATTTCCTGTTTCGTCCATGTCTGAGTAAAGGGCTACAGCCTTAAAGTCGCTGGCTGTGAGGTCCCCTGACCAGCCAGTCACCTTGGCATATCTAAAGCCAAAGTAGGTGAAGTGTGGCCGGATCCACTTTTCTTCCCCGCCACTGACATAGGTAAATTGGGCTCTGGCTGAGCGGAGGTTGTCCCGGTAAAATTCCCCATCTTGCATGATTTCACCAAAGTCGATTGTGACCTTGTTGCCCTTAGGCAGGCGGTTCTTGAATTCCACCCAGCCAGCTAAGTTTTGGCCAAAGTCCAGGACTTGGTCGCCGCTTTGGGTCATTATTACCCGGGGAATAAATTCCTCATGGGCTGTAATTGGCAGGCTGCGGCGGTCCAACAGGTATTTGCCGGAAGCCTGTTTCACCACCGCTTTTTCCAAGACTTGCCGGGAAATAGTTTCATCAAAGTCTTCCCCGTAGTAGATGCCGGAATGAGTTACTGGCGACGTCACCACGTCCCAGCTATCATCAGTGGCGATGACTTCTTCACCGTCTGCACTTACTAAGCGCAGGTCGGCGATCGCCTTGAGCTCGCTGCCATAGTTGTCTGGCACCCCGCCGTGCTGGGCCAAGCCGAGCTTCCCCCGGTACCAGCCATCTGCTAAAACGATCCGCAAAAGGTGGTCGCCTGGCGTAACTAAACTAGTCACGTCGTAGCTGGCTCTTTGCACGTAGTAGCGGTAGTCGGTAAAGCCTGGTGCCAGGTACTCGTCGCCGACTTTTTGCCCATCCAGGTAGGCTTCAAAGAGGCCAACGCCGGAGACATAGAGACGAGCATTTTTAACCGTTTCTGCCGTAAACTTTTTCTTTAAGATAAGGGAGTGAAGGTCCAACTTGCTGGTCCCAATCCAGTCGCCGGCCATTTTTTCTTTCAAGTAGCCCGTTTCAAAATAGCTAGTTTCAGCAAGCTCTTGTCCATTAATCTTGGCGGACACTTCCACCATGTACCGGCTTCTTGGGACTAAAGCTAAGTCGACGTCCTCAAAAATCAAGTCAGTGGCTGCTTCCCAGCCGCTGTCGTAGACAACTTCTTCGCCCTGCTTGATTGCCAGGCGTCTATCGATTTCGTTAGTCTGGACGGCTTCGTCCAGAAAAGCCGCGATGTGTAATTTCTTTCCCAGTTCAAAGCCCAGCGGCTTGACCAAGTGGTTGATTTCAATTTTGCTGATTTGCATTGATAATCCCTCTGTTTCGCTTGCAGCGCTTACAGTGGATATTGTATGATATCCTTAGCAGGTTTTTTTCGTAAAAATGCTATTTATTTGGTTTTTGTGCACAAAAAAGAAAGCGGTTTAAAAATGGACCTTGAGCGACTCCTCCAAACCTTCCATGACGGCACCTCCCTTAACCTTTACGTCCTAACAGGTCAAGGGCAGGTAGAGCAGGAATTTATCCGGCCCCTGGCACCCCATTTGCCGGAAATTTTTATCAAAAAATGCCTAAAGCAGGTCAACGACCTGGACCTGCTCTTGCCCGATAACAAAAATTCCCTTGGCAAGTTCCGTTATGCAGACAAAATTATCGTCGGCTGGAACGCCAATATCACCATCGCTGGCCAGGGCAATCTGGACCGGCTGGCGCCCCTGCTTGGCTTTGACCAGTTTGCCAGTTTAATGAAGAGCCTGTATTTTGCGATTTTTCGCACCTGGCCGCAAACGGAGCTTACCGACCAAGGCTTTTTTACTGGGGAAAATCTGACGATTGAGCCCATGCAAAAAAGCGCCGATTACGAAGGCTACCTGGCTGAACAGGAACTCATGGAGGCTGTCCAGCTGGGCAATTTAGACCTTTATAATCAGCGCTTTCGCTCGTTTATTAAAGAAGGGAATATTGGACTTTTAGGGGCCGGCAAGCTGCGACGGGAAAAGAACCTGGCTATTTCCGCCACCACCCTCTACACCCGGGCTGCCATCCGGGGCGGGTTAGCAGCTAGCGAGGCCTACGCCTTGAGCGACCAGATCATCAACAGGCTGGAGAAGGACACAGTCATCTCCAACTTTTACGAGTATTCCCGGGCGATTGGGGAAATTTTTGTCAACCGGGTCGCTCGCAGCAATCGGACGAGCCTGACGCCCCTGGTCTACAAGGCCGAAGAGTACATCTACCACCACTATGCGGACATTACTAGTGTCCAAGAAATCGCTGACCGGCTGGCCGTCAGCCGCTCCTACCTCCAGCACCTATTTAAAAAGGAGACCGGGATGACCCTGGTCGCCTTCATCAACCAGGTCAAAGTGGCCCAGGCCAAGCACGAGCTGATTTTTACCAATCGGACCCTTAGCGAGATCTGCGATGATGTCGGCTTCTCCAGTGGGAGCCTGTTTTCCACCACCTTTAAAAAGGTGGCTGGGATCAGCCCGCTGACTTACCGGAAGCAGTACAAGTAACCAAAAAATCGCTAGCATACGCTAGCGATTTTTATTACTTTAATAAGTCCTTAGCCATTTCGTAGCAGCCCAAAACTGCAGAGCCGTTGTTTGGCACGATTGGCCGCACGATCAATTCATCCACGTTGCCAACTTCTACGTAGTCGTTGTTCATTTCCTTGAAGTACTTTCTTACAGTTGGCATGTCGCCTTCGTTCAAGACGGAGCCGCCGACCACCATCACGTCTGGCCGGATGGTCAGGTAGATGTTGTAAAGCATTTCTGCCACGTAGTAAGAAATCAGATCAAAGACTGGGTTATCCCGGTCCAGGTCTTCGCCTGGAATGCCAGTTCTGCCCTTCAAGGTTGGACCAGCCGTCAAGCCTTCCCCGCAGGCATCCCCGTGGAATGGGCAGCCGCCCTCGTAGTTATCATCAGCCCGCTTAGGGATCCGCATGTGGCCCATTTCGGAGTGGTTGGTGTAGCCAATAAAGTGGCCTTGCTGGATGGCACCAGCGCCCACGCCCGTCCCAATGGTGATGTACAGGTATGTCTTTTCGTTATCGCGGCCACGGGCGATGTATTCCCCGTAGCAAGAGGCGTTGACGTCAGTCGTCAAAACGGCTGGTACGCCCAGTTCTCTTTCAAAGTAGCCCTTCAGCTCAGTGTTGGACCAACCTGGCTTTGGCGTCTTGGTAATGTAGCCAAAAGTCTTGGAGTTCGGGTTGATGTCGATGGGGCCAAAGGAGCCGATGGCCAAGGCGTTTACTGAATTTTCTTTAAAAAAGTCCCGGCACGCTTCCAAGGTTTCCGCTGGGGTCGTGGTTGGCACCCGCTTGGTTGCGACCGTTTCGCCGCTTTCCACGTTTTGCACGCCTAAAACAAACTTGGTACCACCAGCCTCAATACTGCCAACAAATTGTGTCATTCTGTATATCTCCTATACTGTCAAAATCAAGTTACGCTTCGTCGCCTGGCTTTGAAGCAATAATTGTTGCGCTTCCATCTAAAGTATAGCAGGAAATTGTGGTTGGCAAAATCAAATGGTCACCTTTTTTCAAAGAATATGCTTGGCCATCAACCGTCAAGCTGGCAGAGCCATCGATCACTGACATCAAGCGGTACTTGTTGTCCTTGATTTCAAAGTCGCCCTTGCCCTTAACGTCCAGCTTGAAGACGCCGAAGTATTCAGCCATGACAAACTGGGTCACGTGGACGTCGCCCACGTCCCATTCTTCGTGGTTCAAAACTGGGTTCTTAAATGGCACCTCTACCGTATCGATGGATTGTTGCAAGTGGAGTTCGCGCAGCTTGCCAGTCTTCTTGTCCACCCGGTCAAAGTCGTACATCCGGTAAGTGGTGTCACTGGACTGCTGGGTTTCCAGCACCATGATGCCGCTGCCGACGGCATGCACCATGCCATGCGGTACGTAGAAAAAGTCACCTTCGTGAACGGGTACGGTTCTGAGGAGCTTTTTCCATTCCTTGCCATGAACCATGTCGGCGAATTCCTCGCGAGTTTGGGCGTTGTGACCGTAGTAGAGCTTGGCACCTGGCTTAGCCTTGATCACGTACCAGGATTCGGTCTTGCCGAGTTCGCCTTCGTGAATCCGGGCGTATTCGTTGTCGGGGTGCACTTGGACGGACAGGTCTTGGTTGGCATCCAAAATCTTGGTTAGCAGCGGGAAGACGTCACCTTTCGCATTGCCAAAAAGCTCCCGGTGAGCATCCCAGAGTTCGTTCAGCTTCATCCCCTTGTAAGGGCCGTTCTTGATGGTGGCTGGGCCATGCGGGTGGGCCGAAATGGCCCAGGCTTCCCCGGTGTGGTCGCTCGGGATGTCGTAGCCAAATTCGTCGCGCAGGCCAGTGCCGCCCCAAATTTTTTCATGGAAGACTGGTTCTAAAAATAGTGGTTCTGCCATTTGCATTTAATCTCCTTTGCACCTTCAATTGTGTTTCCGCTTGCTTAATTTATTCCACTACCATCATAAGCTATTTTGCGACCAGATTGGGAAAAATCAGCGAAAGATCTTGCAAAAATCAATCCGCGTCCAGCTCATTGCTGTCGCTCAGCTTCCGGTACCAGTAAGCCGACTTCTTCAAGGTCTTCTTCTGGGTGTGAATGTCGTCGCGGATCAGCCCGTAGCGGTTCCGGTAGGCGTTCATCCAGGACCAGCAGTCGATCGCCGTCCACAAGAAGTAGCCCTTGCAGTTGGACCCTTCTTCAATCCCCTGGTGCAGCCACTTCAGGTGGTTGCGGATGAAGTTGATCCGGTAGTCATCTTGGACCACGCCGTTTTTATCCATGAACCGCTCTTCCCGGGAAACCCCCATGCCGTTTTCAGAAACAAACCACGGTACATTGCCATAATTGTCGCGGATGTTGATGGCGATGTCGTAGATGGCCTTTGGATAGATTTCCCAGCCCTTGTCCACGTTCATCACCCGGCCCGGCATCTCGTAGTTGTCAAAGTAAATGTCAGGCATCCAGTCTTGCAGGCTTTCAGGCGAAATGGCTGGCTCTTGCACTCGCATTGGCTGGTAGTAGTTGACGCCGAGCAGGTCGATGGTGTTTTCCTTGATCAGGGCTAATTCTTCATCCGTTGCTTCCCACAAAACGCCGTCCTTGGCCAAAATCTTAGTCAATTTTTCCGGGAACACGCCCTTAATAGCCGCATCCAGCCAGAGATCAACGCACCAGAGGTTGGCAAATTCGGCTGCTTTTTGGTCGCCTTCAGATTCGGATCTGGCGTAGGCTGGCGTTAAGTTCAGGATAATCCCGATGGTGTGGTCATCGCCCTTAAAGCGGGCACGGAACTTTTGAATGGCCTTAGCCGAAGCCAGGTCGATGTTGTAGGCCACCTGCACTGACAAGGGCCCGTCCACCTTCAGCGGGTAGTGGAACATATAGAGGTATCCCCCATCCAAGATGACTTTTGGCTCGTTAAAAGTAAACCAGTGCTTCACCCGGTCACCGTAAAGCTCGTAGGCCTTGTCAGCAAACTTGGCAAAAAGGTCCGTCACGTGCTTACTCTCCCAGCCGCCGTACTTTTTTTGCAGTTCATAAGGCATGTCAAAGTGGCAGAGGTTGATGTAAGGCGTGATGCCATTTGCGATCATACAGTCGATCATGTCGCTATAGAACTTGGCGCCGTCGGGGTCCACCGTGGCCGTTTCAAAGTCGTCGATCAGGCGGGACCACTGGATGGAGGTCCGCAGATTTTTAATCCCAGCCTCCCGCATCAAAGGCAGGTCCTTTTGATAGTCATTGTAAAAATTAGACGCCGTGTCTGGCCCAACCCCAGCGTAAAAGGCTTGGGGGTCAGTGTCGTACCAGTAGTCAAAAACATTGCGGTGGCGCTTGTTAAAGCGGCCTTCTGATTGGGGACCTGAGGTAGCTGCGCCCCAGGCAAAGTTTTCAGGAAATTTCATCTTTATTCTTCTCCATGTTCTTGTTCAAAATCAACGACGCAGCCGCGCAAGTTGGCTTCACCGCGGTACTGGCAAACAGCTAGTTCCGGCTTAACAGTTGCGATCTTAACTTCTTTTCTGATTTTGGCGATTTCATCATTTAATAAAGGCAGCAGATCTGAGTTATTCGAAATGGCGCCCCCAATGATAACCTTTTCCGGGTCAAAGCCGTGCTGGAGGTTGTAAATAGCGTTGGCCAGTACCTTGATTGACCGCGTGCGCTCTTTCAAAGCGACCGGATCGCCGGCCTTGGCCAGGTCGTAGACCTCCTTGCCAGAGCATTTTTTACCCGTGGCTTCGTTATACCGCGCCGCCATTTGGACGGGCGAAGCCGCCTCGCTCAAGGTTAACCCGGCATCGCCGGTAGTTTGGTAGCCGAACTCCCCGCCGTAAAGGTGGGCGCCGTGCCAGATCTGCCGGTTGACGATCAAGGCCCCGCCAACCCCGGTCCCGATAACCATGAAGGCCAGAGAGTCGTGCCCCTGCGCGGCCCCTTCGGCTAATTCCGCAAGTGCCGCGCAGTTGGCGTCATTTTCAATGGATACGGGCAGGCCAAAAAGCTTTTCCAGTTCCGGTACGATCGGAAAGTTGTGGATGTAGGGCAGGGCGCTGGCCCCTTCAATCACGCCGGTCTTCTTGTTGACCGCGCCAGGTGAGGAGATGGCTACGCCGGTCACATTGTTTTTTTCCTTAAACTTGTCCACTTCCGCTTTTAAAGCCTGGTAGAAGTCCGCCAAGTTGTCCGGCGTGTCCACCGCGTGCTTGTCAGTCAATTCGCGTTTTTGCCAGAGGGCGAACTTGATCGTCGTTCCACCGATATCAATTGCTGCTAATGCCATTTTTAACCTCGATTTTTTCAAAAAAACGACCCAAGCGTCACTTGATGCTGGGCCGTTTCCTTAATTACTTTTGGGCCATTTTTTTGTAAACGGCAACCAATTACTTGGCTAGGTCAATGTAAGTAATTGCCGTCATCAAATGGTCTTGAGAGTGAACCAATAACAAAGTTACAGGAATGTGTTCGCCGCTAGCTTCCTTAGTCAGCATGGCAGTTTGGGAATTGTGGGCGTTGACGATTAACCCCATAATTGATTGCATTGCGTTTTCACTCATTTGAATGCCTAATGTTTGAGAAAGATGTCGTGTTTTGTAGAAATAAAGTTTTAATATACAGTTTCTTTTTAAAAAAGCTTCCGCTTAGGCTTCAGCATTTGCTTGTTCCCGCTTCAGCAATTCTTGGTCATACTTCTTGGCAAATGGGAAGTAAACCAGAGTAGAGATGACCAAGACGCAGAATTGCCATACGGCGATCTTCCAGCCACCGATGAAGAAGCCGGAGAGAACGGCTGGCGTGGTCCATGGAGCGGCAACCCCGTTCAGTGGTGGCAAGATACCGAAGTTGATCAAAGCGTAAGTTGACAGGCTGACGATCAGCGGTACGCCGAAGAATGGAACCGCCAGGAATGGGTTCATCACCAGTGGCAGACCGAACAGGAATGGTTCGTTGATGTTGAAGATGGAAGGTACCAGTTCGATCTTACCGATAGCCTTCATTTGTTGCGACTTAGCGAAGAAGACCGTAAAGACAACCAAACCAATGGTAATCCCTGAACCAGTCAAGTTAATGAAGTTGTTGTAGAATTCGTTGGTGATAATGTGGGCACCGTTAGCAAGTGAAAGCTTCCCAGCGTGGTAAAGGGCAGCGTTGGCTGCGGTGTTTGGCAGCAAGAAGGCACTGGCTACAGAACCAACAATCAAACCGCCGTGAACGCCGAAGAACCAGAAGAATGGTACGGCCAAGCCGATGACGATCGCACCGCCCCATGAGTCGGACACGCCTTGCATTGGAATTTCCAGCACCTTGTAGATCCAGTTGAGCAGGTCGGTGTTGCCGAATTGCTTGAAGGCTGCAAAGAGCAGCATGCAGGCTGTCAAAATGATGCCGGCTGGAATCATGGCTGAGAACTGCTTAGAAACGCTGGCTGGCACTTGTTCAGGCAGCTTGATTTCCCAGCCCTTCTTCATCATGACGCTGTATGACCAGCCAACTAAAAGGCCGATGATGATGGCAGCGACCATGCCTTGGCCACCCATCCATGAAGTGTTCAAAACGCCGGTAACTGGTGACAGAATAAAGGTCTTCATGGCGCTTGGCAGCTTGTCCAAGTTTTGGGTCACAGCTGAGCCAGTAACCACAACCTTGCCAGCTGAGTTAGAAATACCGCTGGACAAGGCTGCCTTCATTGGGCTGTCAACTTGCATAAATTGGAGCAAGAAGAAGGCACACAGGGCAGTTAGGGCACCTGGAAGTGGCTCAACTTTTTCATTCTTAATGTAAACATAGGCAATCCCGACAACGGACCAGATGGAGATCATCCCGAAGCTGGCCGCGTAGGCTTGACTAAAGAAGGCTGACCAGCCGCTGTTCGCCAATTCCGTAGAAACTGCGGGAATTGGGAAGTTGGACATGATCAAGAAGATAGACCCGATGATGATGAATGGCAGAGAGTAAACCATCCCATCTTGGAGCGCCTTAACAGCCTTCGTGTTAACGAATTTCATGATTGGCGGCAAGATTTTAGCGTTAACGAACTCGCTAAAGCCGCTCTTCTTACTAGTATCAGTACTCATCACTTTTTCCTCAATCTACCTAAATCCTAACCAACCAGCTTCTTGGCTTGTTGAACGACCTTTTCGCCGTCCATCATGCCGTAAGCTGCCATGTCAATGACTTCGACTGGAATGCCAGTGCCTTCAACCTTCTTTTCAAAGTCGGCCAACATGTAGCTGACTTGTGGCCCCAACAAGACGCAGCTGATGTTCTTGTTTTCCAAGTTAGTGTCGGCTTCAGCGGCTGGACAAGCAAAGATTTCGTAGTCCAAACCGTCCTTCTTAGCAGCCTCCTGCATCTTCTTCACGAGCATGCTAGTGCTCATCCCGGCTGAGCAACAAAGCATTACTGTCTTTTCAGCCATTCTTATTACCTCCTAAAAAATATCTCAACTGCTTTTATCTGTTATCGCTTACAATTCGTAGTATATACTCTTTAAAATAAAATGTCTAGTTCTTTTCGTAAAAATATGGTTTTTATTTGGTGGTTTTGGTAACTGGGACAAGCGTAGCCGCAAATTTTACTCAACTGAACCGGACTTTTTAATAATCGTGGCAACTTTTTACTCAACTGCCGAAGCCTTTCTCATAATTGAAACACGACTTTACTCAACTGCAGCCATATTTCTCATAATTCCCCTTATGTTGTACTCAACTACACTCTCGTTTCTCATAATTGCCCCTATAATTGACTCAACTAGTTCTTCGTCTCTCATAATTCGAATTATTAAAAGCTAAAACGCAGTTGAGTCAATTTTGTACCAAAAGATTAAAAAATCGGTCGTACTTGAGTACGGCCGATTCCTAATTATTAAAATGCTGCTGGCAGTTGAGTAAAGAAATTTCCGATTATTAAAA
>NZ_AZDU01000023.1 GCF_001434815.1 Lactobacillus equicursoris DSM 19284 = JCM 14600 = CIP 110162
GGGGTCGCGGGTTCGAATCCCGTCTTCCGCTCCAAACAAAGACTCGCTGTTTAGCGGGTCTTTTCTTTTTGCCTTTTTAACTTTCTGGCTGAACTAGCTTATAATAAGTAGGTGAAAAGGCGTCCGGCTTGTAACTGAAACAGTTAAATGCTATGCTTCAAAGCATAGTGTTTTCAGGATTTTTCAATAAAAAAAGAAGAAACAAAGACTATCTACTTTTTAGAGCATGATGGAGGAACAAGATGGCAGCAGCAAGTCAAGAAGAATACGAGCTTTTTCTCAAGCAGGCCGAAGCCCTGGTATACGGCGAAAGCGACTGGATCGCCAACACGGCCAACGTGTCAGCCCTGCTATACCACCAATTAAAGAACGTCAACTTTGCTGGCGTCTATCGCTTTGAAAAGGGCGAGCTGATCTTGGGGCCCTTCCAAGGGCAGCCAGCCTGCGTCCACATCCAAATCGGCAAGGGCGTTTGCGGCAAGGCGGCTAAGGACCAGGCAACCCAGATCGTGGAAAATGTCCACGACTTTCCAGGCCATATCGCCTGCGACAGTGCCTCTAATTCCGAAATTGTGGTGCCCATCTTCAACCAGCAGGGCGACCTTTGGGGCGTATATGATTTTGACTCAACGACTTTTAGCAATTTTGACCAGCTTGACCAGGAATACCTGGAAAAGATTGCTGGCGTAGTCTTGGGTCAAGCACAGAACTAAGGCGGTGTTTTTATGCAAAATTCTTACAGTAATAGCAGCAATCAAGTTTTAGAAATTGCCAAGGAGCAGGCACAGGCTTTTCACCACCGCTTAATTGGCACCGAACACGTGCTTTTGGCCATCGTGATCGAGGCTGACGGTAAGGCGGGCAAGATCCTGCGGACCATGGGGGTGACTCCAACTGGCGTACGCGAAGAAATCGAGCGCTACACGGGCTACGGTTCTTCAGCTGGCGCCTCCTTTATGGAAATGTCTCCTCGTTTGACCCTGGCTCTAGAAAATGCCAAGCGCAATTCTGAAGCCCGCGGCGCTAAGCAGATCGAAACGACCGATATCCTGCAGGCCTTGGTTTCCAGCGAGCAGATTTTGTCAGCCATGATTTTGAAAAATCTGGACGTGGACATCGACAACTTAAGAGATGAGTTAGACGATGCCAACAACTTGGACGATGGGGAAGTGAGCCGGCCTGAGTCAAGTCAGGTGAGTGGCCAATCCCAAACCCCGATGCTGGACCGCTTTGGCGTAGACCTAAACAAGCGGGCTAAAAACGGGGACATTGACCCAGTGATTGGCCGGCAAAAAGAGCTTGACCGGGTCATCCAAATTTTGTCCAGAAGAACCAAGAACAACCCGCTCTTAGTGGGGGAACCCGGCGTTGGTAAAACGGCGGTAGCAGAAGCCTTGGCCAGCGACATTGTGGCTAAAAAGGTGCCGCGCGATTTGCAGAACAAGCGCGTCGTTTCCTTGGACGTCAACAGCATGGTGGCCGGCACCCGCTACCGGGGCGAATTTGAGGAGCGGCTGGACCGCTTGATTAAGGAAGTCATCTCCAGCAAGAACGTAATCTTGTTTGTGGACGAAATCCACACCTTGGTCAAGGCCGGGGATGCTGAAGGCGCGATGAGTGCTTCTAATACCTTAAAGCCGGCCCTGGCCCGGGGCGACATCCAATTAATTGGGGCAACGACCTTTGAGGAATACCGCAAGCACATGGAAAAGGATTCAGCCTTTGTTCGCCGCTTCCAGCTGGTGCGCCTGTCTGAGCCAAGCTCGGAAGAGACCTTGAAGATCTTGGAAGGGCTCAAGTCTAAGTACGAGGACTACCACCGGGTAACCCTGTCTGAAGAAGCCCTGCAGTCAGCAGTTAACCTGTCTAGCCGCTACATCGCCGACCGCTTCCAGCCAGACAAGGCCATCGACTTGATCGATGAAGCCAGTGCCGCTGTCAAGCTGGCCAACGATACGGGCGACGACAAGGACCTGGCCAAGCTTGATCTGGAAATCAGCAGAACCTTAAAGGCTAAAAATGATGCAGCTGCTGAACAAAACTTTGTCCAAGCCGCTAACTTAAGAGACAAGGAAATTGACCTGCGGCAAAAGCGGTCAGACCTGGCTAAGAAGTTGGCTGGCAAGGAAAGCAAGCGGGCCACGGTTGGTCCAGAAGACATTGCTAAGGTGGTCTCCATTTGGACTGGCGTGCCAGTTACTCAGCTCAAGACCAGCGAAAACAAGCGCCTGGCCAACCTGGAAGGCATCTTGCATGAGCGGGTTATCGGCCAAGACGATGCCGTGAAGGCCGTGGCCAATGCTATTCGGCGGTCCAGAAGCGGCTTGAAGGATGAAAATCGGCCAATCGGTTCCTTCTTATTCTTGGGGCCAACTGGGGTTGGGAAGACCGAACTGGCCAAGGCCGTGGCGGAAGCCGTCTTTGGCTCAGAAGATAACATCATCAGAGTCGACATGTCTGAATACATGGACAAGGAAGCTTCTTCTAAGCTGATTGGGTCAGCGCCTGGTTATGTCGGCTATGAAGAAGGCGGGCAGCTGTCTAACAAGGTTCGCGAGCATCCATACTCCGTTGTGCTTTTTGACGAAGTAGAAAAGGCTAACCCAGAAATCTTCAACGTCTTATTGAGAGTTCTTGATGAAGGCTTTTTGACTGACTCCTTAGGCCGCAAGATTGACTTTAGAAACACGATCATCATCATGACTTCTAACCTGGGGTCCAGATCCTTGGAAGAAGACAACCAAGTCGGCTTTGCCAAGACCAAGCCAGACCAGGCCAAGGTTATCTCCGACAAGGTAGCCAAGGCAACCAAGGACTTCTTCAGACCGGAATTCTTGAACCGGATTGATGAAAAGATCGTCTTCAAGCCGTTAACGGCAAAGCAATTGCGGACGATTGTTACTCTCTTGACCAGAAAATTGGTTAAGCGCCTGGCTGACAAGGACATTACCTTGAAGATCTCACCAGCCGCCTTGGACCAACTGGCTAAGGATGGCTACAACCCAGAAATGGGTGCGCGGCCACTTCGCCGGACCATCCAAGATGAAGTGGAAGACCAACTGGCCCAATACCTGGTCAACGAAGACTTGCAAGCTGGCGATACGATCAAGATTGGTGCCAGCCGCGGCAAGCTGAAGTTTGAAATCGTCAAGCCCCAAACTGGTGAAAAGATCAAGGGATAAGCTGAACTGCCAAGGTGCTAACTTGTCTTTTATTTGTTTTAACTGATATTACACATTTGTTACGTTTTTATAAAGCTTGTTTTTTCCCCTTGTAATATTACCTCTACAAGCCTAGAATTTACCTCGTAAATTAGTTTTGAGTGTATTAGGAGGATATAAATAAAAAGCTCAAGAAAAATCGTTGTAACGTTAATAGCTGCTATAAGTTTAGGACTTGCAGTAAGTCCATCAATTGTTAACGCGAGTGACAGCACACAGACAGTATCACCAAACTTAGAGAGTGAACTCTCTAAGTATGTCAAGATCGCCAATCACAAGTTTGTCGTAAGTGTTCCAGAAGGTACGAATGTATCTTCAGAAAAGCTTGCAGAATTACAGCAAGTGGTTGATACTGTCAATAAAGAATTAGCTGACTACAATGTTGAAGTTGATCAATCTGTTCCTACAATCTCGCTTGCAAGAGCAAAAAGTAAAAAAAGCACATCGCGTCCCAAGCCAGTTGCGTATGGTGCAAATGGTTATTGGTACCGTGATAAAAAAGGTGGTTGGCACTATGTAGTAACAAAATCACCTGCACAAGCAGTGTTTGACGTCTTCAGAAATGGAGTGGAGTCTTCACTCGGTGGTGGTTGGATTTCTGGTGCTAAAAAAACAAAAGCTTATCAAGATTTCATTAACGGAAGAAGATAATTTTTGGAGGCAGATTATGTTTGGCAAGAAGAAAAAAGCTGAAGCTGCTAAGGCAGAACAAGAAGCAAGCAAGAAGACTGACGGGCGGATCCTACTTTATAGCGACATCATCGACGCTCTTTACGACGAAATGCCAAGAGAAGAGCGGGAGGCCCTGCTGGAAGCTAAGCAGCAGCTGGAACAGAAGGTCTACCTGGGTAAGGTGATGCGGGACTTGCGGATCGCTTTAGAGCCGGTCGCGATCAAATCCCAGCTCAGTCCGCAAGGCAAGCAGATTTTCTGGAATATTACGGCTGGCGGCTACCAGCTCACCGGGGTTGGTCTGGCCACCCAGGCAGCCATGCTTTTTAGCGGCCGCTAGGACTTGCGTTTCTTTAAAAAAAGTGGTACAATATTTAGTGATTTAAAAGGCTGAAGTTCAGGATTTTACTGATATATTGTCCAGTAAAATGATAGAGACAAAAACGACAGGTTCGTTTTTGTCTTTTTTATGCTCAAAATACCGGAATTACTCAGCTTTTTTAAAATGTAACACAAATGTAATATTTGCTTTCTTCAAACAGGATAGAAAGGATGTTTTCCTTGCTAAACGGACACGTAGTAAATTACGGACAACACCGGACAAGACGCAGCTTTTCCCGGATTAAAGAAATCCTGCCGCTGCCAAACTTGACGGATGTGCAAACTGAATCATACAAGTGGTTCCTTGATCAAGGTATTAAGGAAGTTTTTGACGACATCTTGCCAATCAGCGATACTTCAGGTCGCTTGACTTTGGAATATGTCGACTACAAGCTGCAAGAACCAAAGTACACTGTTGACGAATCACGCAAGCACGATGCAACTTACTCAGCACCAATGCACGTGACTTTGAAATTGACTAACCACGAAACTGGCGAAATCAAGACTCAAGACGTCTTCTTTGGCGACTTGCCTTTGATGACTAAGTCTGGTTCTTTCATCGTTAACGGGGCTGAAAGAGTTATCGTTTCTCAGCTGGTTAGATCACCAGGCGTTTACTACAGCGGTGAATTTGACAAGAACGGCCGTCAAATCTTCGGTACTACGGTAATCCCTAACCGGGGGGCATGGCTTGAATTTGAAACTGACGCTAAGAACATTTCTTACGTGCGCGTTGACCGGACTAGAAAGCTGCCTTTGTCAGTTTTAGTACGGGCTTTGGGCTTTGGCTCAGACAGCGAAATTAAGGAAATCTTTGGCGACAGCGACACCTTGAACCTGACTTTGGACAAGGACGTTCACAAGAACCCTGCTGACAGCCGCGTAGCTGAAGCCTTGAAGGACATCTACGACCGTCTGCGTCCAGGTGAACCAAAGACGACTGATTCTTCACGCAGCCTGTTGGTATCACGCTTCTTTGACCCACGCCGTTACGACTTGGCAGCTGTTGGCCGCTACAAGGTTAACAAGAAGCTGAGCTTGAAGAACCGCCTTTTGGGCTACACTTTGGCTGAAACTCTGGCTGACCCAGACACTGGGGAAGTTTTGGCAGCTAAGGGCACTGTTGTTAACAACGAAGTGATGGACACTTTGAAGGAATACCTTGACCGGGACGACTTCAAGACTGTGACCTACACTCCATCAGAAGAAGGTGCCATTCCTGAACCAATCACTGTTCAAGAAATCAAGGTCTTCTCCCGGGAAGTGCCAGACCGCGAAATCAAGCTGATTTCAAACGGCCACATTGCTGAAGACGTGAAGTGCATCACTCCAGCTGACATCTTGGCTTCTGTCAACTACTTCTTGGAACTGCAAGAAGGCGTTGGTACGGTTGACGACATCGACCACTTGGGTAATCGCCGGATTCGCCGTGTTGGTGAACTTTTGCAAAACCAAATGCGGATTGGTTTGGCCAGAATGGAACGTGTCGTTCGCGAACGGATGTCAATCCAAGACGCAGCTACGGTAACTCCACAACAACTGATCAACATTCGTCCAATCGTTGGTTCCATCAAGGAATTCTTTGGTTCATCCCAACTTTCCCAGTTCATGGACCAAAACAACCCATTGGGTGAATTGACCCACAAGCGTCGTATGTCAGCCTTGGGGCCTGGTGGTTTGTCTCGTGACCGTGCGGGCTATGAAGTTCGTGACGTTCACTACACCCACTACGGTCGCCTGTGCCCAATTGAAACGCCAGAAGGTCCTAACATCGGTTTGATCAACTCCATGGCAACTTACGCCATCATCAACAAGTACGGCTTCTTGGAAACCCCATACCGCCGCGTATCTTGGACTACCCACAAGGTTACCGACAAGATCGACTACTTGACTGCCGATGTAGAAGACAACTACATTATCGCTGGGGCCAACACGCCACTTAACGAAGATGGCTCATTCGTTGATGACGTGATCCTTTGCCGTCACCGGGAAGACAACGTCGAAGTAAGTCCTGACCGGATCGACTACATGGACGTTATTCCAAAGCAGGTTGTTTCCGTAACCTCTGCATGTATTCCATTCTTGGAAAACGACGACTCAAACCGGGCCTTGATGGGGGCCAACCACCAACGTCAGGCTGTTCCTTTGATCAACCCACACAGCCCACTGGTTGCAACTGGTATGGAATACCGTGCCGGTCACGACTCCGGTGACGCTTTGCTGGCTGAAGCTGACGGTGTCGTTGAATACGTAGACGCTAACGAAATCCGCGTTCGCCGCGACGACCAAACCCTTGACAGCTACACGCTTGAAAAGTACCGTCGTTCAAACGCAACTAAGAACTACAACCAAACTCCAAACGTTTCAACTGGTGACCACGTTGTCAAGGGCCAAGTAATTGCCAACGGTCCATCTATGGCTGACGGCGAACTGTCCTTGGGTCAAAACCCAGTTATTGCCTTCACCACTTGGAACATGTACAACTTCGAAGACGCCATCATGCTGAGCGAACGTTTGGTTAAGGATGACGTCTACACTTCAATCCACATTGAAGACTACGACTCAGAAGCTCGTGACACCAAGCTGGGGCCTGAAGAAATTACTCGGGAAATCCCTAACGTTGGTGAAGACGCGTTGAAGGACCTGGACGAAAATGGGATCATCCGGATCGGTGCTGAAGTTCACGACGGTGACATCTTGGTTGGTAAGGTTACCCCTAAGGGGATTACCGAACTGAGCGCTGAAGAAAGACTTTTGCACGCTATCTTCGGTGAAAAGGCCCGCGAAGTTCGTGACACTTCCTTGAAGGTGCCACACGGCGGTGGCGGTGTCGTTCAAGACGTTCAAGTCTTCACCCGTGAAGCCGGCGACGAACTGGCTCCAGGCGTTAACACCCTGGTTCGGGTTTACATCGTCCAAAAGAGAAAGATCCAAGTCGGTGACAAGATGTCCGGTCGTCACGGTAACAAGGGTACGGTTGCCCTGGTTGCTCCAGTAGAAGACATGCCATACTTGCCAGACGGTACGCCAGTCGACATCTGCTTGAACCCAATGGGTGTGCCTTCACGTATGAACATCGGGCAGCTTTTGGAAATCCACTTGGGCCGGGCAGCTCGCGCACTTGGGATCCACGTTGCTACTCCAGTATTCGACGGGGCTAGCGAAGATGACGTTTGGAACTTGGTAAAAGAAGCCGGCGTTGACTCAGACGGTAAGACTGTTCTTTACGACGGCCGGACCGGTGAGCCATTCCACAACCGGGTATCAGTTGGGGTAATGTACTACCTGAAGCTGACTCACATGGTTGACGACAAGATCCACGCTCGTTCCATCGGGCCATACTCACTGGTTACCCAACAACCACTTGGTGGTAAGGCACAATTTGGTGGCCAGCGGTTTGGTGAAATGGAAGTTTGGGCTTTGGAAGCCTACGGTGCAGCCTACACTCTGCAAGAAATCTTGACTTACAAGTCAGACGACGTTGTTGGCCGTGTTAAGGCATATGAAGCCATCGTTAAGGGCGAAAGAATTCCTAAGCCAGGCGTTCCAGAATCATTCCGGGTTTTGGTTAAGGAATTGCAATCATTGGGTCTGGACCTGCGCGTTTTGGACAGCGACGAAAACGAAGTTGAACTGCGCGACATGGATGAAGACTCCAATGAACACGTAAACATCGATACTTTATCTCGCCTTGCCGAAGCGCAAGAGAAGAAGAAGTTGGCCGAAGAAGAAGCCGAAATCGCTGAAGAAGAAGCAGCAAACGCACAAGCAGCTGATCAAACTGCCGATGCCGATGCAACTGTAGACAGTGCCAGCGATGACGAAAATGCTTCTAAGTAATTGGAGGGTTAAACTTTGATCGACGTAAATAAGTTTGAAAGCATGCAAATTGGCTTGGCTTCACCAAACAAGATTAGAAGCTGGTCATACGGGGAAGTTAAGAAGCCTGAAACCATTAACTACCGTACTTTAAAGCCAGAAAAAGACGGTTTGTTTGATGAGCGAATCTTTGGGCCAACCAAGGACTATGCATGTGCCTGTGGCAAGTACAAGGGCGTTCGCTACAAGGGCATCGTCTGTGACCGCTGCGGCGTTGAAGTTACGACTTCTCATGTTCGCCGTGAACGGATGGGCCACATCGAATTGGCCGCACCAGTAACCCACATTTGGTACTTCAAGGGCATTCCTTCAAGAATGGGTCTGGTTTTGGACGTTTCACCAAAGCAATTGGAAGAAGTTATCTACTTTGCTGCCTACATCGTGATCGATCCAGGCGACACCGGTTTGGAAGCTAAGCAGCTTTTGACTGAAGCTGAATACCGGGAAGAAAGAGCTAAGTACGGCAACCGCTTCGTTGCTAAGATGGGTGCTGAAGCCATCCGTGACTTGCTTAAGCAAGTTGACTTGGACAAGGAAGTTGCTGAATTAAAGGCTGAACTACAAACCTTGAAGGGGCAAAAGCGTACCCGCGCAATTCGCCGCTTGGACATCTTGGATGCCTTCAAGAACAGTGGCAACAAGCCTGAATGGATGGTTATGGAAACTATCCCAGTTATTCCACCAGACCTGCGTCCAATGGTGCAACTGGAAGGTGGCCGTTTTGCCACTTCCGACTTGAACGACTTGTACCGCCGGGTGATCAACCGGAACAACCGTCTGAAGAAGCTTTTGGACATGCACGCACCAGGCTTGATCGTGCAAAACGAAGAAAGAATGCTGCAAGAAGCCGTTGACGCCTTGATCGACAACGGTCGCCGCGGCCGTCCAGTGGTTGGTCCTGGTAACCGGCCATTGAAGTCAATTTCTCACATGCTGAAGGGTAAGCAAGGTCGTTTCCGTCAAAACTTGCTTGGTAAGCGTGTTGACTACTCTGGTCGTTCAGTTATCGACGTTTCACCTAAGCTGAAGCTGTACCAATGCGGCGTTCCGCGTCCAATGGCATTGGAACTCTTCAAGCCATTCGTGATGCGTGAACTGGTTCGCCGGGGCATCGCTTCTAACATCAAGAACGCTAAGCGCAAGATCGACCGCGAAGATGACGACATCTGGGACGTATTGGAATACGTCATCAAGGAACGTCCAGTTCTCTTGAACCGCGCACCTACTCTGCACCGTTTGTCAATCCAAGCCTTTGAACCAGTTTTGGTTCCAGGCAAGGCTTTGCGTCTGCACCCACTTGCTTGTGAAGCCTACAACGCCGACTTCGACGGTGACCAGATGGCCATCCACGTACCTTTGTCAGATGAAGCTGTTGCTGAATCAAGACTGTTGATGCTGGCAGCGCACCACATCTTGACTCCTAAGGACGGTACGCCAATCGTTACTCCATCACAGGACATCGTTTTGGGTAACTACTGGCTGACTCAGGCTGAACTTGGCCGTGAAGGCGAAGGCATGATCTTTGCTACTCCAGAAGAAGCAACCATTGCTTACAACAACGGCGACATCCACTACCACACCATCATCGGCGTTTCAGCTGCTTCAATGCCAGCTAAGCCATGGGGCAAGGGTCACGATGACAGCATCTTCATTACCACTTACGGCCGTTTGGTCTTCAACTCCCTGTTCCCAGACGACTACTTCTACATCAACGAACCAAGTCAAGACAACTTGACTGGTCCAATGGCTGACAAGTACTTCTTGGAAAATGGTGAGGACATCCACGACAAGATCGCTGAAGTTGGTCAAGACTTGGTAGCTACGCCATTTAAGAAGGGCTTCTTGGGTGACACGATTTCTGAAATCTACAAGCGCTACCGGGTACAAAGAACTTCTGAATACTTGGACGATTTGAAGGAAATGGGCTACTCAGCTTCAACCATCTCTGGTTTGACCATCGGGATGGCCGACGTTCCAGAAACTAAGACTAAGGATGCCTTGGTTGCTGAAGCTCGTAAGCAAGTTAAGGAAGTTTCCAAGATGTTCCGTCGTGGTAAGCTGTCCGACAAGGAACGCCACGACAACATTATCAAGATCTGGACTGACTGTAAGGATGCCGTTCAAAAGGAAATCGCTGAATTTAAGGATCAAAGAAACCCTATTTCAGTCATGCAGCAGTCTGGTGCCCGTGGTAACATCTCCAACTTTACCCAGTTGGCCGGGATGCGTGGTTTGATGGCTACGCCAAGTGGTGAGCTCTTCGAAATCCCAGTTATCTCCAACTTCAAGGAAGGCTTGACGGTTCTGGAACTCTTCATGTCAACTCACGGTGCTCGTAAGGGGATGACTGACACGGCCTTGAAGACCGCGCAATCTGGTTACCTGACTCGGCGTCTGGTTGACGTTGCCCAGGACGTTATCATCCGTGAAGACGACTGTGGCACTGACCGCGGCATTACTGCCAGAGCCATCATCGACAAGGATGCTGGTTTGATCGAATCCCTCTACGACCGTTTGGTTGGCCGCTTTACCAACCGGACTGTCAGAGACCCACAAACGGGCGAAGTTATCTGCCCTAAGGGCGTTTTGATGGATGAACAAATGGCTCAAAAGATCGTTGATGCCGGCGTTCAAGAAGTTGAAATTCGCTCAATCCTGACTTGCAACACTTCCCACGGTATCTGCCGCAAGTGCTACGGCCGCAACCTTGCAACCGCTGAAGAAGTTGAAATCGGTGAAGCAGTTGGTACTGTTGCCGCTCAATCAATCGGTGAACCAGGTACTCAGCTGACTCTGCGGACTTTCCACACCGGTGGTGTTGCCGGCGCAGAAGACATCACTCAGGGTCTTCCTCGTGTTCAAGAATTGTTTGAAGCACGTAACCCTAAGGGTCGTGCCGTTATCTCTGAAGTTGACGGTGTCGTTGACAAGATCGAAAGCAACGCTGCTGAACACTTGCAAGAAATTACGGTTAAGGGCAAGATCGACACTCGTGTCTACACGATCCCTTACACTGCTAAGCCAGCCGTTCAAGAAGGCGACGAAATCCACCGCGGTGACAAGCTGATCCCAGGTTCTATCGATCCTAAGGAACTTATCAAGGTTACCGACACTTTGACCACTGAAGAATACATCTTGGCCGAAGTGCAAAAGTCCTACCGGACTCAGGGTGTTGACTTGGCCGACAAGCACGCCGAAGTCTTGACTAGACAGATGCTGCAAAAGGTTCGTGTTCTGGACCCAGGTGAAACTGACATCTTGCCAGGTGAAGTCATGGACATTGCTGAATTCCGTGACCGCAACCGCGACGTCATCATCAGCGGCGGGATTCCTGCAACTTGCCAGGCTGACATCTTGGGTATCACCAAGGCAGCCTTGGAAACTAACAGTTTCTTGTCAGCTGCTTCCTTCCAAGAAACCACGAGAGTTCTTACTGACGCCTCAATCCGCGGCAAGAACGACCCATTGCTTGGTTTGAAGGAAAACGTCATCATCGGTAAGATCATTCCAGCCGGTACTGGGATGCCAATCTACCGCGACCAAACTCCAAAGACTGACGTGCAACAACCAGACTCAGTCTACTCAATTGCGGATTTGGAAAAGCAAATGGCCGACAAGGACCAAGAAAGTGAAGAAAGCAAGGATTAAGGACTGAAGCCTGATCCTGTTTGAAAAAGCAAAAAAGACCACAAGGAAAGCCTTGTGGTCTTTTTCTATAGCCAAAACTGCAGATTGAGCCCCCAGTAAAGGTAGGGCAGCAGAGGATAATGGCGGTGTGCTTCTTGATTCTGTTTAGGGCGTTGGAAGTGATTGATGGGTATAATATGAGCTATTGCCAAAAGCGAACCAAATAAGAAGGCTCGCAAGGCGGTTTGGCCCGGAAAATTCAGGGCCAGAAGAATAAAGAAGTAAACATCACCGCTGCCCATCTTGCCTTGGACGGCCAAGATGATCAAAATGCTGAGAAAAAGCAGATTGCTCAGCAGGTATTGGCTGCTTGGAAGGATCAAACCGGTGATCGCCGGGATTACTAGGAGAACGGTAGGATAGGCCTGCTCGTAATAGTCGTATAGGACTAACAAGTTAAGGTACCACAGCAAAAGGAGAAAGAGGAGCCAAATCAGGGGCGACTTGGCGGAGGTATAATATGATCGAATTGCCAAATGGCCGCTTAAAAAGCACCATTGGAGATCCGATAGAAAAGGAGTTGATGTAAAAAATTGGTTTGTGCCTGGTAGATTGGTTAACACCGCTTGCTGCTGGTGGTAGTAATAACTTGCCGAGTAGGCTAAGAAGCTGCCGGTGATCAAGGTTAGAAGTAGCATTTTTTCACCCTCCACTTATTATTACAACTTTTATCCGATTTTTACCGAAATTCCTTGCTAATTAGTGCCGAAAAAATACAAAAAAACTTTTTTGTAAAAAGAGTTTGCTTTAGCGGAAAAATGGAGTACAATAACAGATGTATGTTTTGAAGATTACTCCGCGGGTCAAAAAAGAAACTCCCGGATATGTGAACAAAATGATATATTAATTTAGGAGGAACTAGTTAATGCCAACCATTAATCAATTGGTTAGAAAAGGCCGTCACTCAAAGACGACTAAGTCAAAGTCACCAGCTTTGAACTACAGCTACAACAGCATGAAGAAGGAACAAGTTTTCAACCCAGCACCACAAATGCGTGGGGTTGCTACTCGTGTTGGTACCATGACGCCAAAGAAGCCTAACTCAGCTTTGCGTAAGTACGCTCGTGTACGTCTTTCAAACTTGACTGAAGTTACTGCCTACATCCCAGGTGAAGGCCACAACTTGCAAGAACACTCAGTTGTTTTGATCCGTGGGGGCCGTGTAAAGGACCTTCCTGGTGTACGTTACCACATCGTTCGTGGCGCTCTTGACACTGCCGGCGTTGATGGCAGAAAGCAAGGTCGTTCTAAGTACGGCGCTAAGAAGGGTTAAAGGAGGACTTAAATAATGCCAAGAAAAGGTCATGTTTCAAAGAGAGACGTTTTAGCAGACCCAGTTTACAACTCAAAGCTGGTTACTAAGCTGATCAACCACTTGATGAAGGATGGTAAGAGAGCTCAAGCTTCATCAATCTTGTACGATGCTTTTGACATTATCAAGGACAAGACTGGCAAGGAACCAATGGATGTCTTTGAAGAAGCTATGAACAACGTTAAGCCTGTATTGGAAGTTAAGGCTCGCCGTATCGGTGGTTCTAACTACCAAGTGCCAGTTGAAGTTCGTCCAGAAAGACAAACTACTTTGGCATTGCGCTGGTTGGTATCATACTCACGTCTGCGTAACGAACACACTATGGATGAACGTTTGGCCAACGAATTGATCGATGCTTCAAACAACACTGGTTCAGCAGTTAAGAAGCGTGAAGATGTTCACCGTATGGCAGAAGCAAACCGTGCCTTTGCCCACTACCGTTTCTAATCTTTTGCTCGTCATTTAAGGAGATAGAAAATTATGGCTAACAAGCGTAAATTCTCATTAGAGAAGACTCGTAATATCGGTATCATGGCTCACATTGACGCCGGTAAGACTACTACTACTGAACGTATCCTTTACTACACTGGTAAGATCCACAAGATTGGGGAAACTCACGAAGGTGACTCCCAAATGGACTGGATGGAAGAAGAAAAGGAACGTGGTATCACTATTACTTCCGCAGCTACTACTGCTCAATGGAAGGACCACCGGATCAACATCATCGACACCCCAGGACACGTTGACTTTACTATCGAAGTTGAACGTTCACTCCGTGTTCTTGACGGCGCCGTAACTGTTTTGGACGCACAATCCGGTGTTGAACCACAAACTGAAAACGTTTGGCGTCAAGCTGAAAACTACGGCGTTCCTCGTATCGTTTTCGTTAACAAGATGGACAAGATCGGTGCCAATTTTGACTTCTCGGTACAAAGCTTGCACGACCGTTTGAACGCTAACGCTATTGCCGTTCAAATGCCTATCGGTGCTGAAGACCAATTCGAAGGCGTTATCGACCTCTTCGACATGGTTGCCGACGTTTACGACGAAGACAAGCTGGGCTCAAACTGGGAAACTATTCCAGTTCCTGACGAATACAAGGAAGAAGCTCAAAGCCGTCGTGAAGAAATGATCGAACAAATCGCTGAAGTTGACGACAACATCATGGAAAAGTTCCTTGGCGGTGAAGAAATCTCCAACGAAGAACTTAAGGCTGCTTTGCGTCGCGCAACTTTGGACTTGAAGGCCTTCCCAGTCTTTGCTGGTTCAGCCTTCAAGAACAAGGGTGTTCAAATGATGCTTGACGGTGTTATCGACTACCTGCCATCACCACTTGACGTTAAGCCTTACGTTGCTCACGACAAGGACGGCAACGAAGTTGAATTGCTTGCTGACGACAACAAGCCATTCGCAGCTTTGGCCTTCAAGATTGCTACTGACCCATTCGTTGGTCGTTTGACTTTCATCCGTGTTTACACTGGCTCACTTGAATCAGGTTCATACGTATTGAACGCTTCAAAGAACCAACGTGAACGTGTTGGTCGTTTGCTGCAAATGCACGCCAACTCAAGAACTGAAATCCCAGAAGTCTTCTCAGGTGACATCGCTGGTGCCATCGGTTTGAAGAACACCACTACTGGTGACTCTTTGACTGACCCAGCTCACCCATTGATCTTGGAAAGCTTGGACATTCCAGCTCCAGTTATCCAAGTTTCTGTTGAACCTAAGTCAAAGGCTGACCGGGACAAGATGGATGTCGCTTTGCAAAAGCTGACTGAAGAAGACCCAACTTTCCGTGCTGAAACTAACCCAGAAACTGGTGAAACTTTGATCTCTGGGATGGGTGAACTTCACTTGGACATCATGGTTGAACGTATGAAGCGTGAATTCAACGTTGAAGCAACTATCGGTGAACCACAAGTTGCTTACCGTGAAACCTTCACTGTTCCAACTCAAGCTCAAGGTAAGTTCGTTCGTCAATCCGGTGGTAAGGGTCAATACGGTGACGTTTGGATCGAATTTACTCCAAACGAAGGCAAGGGCTACGAATTCGAAGATGCCATTGTCGGTGGGGTTGTTCCTCGTGAATACATCCCATCAGTTGACGCTGGTTTGCAAGAAGCAATGAAGAACGGTGTCTTGGCAGGCTACCCATTGATCGACGTTAAGGCTAAGCTTTACGATGGTTCATACCACGAAGTCGACTCAAGTGAAGCTGCCTTCAAGGTTGCTGCATCTCTTGCTTTGAGAAATGCTGCTCCTAAGGCTGGTGCCGTAATTTTGGAACCAATCATGAAGGTTCAAGTTATCGCTCCAGAAGAATACCTTGGTGACGTTATGGGCTCAATCACTGCTCGTCGTGGCCAAATGGAAGGTATGGAAGATCGGGCTGGTGCCAAGGTCATCAACGCTATGGTTCCATTGTCAGAAATGTTTGGTTACGCAACTACTTTGCGTTCATCCACTCAAGGCCGTGGTACTTTCACTATGGTTATGGACCACTACTCTCCATGTCCTAAGTCAATCCAAGCTGAAATCATCAAGAAGCGCGGCGGCAACGCTTAGTTTCTAGATTTTAGATCAAGATAAACATGCTTTTGATTTCGAACTCGAGGCGAAATTTAAAAGGTAGTTAAAACGCAAGTTTTAATCGAGCCGCTAGTTGATCTAGCGGCTCTTTTTTTATGAAAAAAGCAGCCAGCTTCAATTGAGAAGTTGGCTGCTTTGATCTTTATTGAAGAATCCATTGTATTTCTTTTATTTGTGTTTGATCCATTTTTTGGGCTAAAAACATCTTTCAGGTGCTACGACATTAAAATAGAAGCAATATTACGCTTACATTTTTTTACTATTGTAGAATAAGTGCTTAGTGAAAAAAGTATTTCTAAAGTCTAACGATATTTTCGAGACTTTTTTCAAAAAAGTTGGGCTAAACCCTTGCTATTTAAGGCGTGAGGCCTTATACTAGATAAAGTGCTTTTGACGGGGGAGACCCCGTCATGGGCAACATGTAGTCAGCTTTGACGCGGAAGGTTGCGGCACACCAGGCTGCATTGCCACAGTGGTTGTGCAGGAAATTTTCGCCGAGCTAGTCATCTTATTTAAAGAAGACGTATAGGAGGTAATTAGATGGCAAACGAAAAAATTCGTATTAGATTAAAGTCTTACGAACACAGCATTCTCGATGAATCAGCTGCTAAGATCGTGGACACTGCAAAGAGAACCGGTGCTGAAATCTCAGGTCCAGTTCCTCTTCCAACTGAAAGAACTTTGTTCACTGTTCTGCGTTCACCACACAAGAACAAGGACTCACGTGAACAATTCGAAATGCGGACCCACAAGCGCTTGATCGACATCTTGAACCCAACCCCTAAGACGGTTGACTCATTGATGAAACTCGATCTGCCAAGCGGCGTAGACATCGAAATCAAACTTTAATTTTTAGATAGAAAGAGGTGTAATCATGACCAAAGGAATCTTAGGAAGAAAAGTTGGCATGACTCAAATCTTCACTAAAGATGGTGTCCTTGTGCCAGTTACTGTTATTGAAGCAACTCCTAACGTTGTTATGCAAGTTAAGACTGTTGAAAATGACGGTTACGAAGCTGTACAACTTGGCTACCAAGACAAGCGTGAAGTATTGAGCAACAAGCCAGAAAAAGGTCATGCTGACAAGGCAAAGACTTCACCTAAGCGCTTCATTCGTGAACTCCGCGGAGTAGAGCTTAGTGACTACGAAGTCGGCTCAGAAGTTACTGTGGAGACATTTAAGGAAGGTGACGTAGTTAACGTTACTGGTACTTCAAGAGGTCATGGCTACCAAGGTAACATCAAGCGCCACGGTCAATCACGTGGTCCTGAAACCCACGGTTCACGCTACCACAGAATCCCAGGTTCAATGGGTTCAATCATTAATCGCGTACCAAAGGGCAAGAAGCTCCCAGGTCACATGGGTGTAAAGACTGTTACTATTGAAAACTTAGTAGTTGAAAAAGTTGTTGCAGATAAGAACGTCTTGATGATCAAGGGTAACGTACCAGGTGCTAAGAACTCATTGATCGTTGTTAAGTCATCTGCAAAGGCTAGCAAGTAGGAAGGAGGACTCAAATGGCTAATTTTAAACTTATGGATCAAAACGGCAACAACGCTGGTGAAGTAACTTTAAACGACAACGTATTTAGCGTTGAACCAAACGAAGCTGTTGTTTTCGATGCCGTTATCAGACAAAGAGCTGGTAAGCGTCAGGGTACCTCTAAGGTGAAGAACAGATCTGCCGTTCGCGGTGGTGGTAAGAAGCCTTGGAGACAAAAGGGTACTGGTCGTGCTCGTCAAGGTTCTATCCGTGCTCCACAATGGCGCGGCGGTGGTGTTGTCTTTGGGCCTACTCCACGTTCTTACGCTTACAGCATGCCAAGAAAGCAACGTCGTTTGGCAATCAAGTCAGTTTTGTCACAAAAGGTTCTTGACCAAAACTTGGTAGTCCTTGACAAGTTGACTTTGGCCGCTCCAAAGACTAAGGACTTCGTTGCCATCTTGAACGGTTTGAAGCTTGAAGGCAAGGTTCTGGTTGTTTCAGACGACAAGAACGTTCAACTTTCAGCTAAGAACCTGCCAAAGGTTAAGGTTGTTCCAGTTAACGGCTTGAACGTTGAAGACGCTGTTAACTACGACAAGCTCGTTTTGACTCAAGACGACGTTAAGAAGATTGAGGAGGTATTGGCTTAATGGACGCACGCGACATTATCTTAAGACCTGTTATCACTGAAAAGTCAACTGACTTGATGGACAGCAAGAAGTACACTTTCGACGTGGCCTTAACTGCTACCAAGACTCAAGTACGTAATGCTATCGAAGAAATCTTCGATGTTAAGGTTAAGTCTGTGAACATCATGAACGTTCGCGGCAAGGCTAAGCGCGTAGGCCGCTACACTGGCAAGACTGCTCGTCGTAGAAAGGCTATCGTTGCTTTAACTGCAGACTCAAACGACATCAAGATTTTCCAAGAAAACGAAGAAAACAAGTAATAGGAGGTCAGTCAATTGGCTATTAAAGTTTACAAGCCAACTTCAAACGGTCGTCGTAATATGACTTCTTCCGACTTTGCAGAAATCACTAAGTCAAAGCCTGAAAAGACTTTGCTTGCTTCTAAGTCAAAGACTGCAGGTCGTAACTCATACGGTCACATTACTGTAAGACACCGTGGCGGTGGTCACAAGCAACAATACCGTATCATCGATTTCAAGCGTACCAAGGACAACGTTAAGGCTAAGGTTGTCGCAATTGAATACGATCCAAATCGTTCAGCAAACATCGCTTTGCTTCACTACACTGATGGTACTAAGGCTTACATCTTGGCTCCTAAGGGCTTGACTGTAGGTGCTTTCGTAGAATCAGGCGCAGATGCCGACATCAAGGTTGGTAACGCATTGCCACTGAAGAACATCCCAACTGGTACTGAAGTTCACAACATCGAACTTAAGCCAGGCAAGGGTGGTCAAATTGCTAGAAGTGCTGGTACTTCAGCTCAAGTTTTGGGTGTTGACGGCAAGTACACTCAAGTTCGTTTGCAATCAGGCGAAGTTCGTGAAATTCTTTCAGAATGCCGCGCAACTATCGGTGCAGTTGGTAACGAACAACACTCATTGATCAACATTGGTAAGGCTGGTCGTTCACGTTGGATGGGCAAGCGTCCACAATCTCGTGGTTCCGTAATGAACCCTAACGATCACCCACACGGTGGTGGTGAAGGTAAGGCTCCAGTTGGTCGTCCACAACCAATGACTCCATGGGGCAAGAAGTCACGTGGTGTTAAGACTAGAGACACCAAGAAGGCTAGCGAGAAGTTAATCATTCGTCACCGTAAGGGTCGTAAGTAAGAGAAGGGGGTAAAATAATGAGCCGTAGTATTAAAAAGGGTCCTTTTGCAGACGCCCACCTTTTGAAGAAGGTTGACGAACAACAAGCTACAGACAAGAAGCAAGTTATCAAGACTTGGTCACGTCGTTCAACTATTTTCCCTTCTTTCGTTGGGTTGACTATTGCTGTTTACGATGGTAGAAAGCACGTTCCAGTTTTCGTAACCGAAGACATGGTTGGCCACAAGCTGGGCGAATTTGTACCTACTAGAACCTTCCGTGGCCACAAGGCTGACGACAAGGCTTCAAAGTAATAAGGAAGGAGAAACAATTAAATGGCAGAACAAATTAGTTCAGCTAGAGCTGAAGCAAGAACTGTTCGTATCGCCCCAAGAAAAGCTCGTCTCGTTGTAGACTTGATCCGGGGTAAGAGCGTTGCTGAAGCATTGGCAATTTTGAAGTTTACGCCAAAAGCTGCTTCCCCAATCGTTGAAAAGGTTTTGCGCTCAGCAGTTGCTAACGCAGAACACAACTACGATCTTGAAAGTGCAAACCTTTACGTATCAGAAGCATACGTAAACGAAGGTGCTACTTTGAAGAGATTCCGTCCACGTGCTAAGGGTTCAGCTTCTCCAATCATGAAGAGAACCAGCCACGTAGTTGTTGTTGTTTCAGAATTGAACGATTAAGGGAGGTATTTGAATGGGTTCAAAGATTAACCCAATTGGTTTCCGTCTTGGTGTTAACCGCGACTGGGAAGCTAAATGGTACGCTGCTAGAGGCTACAAGGAAACTTTAAACGAAGACCTTCGTATCAGAAAGTTCCTTGACGAAAAGTTAAAGGATGCCTCCGTATCTACTGTTGAAATCGAACGTGCTGCTAACCGTGTAAACATCGCTATCCACACTGCTCGTCCAGGTATGGTTATCGGTAAGGGTGGCGCTGAAGTTGAAGCTTTGAACAAGGAAATCAACGCTTTGACTAACAAGCAAGTTCACATTAACATTGTTGAAATCAAGAAACCTGATCTTGACGCTAAGCTGGTAGCTGACGGCATCGCTCGTCAACTTGAAGCTCGTATCGCATTTAGACGTGCAAGCCGTCAAGCTGCACAACGTTCAATGCGTGCTGGCGCCAAGGGTATCAAGGTTCAAACTGCAGGCCGTTTGAACGGTGCTGACATGGCTCGCCGTGAATGGCACACTGAAGGTAGTGTTCCACTTCATACTTTAAGAGCTGACATCGACTACGCATGGGTAAACGCATTTACTACTTACGGCGAAATCGGTGTTAAGGTTTGGATCAACCGTGGCGAAATTTTGCCAGGTCGCAAGAATCAACCTGCAAAGCGTTCAAAGGGAGGTAGAAAGTAATGCCTTTAGTACCAAAGCGTGTAAAACACCGTCGTGAATTCCGTGGTAAGATGCGTGGTGCTGCCAAGGGTGGCAAGACTGTAGCATTTGGTGAATACGGTCTTGAAGCACTTGAATCTCACTGGATTACCAACCGTCAAATCGAAGCTGCCCGTGTTGCCATGACTCGTTACATGAAGCGTGGTGGTAAGGTTTGGATCAGAATCTTCCCTCAAAAGTCCTACACTGCTAAGGGTGTTGGTGTACGTATGGGTTCCGGTAAGGGTGCACCAGCAGGTTGGGTAGCTGTAGTTAAGAGAGAAAAGATCATGTTCGAAATTGGTGGCGTTTCAGAAGAAACTGCTCGTGAAGCAATGCGCCTCGCAGCAAGCAAGCTTCCAATTAAGTGCAAGTTCGTGAAGAGAGAAGACCAGGAAGCAGGTGGCGCAACTAATGAAGACTAAGGAAATCAGATCATTATCAACTGATGAATTGTTGGCAAAGGAAAAGCAATACAAGGAAGAATTGTTCAACTTGCGTTTCCAACAAGCTACCGGTCAATTAGAAAACACCGCTCGCTTGAGCCAAGTCCGTAAGAACATCGCTCGTATCAAGACTGTATTGAGCGAAAAAGAATTAGAACAAAACTAGTGGAAGGGAGATACTAACTTGAGCGAATCAAATGAAAGAAATCGTCGCCACGTTTACCAAGGCCGCGTTGTTTCTGACAAGATGGACAAGACTATCGTTGTTGTAGTTGATACTTACAAGAACCACCCAGTTTACAGCAAGCGTACTCGCTACTCAAAGAAGTACTACGCTATGGACGAAAATAACGAAGCCAAGGTAGGCGACATTGTTCGTATCATGGAAACCCGTCCATTATCACGTACTAAGCGTTTCCGTTTAGTTGACATTGTTAAGAAATCTGTTTAATTTACGGATTAGCTAAGGGAGGATTTAATAGTGATTCAAACTGAAACTCGTTTGAAGGTAGCTGACAACTCCGGTGCACGTGAATTGCTTGTTATCCGCGTTATGGGCGGATCAAAGCGCAAGACCGGTAACATCGGTGACATCGTTGTCGCAGCTGTTAAACAAGCAACGCCAGGTGGTGTTGTAAAGAAGGGTGACGTCGTTAAGGCTGTTATCGTTAGAACCAAGTCAGGCGCTCGTCGTGAAGACGGTTCATACATCAAGTTTGACGAAAACGCAGCTGTTATTATCAACGCCGACAAGAGCCCTCGTGGTACTCGTATTTTCGGGCCAGTTGCACGTGAACTCCGTGAAGGGGACTTCATGAAGATCGTTTCACTTGCCCCTGAAGTATTGTAAAAGGAGAGTTGCGCGAATGTTCGTTAAAACTGGTGACAAGGTAAAAGTTATTGCCGGCTCAGAAAAAGGCAAGGAAGGCACTGTCCTTTCTGTAAACGTTAAGAAGAACCGCGTTGTCGTTAAGGGCGTGAACATGATCAAGAAGGCTACCAAGGCTTCTCAAGCTTCAAACGGTGGCGTTATTGAAACTGAAGGTTCAATCCACGCTTCTAACGTTAAGGTTATCGAAAGTAAGAAAGATTAATTAGGGAAGGAGGACACTAATGGCTAACAGTTTAGTAACTAAGTACAACGAAGAAATCGCTCCTGCAATGACTAAGAAGTTCAACTACACTTCAAGCATGCAAGTGCCAAAGATCGACAAGATCGTTTTGAACATGGGTGTTGGTGACGCCGTTGCCAACGCTAAGAACTTGGACGAAGCAGTTGAAGAATTGACTTTGATCTCAGGTCAAAAGCCACTCATCACTAAGGCTAAGAAGTCAATCGCCAACTTCCGTTTGCGTGAAGGTATGTCTATCGGTGCTAAGGTAACCCTTAGAGGCGACAGAATGTACGACTTCTTGAGCAAGCTGATCAACGTATCTCTTCCACGTGTTCGTGACTTCCGTGGTGTTTCAACTCGTTCATTTGACGGCCGGGGTAACTACACTTTGGGTGTTAAGGAACAATTGATCTTCCCAGAAATCGACTTTGATAAGGTTAACCGCACTAGAGGTTTGGATATCGTTATCGTAACTACTGCTCAAACTGATGAAGAAGCTCGTGAACTTTTGACTCAATTTGGCATGCCATTTGCTAAGTAATCTGGAGGACATACATGGCTAAGACATCACAAAAGGTAAGAAATCACCGTCCAGCAAAGTTCTCATCACGTGAATACACTCGTTGCGAACGTTGTGGTCGGCCACACTCTGTTTACCGTAAGTTTGGTTTGTGCCGCATTTGCTTGAAGGAATTGGGACACAAGGGTCAAATCCCTGGTCTTAAGAAGGCTAGCTGGTAAATCGGTAAGGAGGATAGCATAGATGGTATTGACTGATCCAATCGCAGACTTTTTGACTAGAATCAGAAACGCCAATATGGCAAAGCACGATTCAGTAGAAATTCCTGCATCAAACATTAAGAAGTCACTTTCAGAAATTTTGAAGCAAGAAGGCTTCATCCGTGACTACGAAGTAACTGAAGATGGCAAGCAAGGCGTAATCAAGGTCTTCTTGAAGTACGGTCCTAACGGCGAACGCGTTATCTCCGGCTTGAAGCGGATCTCAAAGCCAGGTTTGAGAAACTACGTTTCAGCAGACAACCTGCCAAAGGTTCTTAACGGCTTAGGTATCGCTATTGTTTCAACTTCAGCTGGTATCCTTACCGACAAGGAAGCTAGAGAAAAGAACGTCGGCGGCGAAGTTATCGCTTACGTTTGGTAATTCTGACAGGAAGGAGAACAATTAATGAGCCGTATTGGTTTAAAAGCAATTAAAGTCCCTGAAAGTGTCACTGTTACCAAGAATGGTAATGAAATTACTGTTAAGGGCCCAAAGGGTGAATTGACTAGATCATTTGACCCACGCATCACTTTTGAACAAGCTGATGGTGAAATCCACTTCAGCCGTTCAAACGAAAACGACAAGGCTATTCACGGTACTGAAAGAGCTAACTTGGCTAACATGATCGAAGGCGTTGTAAATGGCTACAAGAAGAGCCTGAAGCTTATCGGTGTTGGTTACCGTGCAGTTGCTAAGAACAACGTATTGACTTTGAACGTTGGCTACTCACACCCAGTTGAAATGAAGGCACCAGAAGGTGTTACTGTTACTGCAACTTCAGCAACTGACGTGACTGTAGAAGGCATTTCAAAGCAAGTAGTCGGCCAATTTGCTGCGGAAATTCGTGACGTACGTCCACCAGAACCATACAAGGGTAAGGGGATCCGTTACGTTGACGAATTTGTACGTCGCAAGGAAGGTAAGACTGGTAAGTAATAGAAAATAAATTTTGAGGTGAAATTGTGATTTCAAAACCAGATAAAAACAAGTTGCGTTTAAAGCGCCACAGACGTGTTCGCGGTAAGATTTCTGGTACTGCAGAGCGCCCACGCTTGAGTGTTTTCCGTTCAAACACTAACATCTACGCTCAATTAATTGATGACGTAGCGGGTGTAACGCTCGCAAGTGCCTCAAGTTTGGATAAGTCCGTTTCAAAGGAAGCTACCAAGGTAGAACAAGCTCAAGCAGTTGGTAAGGCAATTGCTGAAGCTGGTAAGGCCAAGGGTATCACTGAAGTAGTCTTCGACAGAGGTGGTTACATCTACCACGGTCGTGTAGAAGCTTTGGCTGACGCTGCTCGTGAAAACGGCTTAGAATTCTAGGAAAGGAGATTAACACATGGCAAACCGCAACGATTCAAGAAATCGTAGAAACAAGGACGACATCGAAGACCAATTGGTTGCTATCAACCGGATTACCAAGGTTGTTAAGGGTGGTCGCCGTCAAAGATTTGCTGCCTTAGTTGTCGTTGGTGACAAGAAGGGTCATGTTGGCTTTGGTACTGGTAAGGCAACTGAAGTTCCAGAAGCTATCCGTAAAGCAGTCGAAGCCGGCAAGAAGAACATGATCTCAGTTCCAACTGTTGGTACTACTATTCCTCACGAAGTACATGGCCACTATGGTTCAGGTAACGTATTGCTTAAGCCAGCTGAAGCCGGTTCAGGTATTGCTGCTGGTGGTGCTGTACGTATCGTTATGGATATGGCTGGTGTCGGTGACGTTACTTCCAAGTCTTTGGGTTCAAACACTCCAATCAACGTTATTCGTGCCACTATCGATGGTTTGAAGCAGTTGAAGACTCGCGAAGATGTTCTTAAGCTTCGTGAATCAGCAAAGAGCTTGCAAGATTAGGGAGATTATAGATGACAGATTTAAAGATTACTTTAATTAGAAGTGTTGCCCACCGTCTGCCTGAACAAAGAAAAGTTGTTAAAGCTCTCGGCTTAGGCAAGATTAACAGTACTGTTGTCCAACCAGACAACGCTGCTACTCGTGGCGCGCTGATGAAAATCGCTCACTTAATTTCTGTAGAAGAAGTTAACAAATAAATCAAGGAGGGTATTAGTTAATGAAACTCAACGAATTACACCCATCCGAAGGTTCACGTCACGCTAGAAAGCGTGTCGGCCGTGGTACTTCAAGTGGTTACGGTAAGACTTCAGGTCGTGGTCAAAAGGGTCAACACGCTCGTTCAGGCGGTAACACTCGCTTAGGTTTTGAAGGTGGTCAAATGCCATTGTTCAGAACTATGCCTAAGCGTGGTTTCAAGAACATCAACCGCAAGGAATACGCAATCGTAAACCTTGCAGATCTTGCTAAGTTTGAAGAAGGCAGCGTAGTTGACTTCGAAAGCTTAAAGGCAAAGGGATTAGTTAAGAAGCAATTGTCAGGCGTTAAGGTTCTTGGCAATGGCGAATTAAACGTTAAGTTGACTGTAAAGGTTAACAAGGTTTCAGAAGCTGCTAAGAGCGCTATCGAAGCAGCTGGTGGTACTGTAGAGGTGATCTAATGTTTTCAACCTTGAAGAACGCCTTCAAGGATAAGGAAATTAGAAATAAGCTTTTCTATACTTTGTTTATCCTTGTAATTTACCGACTCGGCGCCAACATTACAGTTCCGGGCATAAATGCGAAGGCTCTGACAACGGTTGCTAATACGGGACTTGTGTCTGTCTTAGACACGGTTTCCGGTGGTGGCTTGGATAATTATTCAATCTTCTCATTGGGTGTTTCTCCATACATCACGGCACAAATTGTTATTCAACTGCTCCAAATGGACATTGTTCCGACTCTTGTCGAATGGGGCAAGCAAGGGGAAGTTGGTCGTCGCAAGACAAATCAAGTTACCCGGTATCTTACTTTAGTTGTTGCTTTTGTCCAGAGTGTCGGGATTACTTTAGGATTTAATGCCTTATCATCCTTCGGTTTGGTTAAGACGCAAAACTGGCAAACCTACTTTGAAATCGGGATTATCATGACAGCTGGTACCTTCCTGTTAACTTGGCTGGGTGATGAAATTACCGATAAGGGTTTGGGCAACGGTGTTTCAGTAATTATCTTTGCTGGGATTATCGCTCGCCTTCCAGGCGGTCTGTACCAAGTCTACCAAGACCAAGTGATCAACAACAGTGCTAGTGATCGCTGGAAAGGGATTGCGTTCTTCGTTGCGCTTATTGTCGCAATATTATTGGTAACGAAATTCGTTACCTGGGTTGAACAAGCTGACCGTCGCATTCCGATTCAATATACCAGAAGAGCTACGGCTAGCGGATCAGAAAGTTTTCTACCATTAAAGGTTAACGTCTCCGGCGTTATTCCAGTTATCTTCGCCAGTTCGTTCATCGTTACTCCAGCCACGATCTTGATGGCTTTCCAAGGCAAGTACGGCGACACGACTTGGTATTCGGTCTTATCAAATATCTTTAGCTTGCAGACAACTCCAGGTGCAATTATCTACACCCTGTTAATTATCTTATTTACTTTCTTCTACGCCTTCGTTCAGGTAAATCCTGAGAAGCTTGCTGAAAACTTAACCAAGCAGGGTGCATATATTCCTAGCGTGTGGCCAGGCAAGGACACTGAGAAATATATGACTTCCATGTTACTTAAGCTTTCAACCGTTGGTTCCGTTTATCTGGGTTTGGTTGCTTTGCTTCCACAGCTTGCAACCAACATCTGGGACTTGCCAAGTTCAATTGGCTTGGGCGGTACCAGTCTGTTGATCGTCATTGGGGTTGTTCTGGAATTATCACGGCAAATCAATGGTCTGTTGATGAAGCGTGAATATGCCGGATTTATTAGATAGGTGAAAAAGTATGATTAATTTAATTCTTCTAGGTCTCCCAGGTGCAGGCAAGGGTACTGCATCAGAACAAATTGTTGATAAGTATCACTTAGCTCACATTTCAACTGGTGATATGTTTAGAGAAGCTATGGCCAACAAGACTCCAGTAGGCTTGGAAGCCAAGTCTTACATCGACAAAGGCAATTTGGTTCCTGATGAAGTCACTGCTAAGCTGGTTGAAGAACGTCTTGGTCAAGACGATGTTAAGAATGGTTTCATTCTTGACGGCTTCCCAAGAACGACTAAGCAAGCTGAACTGCTTGACGGGATCACCAACCGTTTGAACAAGCAATTGACTAACGTCATTGCTATCGACGTTAAGGAAGAGACTTTAATCGATCGTTTATCAGCACGGTTCATGTGCAAGAATTGCGGTGCAACTTACAACAAGTTTTCAAAGAAGCCTAAGGTCGAAGGGACTTGTGATCGCTGCGGCGGTCACGACTTCTACCAACGTGAAGACGACAAGCCTGAAGTTGTTAAGAACCGGCTGGAAGTTAACGAAAAGATGAACGCTCCACTTAAGGAGTACTATGACAAGAAGGGCTTGCTTGCCACTGTCAATGGTGAACAAGCACCTGAAAAGGTTTTTGCAGATATTGACGCCATCCTTTCTAAGGATTAAGGCCAAAAGGATTTGCAAATTTTTTCGAACGTGTTATAATTTCGAAGTATGACTGTTTTGATTGCGGAGGGGCAACTTTGGCAAAAGATGATGTCATTGAAGTAGAAGGTAAGGTAGTTGATACCTTACCTAATGCTATGTTTAAAGTCGAATTAGAGAACGGTGCCACGATTTTGGCTCACGTTTCTGGTAAGATCAGAATGCACTACATTCGCATTTTGCCAGGCGACCGGGTTACTGTGGAATTGTCTCCATACGACTTGACTAAAGGTAGAATTACGTATCGTTTTATTAAATAAAAACGGAGGCAAACATGAAGGTTAGACCATCTGTTAAACCAATGTGCGAACATTGCAAGGTTATTAAGAGACATGGTCGTGTTATGGTTATTTGCCCTGCAAATCCAAAGCACAAGCAACGTCAAGGTTAATTTTAGATAATAGGAGGTGCATTAAATGGCACGTATCGCTGGTGTTGACTTACCAAGAGATAAAAGAATTGTTGTCGCTTTAACTTACATTTACGGTATCGGTAACCACACTGCACAAGAAATCTGTGCAGCAGCTGGTGTGTCTGAAGACGTTCGTTCTAAGGACCTTACCCCAGAACAACAAGAAAAGCTTCGTGCAGAAGTTGACAAGTACCGTGTTGAAGGTGACTTGCGCCGTGAAGTAAGCATGAACATTAAGCGTCTTGTAGATATCGGTTCATACCGTGGTATCCGTCACCGTCGCGGTCTTCCAGTTCGTGGTCAAAACACCAAGAACAACGCACGTACTCGCAAGGGTGCTAAGAGAAGCCGTTAATCAAAAATAATATAAGGAGGTTTATTGATGCCTGCAAAGAAAACTGCTCGTAAGCGTCGTGTGAAGAAGCACGTTGAAAGTGGCGTTGCTCACATTCACTCAACGTTTAACAACACTTTAGTTATGATTACTGACGTTCAAGGTAACGCTGTTGCCTGGTCTTCAGCTGGTGCTTTGGGCTTCAAGGGTAGCCGTAAGTCTACTCCATTTGCTGCTCAAATGGCTGCTGAAGCTGCCGCAAAGAGCGCAATTGACCAAGGTATGAACCACGTTGAAGTATCAGTTAAGGGCCCAGGTTCTGGTCGTGAATCAGCAATCCGTGCACTTCAAGCTGCTGGTCTGGAAATCACTTCAATCCGTGACGTTACTCCAGTACCTCACAACGGTTCAAGACCACCAAAGCGTCGTCGTGTTTAATAAAATCTTACTTTGAGACGTGCGTTTTGAAAGGGGCCCAGTAATGATTGAATTTAAAAAACCAAATATTACCGTCGTGGATCAAGAAGACAGTTACGGTAAGTTTGTCGTTGAACCGCTGGAACGTGGTTTTGGTACTACCTTAGGGAATTCACTTCGTCGCGTTTTATTGACCTCTGTTCCAGGTACTGGTTTGGTGAAGGTCAAGATCGATGGTGTCTTGCACGAATTCACTACTGTTCCCGGCGTAAAAGAAGACGTGACTAAGATCATCTTGAACTTGAAGAAGCTTGAATTGAGAGCTCACACTGACGAAATCAAGACGATCGAACTTGATGTTGAAGGTCCAGCAGTTGTAACTGCTGCTGATTTAAAGGCTGACGCTGACGTGGAAGTCTTGAATCCTGACCAATGCATTTGTACCATCGCCCAAGGCGGCCACTTACACATGTGGATTGATGTCTGCAACGGTCGTGGCTATGTACCAGCTAGTGAAAACAAGACTGCTGAAATGTCCATCGGTGACATCCCAGTAGACTCACTTTTCTCACCAATCGAAAAGGTTAACTACCAAGTTGAATCAACTCGGGTTGGTAAGAGAGAAGACTTTGACAAGCTTACTCTGGAAATTTGGACTAATGGTTCAATCGCTCCGAATGACGCCCTCAACTTTGCCGCTCGTGTTTTAGTAGAACACTTCAAGGCCTTTGAGTCAGCTGACGCTGCTGCCGAAATTGGCGAAGTTATGGTAGAACAGGAAAACGACCAAAAGGAAAAGAAACTCGAAATGACTATCGAAGATCTTGACCTTTCAGTTCGTTCATACAACTGCTTGAAGCGTGCTGGCATCAACACTCTGCAAGATCTTACTGCTAAGAGCGAAGCAGAAATGATGCGGGTACGTAACCTGGGACGTAAATCATTGGAAGAAGTTAAAAATAAATTGGCAGACCTGGGTCTTTCCCTTCGTCAAGAAGACTAGTCTGTAATAAAGGAGGCACATTAATGTCATACCGTAAATTAGGTTGGGACAGTAGTCAAAGAAAAGCTATGCTCCGCGAAATGACTACCCAATTGATCATTAACGAACGCATCGTCACTACTGAAGCTCGTGCTAAGGAAGTACGTCGCACTGCTGAAAAGATGATCACTTTGGGCAAGCGTGGTGACTTAGCTGCTAGAAGAAAGGCTGCTGCATTTGTACGTGACGAAATCGCTGATATTCACGAAGAAAACGGCGAAGTAGTTGTAAAGTCAGCTCTTCAAAAGCTTTTCAGTGACGTAGCTCCTCGTTACAAGGACCGTAACGGTGGTTACACTCGGATCATGAAGCTTGCTATTCCTCGTAAGGGTGACGCAGCTCCAATGGTAGTTTTGGAATTGGTTTAATTTAACAACTACCTCAAATAAATACATTTTTTGAAATTATTCATGAAAGCGAGAATAAGCGCGATGATGATGGGGCAACCTTAGTCTAGCTTAGATGGTTTGATATCATCCCTCTTCATGGATGATTTTTTTTTGCTCTTTTTTACCTAAGCTTGTTACAATAGTAAGAAGCGAATGCGAATACAAAACAGGTGGTGACACAATGAGCGACAAGATTATTAACTTTGACCATGTGACCTTCTCTTACCCAGATACGGAAAGTCCCGCAGTCAAAGATTTATCTTTTAGTATTGAAAAGGGGAGCTGGACGGCCTTAATCGGCCATAATGGGAGCGGCAAGTCAACGGTCTCAAAATTGATTAATGGTCTGCTGGCCCCCGATGACTTGGAGAAGTCCACGATTACGGTTGACGGCGTCAAACTGGCGGCTGATACGGTCTGGGACATCCGGGAAAAGGTCGGGATCGTCTTCCAGAACCCGGACAACCAGTTCGTGGGGGCGACGGTCAGCGACGACGTGGCCTTTGGACTAGAAAACCGGGCCGTACCCCGCGAAGAGATGGTCAAAATCGTCGCTCAGGCGGTCGCAGACGTTGGGATGGCTGATTATGCCGGTGCCGAGCCAAGCAGCCTGTCAGGGGGCCAGAAACAGCGCGTAGCCATTGCTGGGATTTTGGCTGTTAAACCGAAAGTGATGATCTTGGATGAATCAACGTCAATGCTGGACCCAGAAGGCAAGCAGCAGATCCTGGACCTGGTCAGAAGAGTTAAAGAAGAAAACGACTTAACGGTCATTTCCATCACCCATGACCTCGACGAAGCGGCCTTGGCTGATCAAGTCCTGGTAATGGATGATGGGGTCTTGATCGACCAGGGTATTCCCCGGGAAATATTTGCCAAGGTGGACTTGATGGAAAAGATTGGATTGGATATTCCTTTTGTCTACCGCTTAAAGCAATTGCTGTCAGGCAAGGGGATCCAGATCCCGGAAACGGTCACGAGTGAGGAGGAGCTGGTTAAGAGCTTATGTCAATTAAATTTAAAAATGTAAGTTACATCTATAACCCAGGCTCTCCCTTAGAAGCCGTGGGCTTAGATGATCTGTCCTTTGAGCTGGAAGAGGGCAAGTTTATTGCCCTGGTTGGCCATACCGGCAGCGGCAAATCGACCCTGATGCAGCACTTTAATGCACTCTTAAAGCCAAGCAGCGGGGAAATCGAGATTGCCGGCTACAAGATTACGCCGGAAACCAGCAACAAAGGCTTAAAGGGGCTGAGACAAAAGGTAAGTCTAGTCTTCCAGTTCCCGGAAGCCCAGCTTTTTGAAAGCACGGTTTTAAGGGACATTGAGTATGGCCCCAAGAATTTCGGCTTTAGCGATGAAGAAGCTGAAAAGGTAGCTAGAAAGTGGCTAGAAAAAGTTGGTCTAAAAGCTGACGTTGCCGAAAAGTCCCCCTTTGACCTGTCAGGTGGGCAGATGCGGCGGGTCGCTATTGCCGGCGTCATGGCCTATGAGCCAGATATCATTTGTTTGGATGAACCAGCTGCCGGGCTTGACCCTCAAGGCCGGATCGAAATGATGGAGCTTTTTAAGCAGTATCAAGCCGAAGGACATACCGTCATCTTAGTTACCCACAACATGGATGACGTGGCTGATTATGCTGACGACGTTTTGGTCATGGAGCATGGGCAGCTCATCAAGCATGACGTGCCCCGGGAAGTCTTCAAGGACCGGGACTGGCTCTTTAAGCACCACCTGAGTGAACCGCACAGTTCACTTTTTGCCGACAAACTGGGAAAAGCTGGCTTCGTGATCAAGCAACCGCTGACGATTAATGAATTGGCAGATGAGATTGCGGCAAGGCTAAAGGGGGTGCCACATGAGTAAGATTATTATTGGGCGCTATCTGCCAGGCTCGACTTTTGTTTACCGGGTCGACCCCCGCGCCAAGCTTTTGACCACTTTTTACTTCATCATCATGATCTTTTTAGCCACCAATTGGCAAGGCTACCTGGCCATCACCATTTTTGGCTTGGCGGCAGTGGTGGCAACGGGTCTTAAGGCTAAGGTCTTCTGGGATGGGGTCAAGCCGATGATCTGGCTGATTCTTTTTACTGCTCTGATGCAGACCTTCTTTATGGCCGGAGGGACGACTTACTGGCACTGGTGGATCTTTACTCTGTCTAGCGAGGGGATTATTAACGGGATTTACGTTTTCCTGCGCTTCTCCTTGATTATCCTGGTGTCAACTGTGATGACAGTCACGACCAAACCACTGGAAATTGCGGACGCCATGGAGTGGATCTTGAAGCCGCTCAAGCTCTTCAAGGTTAATGTCGGCATGATCAGTCTGGTCATCTCCATTGCCCTGCGCTTTGTGCCAACCCTCTTTGACCAGACGGTCAAGATCATGAATGCGCAGCGCTCTCGCGGGGCTGACTTTAACGATGGCGGACTGATCAAGCGGGCCAAGTCAGTTGTCCCCATGTTAGTCCCACTTTTTATTGATTCTCTGGAAGTGGCGCTGGACTTATCCACAGCCATGGAGTCAAGAGGCTACAAGGGCAGCGAAGGGCGGACCCGCTACCGGATTTTAACCTGGTCAAAGGTCGATTTAGTGCCGCTTTTTTACTGCATTATCTTGACGATCTTAATGGTCACGACCAGAATGCTGTAAAAAAATATTTTTAAACACAAGATATCAACAGAAATAAACTATACCAAGAATGACAAGATACAAACTGACATTAAGCTATGATGGCCACGATTTCCACGGCTTCCAGTCTCAGCCTGGCCAAAGAACCATCCAGAGGACGGTAGAAGAGATCCTGAAGCGGATGACCAAGGGCCAGGACGTGCGCGTCTATGGGTCGGGCAGAACCGATGCTGGTGTGCATGCCGTAGGACAGGTGATCCACTTTGATTATCCTGGCCGGGAAATTCCCCCTCAAAACATGATCCGGGCACTGAATTCCCAATTGCCCATGGACATGGTCTTTACCGACTGCGCAATTGTGGATAAAGATTTCCACTCCCGCTTTTCCGTCAAGGGCAAGTGGTACCGCTATCGGGTGAGCCTGGACCACTTTGTCAATCCTTTTAAACGGTTTTATACCGGCCACTACCCATATCCGGTAGATGTGGAAAAGATGCAGATTGCGGCTAAAGACTTACTGGGGAGACATGACTTCACCAGTTTTGCGGCCAGCGGTGGACAAATTGAGGATAAGGTCCGGGACATGTACTATGTGAACGTGGCTGTGGATAAAGAGCAAAACGAAATCGTGATGGACTTTATCGCCACTGGCTTTTTGTACAACATGGTTAGAATCCTGGTGGCCACCTTGCTGGAGATCGGCAATGGCAGAAGACCGGTTCATGATCTAAAGAGGGTCATCAAGGCCAAGAACCGCCTGGAGGTTCAGCAAACTGCCCAGGCCAGTGGTCTATATCTTTACCATGTTTTTTACGACGAGGTCCCGAAAAAATACCGCCAAGACCTTGATTTATAATTGACATTTTGGTATTAAGAGCATATGATATAAGAGTATGTTTGTCCACGATAGGCCCCGGAAACTTATTGTATTCAAACTACGAATTATACGGAGGAATCTAAATTGCGTACTACACCATTAGCAAAAACTAGTGAAATTGAACGTAAGTGGTATTTGATCGACGCTACCGATGTTTCATTGGGTCGTCTTTCAACTGCTGTTGCAACTATCCTTAGAGGTAAGAACAAGCCTCAATTTACCCCAAACGTTGACACTGGTGACAACGTCATCATCGTTAACGCTTCTAAGTTGAAGCTTACTGGTAAGAAGGCCACTGACAAGATCTACTACCACCACTCAGAATGGCGTGGCGGTTTGAAGTCTGTTTCAGCCGGCGAATTGCTTGCCAACAACCCAGTTAAATTGGTTGAATTGTCAGTTAAGGGTATGCTTCCAAAGAACACTCTTGGTCACCAAGAATTCTTGAAGATGCACGTTTATGCTGGTGAAGAACACAAGCACCAAGCACAACAACCTGTAAAGTTAGACATTAACAATTTGATCTAGGAGGTAGTTTAAATGGCACAACAAGCTGCATATGCAGGTACTGGTCGTCGTAAGGACGCCGTAGCTCGCGTTCGTTTAGTACCAGGTGATGGTAAGATCACTGTTAACAACAAGGATGTTGCTGACTACATTCCATTGCCAATCTTGGTTAAAGACCTTAAGCAACCTTTGACTTTGACTGAAACTGAAGGCCAATACGACGTTCTTGTTAACGTTAACGGCGGTGGTTTCTCAGGTCAAGCCGGTGCGATCCGTCACGGTATCGCTCGTGCCCTTCTTGAAGTTGACCCAGACTTCCGTGGTCCACTGAAGAAGGCTGGCTTCTTGACTCGTGACCCAAGAATGAAGGAAAGAAAGAAGCCAGGTCTGAAGAAGGCCCGCAAGGCTTCACAATTCTCAAAGCGTTAATCTTTCGATTGCGTT
>NZ_AZDU01000024.1 GCF_001434815.1 Lactobacillus equicursoris DSM 19284 = JCM 14600 = CIP 110162
ATCGATCCCTCTGTTAGCCAGAGCGGCTTGACATGCTTGGTGTTGATATTGCCAGCCACGGTCTAAGTGAAAAATAAGCCCGTTAAGAGCCGGGTGCTTCTCAAATGCGTCATCTAGCATGATCATTACTTGCTTAAGGTCTGGGTGCCTAGAAATGTTGTAGGAGATGATTTCTTGGGTACAACCATCGATAATTGGAGAAAGGTAGAGCTTTTGATCTTTAAGATGCTGTACGTCCTTTTCTTTGTCTTAGGGTATAATGTTGAAAAAACGAAAGATGAGGACTAAATATGGATTTCCAAGTGGTTGAATTAGACAAAAAAGCCGTCGACGACTTTTGGCACTTGCGTAAAGAACTGTTTTTAGAATTAGGAGAAATTACCACCGAGACAGATGTTGAAGAACTAGAATCCGCCTCAAAAAAGTATTACCTGGACCACATTGGTAAAGATTTGCTTAACTGGGGAATTAGGCAGGACGGGCATTTGGCAGCAATTGGATCACTCTGCCTCTTTTCCCGCATCCCTTACCAGGAAAACTTGACTGGCCAGGAAGGCTATATCTTGAATATTTTTACTTCAAAAAATTACCGCAAGCAAGGGATGGCTAACCAGATTCTGGATGCCATTATCGATGAGGCAAAAAAGCGAGGAGTTCGCCGCCTCTGGCTGTCGAGCAGCGACCAAGGCAAGCCAATCTACTTGGATAAAGGTTTTAGAGAAAAAGCTAACGAAATGGAATTATTTTTGGCATAGTTTAGTGCTAATTTCCCAGAATTTTACAACTCAAGCAAAACGGCTGACAGTTTTTCTGCCAGCCGTTTTTGTTTTATGAATGACTTTCTAGAAATGCAAGGATCTCAGCTTTAGTTCTGGTATTTTTATCAATAGCTTTTAGTAATTCCTCCTGCTTATAGTTGCCATTCGGTTGTCGTATCAGTTCAATCTTTTCAAGTTCCTTAAGTGCAGCGGGTACGCATAGATAGTTGGGCTTGCCCGGCATTTCAGCTTTGCTTTTTTCTTGCTGTAAAATCAGTCGTTCTTTGAATTCAAGAGGCGGCGCACAATCTTCATCTCAGATTCAGGCACCTTTTCGCCCTCATACATGAAAGTGATCTTGCTTTGAGCCAAGTTAACGCTTGGCGGTTTCGGTCTTGGTCTCGGTCCAAGCCCGCTGCTCGCGCAATCCTTTTAGCCGCAATGTCATTGTATTCATCTGTGTGCTCCCTTTCTCTTTTCTTCACACCAGCCATCAGCCTATACCATAATAACCGCAACCTCAAGAGGGGATGCGGTTATTAGCGTAGTTGTAACATTGGGCTATTTGACGGCTACCTGCATAATTTCTTCGCCTGACTTGACCGCGTGCTCAGTGACGTCTTCAAAGTGTAGCAGGCGCTGGGGCTGGGTGAAGAGGACGATGACCGTGTCATCGTATCCGCGCTCTTGGATCAATTCCCGGTCAAAGTCCATCAGCAGCTGTCCTTTCTCGACCTGCTGCCCATCGGCATAGTAGCTGTTGAAGCCTTCACCGCGCAGGTTGACGGTGCCAAGTCCAATGTGGATTAAGGCTTCCAAGCCATTGTCTGATACCATGCCCAAGACATGCTTGGTCGTAAAGGTGAAGCGGACGGTCCCGGTAAATGGCGCGTAGATCTTGCCTTCGCTTGGCTTGATGGCGAAGCCTTCACCGTGCTGGGGCACGAAGTCGTCTGGCAAAGAGGAGAGGGGCTTGAGCTGACCGGTGACTGGAGCGTCAACTTCAGTCGTCCCAGCCTTGCCAGTGCTGGTCGGGTCAACGCTCAGCTTTTCCTGCAGCTGGTTGACGATCTCGGCATGCTTCTTTTCGGTCAAGGTGACCTTCTTGTCGAACACAATCAGGGCCAGAATTGCCAAGACCAGCGGAATGATGAAGGCAAAACTCTTGAAAGTGTGGATGCTGGCCGAGGTCATGTCAGCTGCGGTTGCTGCTCCCGTCATGCCGCAGGTAACGGCGATGAAGCTGACCAAGCCGTTCGAAAAGGCCCCGGTCAGTTTGTCGATCATTGGCCGCACGGCCAAGGTGACGGCTTCATTTCTTTCGCCATTCTTAAGCTGTCCGTATTCAATCGCGTCAGTCAAGGTCAAGACCGTTACCAGCTGGGCAAAGGAGAAGTTGAGCAAGGCGATCGCGACGATCAACAAGGCCAGATTGTTGCTGAAGAAAATAAAGATGATGTAGGACAGGATCATGCAAACCTGACCAATTGTAAAGAGCCACTTGCGCGGAATGAACTTGTTGAGAATTGGATACAATGGCGAGGTGCAGAAGGAAACGATCGTTGCGACCACGCCAACCAGTGAATATGACGCTGGCTTGTCCAAGATGAACTTGAAGAAGTAGAACAAGACGCCGTTAGTAATGACGTTGGCCAATGAGAAAAGGAAATAGCCTAAAGATGCCCAAAGAATCTGGTCATTGTGGGCTAGGGCCATAAGCACGTCTTTGATGCTGGTCTTCTTCTTGTTGGCCGCCCGGCGGATCAGGTTGTCCTTTTCCTGGGTGCCGATGGCCGTGATGAACATGCAGACGATGGTCAATAAGGAAATAATCACGGCAAAGGCCAGCCAGCCGCTTGGCCCTTCTTCTTGCTTGCCGGTAGCTTTGAAAGTGAAGTAGGTTACCAGGGGAACGACGATGATGGTCAGGCCGTTCCAGCCGATCGTCCCAGTGAAGTTGCCCAGGGAGGTGTAGACCCCACGCTCACGGCTATCTTCGCTTAAGGCTGGCACCATCCCCCAGTAGGAAACGTCAGAGAAGGAGTAGAAGACGTCCAGGGTGACAAAGATGATGACGAACAGGATGGAAAACAGCACCCAGTTGCTGTTGGCCAGGCCGAAGATCCCCGTGAACAGGACGATCATCAGCAAGGAGCTGATGACGGTCCCAGCCAGGATCCAAGGCTTGAACTTGCCCCACTTGGAATGGGTGTTGTCGACCACGTTCCCGATCAACGGATCGATGGCAATTTCGGCTACTCTGACGACGACGATCAAGGTGGTAATCAGGTAGATCAACTTGTTGGCAATCGCTGTTGGCAGGCCGCTGAAGAGCCCGCTGGTCACGAAGATAATGAAGTAGTTGGACAAGAGTCCATAGAAGGCAGCATGGCCCAGATTCCCCATCGCGAAGGAGAAGCGGGACATGAGCCCTTTGGATTTCACATTGCGGTTCACGAATATACCTCCATTTTATTTGCTGTAATCGCTTTACTTGTTTACGAAGTAAATTATAGCCGGAATTTTGTCAAAAGTAAACACCTTTAGTAAACAATTTACCAAAAAATGCTAACCGTCGCTGAAGACATGAGCGAATAGAGCCAAAAAAACCGACGAATTTTGCAATCCCTCGCTTGCTTTTTTGATTGCAAAAATAAGGAAACAAGGCAATTAATGCCTAGGAATGGCAAGCCAAGCTAAGGTGATTGCTTTTTAATATCTAGTAAAATATTTACTAAAAGCACTTGCAAAAATGAACTGAACAAGCTATGATATTGGCTGTAAGCAAGAACTAGCAATCAAGCAAGACATTACTAGAAAGAGGCAATAAAATGGGGAAAACAGCAGAAAAGCCTGAATTTGCATGGCTCAGCGATCCAGAAGTGTTTGCGGTAAATACTTTGCCGGCTCATTCGGATCACCAATACTTCTTGAATGAAGCAGAAGCCGAAAGGGGACGCAGCAGCCTGAAGCAGTCGCTTAATGGGTCCTGGCGTCTGGCCTGGAGCAAGAGCCCTGAGCTCAGAAACCGGCGCTTCTATCAAATGGGCTTTGACGAAAGCGGCATGGACACGGTTGAGGTTCCTAGCAATTTGGAAGTTCTTGGCTATGGCCAGCCGCAATACGTCAACATCCAATACCCATGGGACGGGAGCGAGGAAACCGGGCTGAAGACGCCGCTGCGGGACAATCCGGTTGCCTGCTATGTCAAGCACTTCACTTTGGATAAGGGCCTAAGCGACAAGCAGGTTATTCTCAGCTTCCAAGGCGTGGCAACAGCCATGTACGTCTGGCTCAACGGCACCTTTGTCGGCTACAGCGAAGACTCCTTTACTCCTAGCGAGTTTGACGTGACCGACTGCCTGCAGGAAGGCGACAACAAGCTGGCAGTTGAAGTCTTCAAATATTCCTCGGCCAGTTACCTGGAAGACCAAGACTTCTGGCGCCTTTCCGGCATTTTCCGGGATGTTGACCTGTATGCCATTCCGCTTGCGCATATCCAAGACCTTCGCGTAGCCAGCACGCTTGAAAATGACTACCGCGAAGGCAAACTGACCGTTCAGTACCAAGCTGCGGGGCAAGCAGACCAAGTCCTCCTGCGCCTTTACGATCTTGACGGGCAAATCTATGACAGCCAGGCAAACGATTTTGCGAAAAGTGGAACTTTCGTCATGGACCACTTGCCGGTCAAGGCCTGGAGCAGCGAGCAGCCAGTCCTGTACAAGGCTGAATTGGTGCTTGAAGACAGCGGCCGGGTCCTGGAGGTCGTCCCGCTCAAGCTGGGCTTTCGGACTTTCGAAATCAAGAACCGCTTGATGCTGCTAAATGGCAAGCGAATCGTCTTCAAAGGCATCAACCGGCATGAATTCGACTGCCGCCGGGGCCGGGCAGTGACTGAGGAGGACATGCTTTGGGACATCAACTTCTTAAAGCAGCACAACATCAATGCCGTCAGAACCTCGCACTATCCAAACCAGTCGCGTTGGTATGAGCTTTGTGACCAATACGGGATCTATTTGATCGATGAGGTCAATTTGGAAAGCCATGGTAGCTGGAACAAGCTGACTAAGGTGGAGCCTTCCTGGAACGTGCCCGGCAGCAAGCCGGAATGGCTAGAGAACGTCATGTTCAGAGCCAACAACATGTTCCAAAGAGACAAGAACCACCCGGCCATCTTGATCTGGTCCTTGGGCAATGAAAGCTATGCCGGCGATGATCTGGCAAAGATGGGCGAATTTTTCAAAAAGAACGACCCTGACCGGGTCGTTCACTATGAGGGGGTGACCTGGAACCGGGACTACGACTTTATCACTGAAGTAGAAAGCCGGATGTACGCCAAGCCAAAAGAGATTGAAGAATATTTGACCAACAACCCGCCAAAGCCATTCATTTCCTGTGAGTATGCACATGCGATGGGAAACTCGACGGGTGGGCTGCAGCTTTACACGGCACTTGAGAAGTATCCGCAATACCAAGGCGGCTTCATTTGGGACTATCTTGACCAGGGATTGCTGACCAAGAACAGCCAGGGGCAAGAGTACCTGGCATACGGCGGGGACTTTGACGACCGTCCAAATGACGGCGAGTTCTGCGGCAATGGCATCGTCTTTGCCGACCGAACGCCTTCACCAAAGGCCCGGGCGGTGAAGGAGCTGTACAGCAACTTGAAAATGACTATTAATAAAGAGGGCATCACGATCAAGAACGATAACCTGTTTGTGGATACGAGCGGCTATGACTTTGTCTTGACCTTGCTTTGCGATGGCCGGCCAGTTGCTGAATATCAGTATAATTTGAACATTGTGGCACAAGATAAGCAGAATCTGCCATTGCCAAAATCGCCGAAATTGACTGGCGAACTGGTTTGGCACCTGGATGCCCGCTTAAAGGAAGACCAGCCTTGGGCAAGCAGCGGCTTTGTCGTAGCAAGCGCCGAATACCTGGTGCCTGAAACGCGCGTGAAGAAGCAAGCGTCAGCAGACTTGCCAGACTTCCGGATCATTAACGGCGACTTCAACCTAGGCGTTTGGGCCAACGGTGTCAAGGCCTTGTTCAGCAAGGACAAGGGCGGCTTGATTTCCCTCAAATATGGTGATCGCGAGCTGATCAAACAGAAGCCACGGCTGACCTTCTGGCGCGCCTTGACTGACAATGACCGCGGCGCCGGCTATGGCTTTGACATGGCGATGTGGGAGAATGCCGGCAAATTTGCCAAGCAGACTGATTTCAAGCTGGAGCTGACCGAAACGGGCGCCAGAATCAGCTATGATTTCCTGCTGCCTGTTGGGAAAGACTTGCAGGTCAAGGTTGCCTATACGGTTGACCGCACGGGGACAATCGGCGTCAAAGCCGTCTTCCCAGGAGCCGCGGGGCTGCCTGGTCTGCCGGAGTTTGGCCTGGAACTGGCCTTGCCGCACGACTTTAACCATTTCGCGTATTACGGCAAGGGACCAGAAGAAAACTACCTTGACCGGCAAGCGGGATCCTTCTTGGGAATCTGGACTTCCTCAGCCGCTGAAAACGTGGCCAGATATCTGCGCCCGCAGGAAACCGGCAATCGGGAGGGACTGCGCAAGCTGGCGATTTATGACCGGCAAGGAAGCGGTGTAGTCTTTAGCGCTGCTGCTAAACCTTTCTCAGGCAGCGTTCTTCCTTATAGCACCGCGCAATTGGAGGCGGCTGACCACTGGTTTGACCTGCCTGATTCTGAGTACACCTGGGTCAAGCTGCTGGCCGCCCAAATGGGCGTCGGCGGTGACGACTCCTGGGGCGCGCCAGTCCATGACGAATATCTTCTGCCAAGCAGCAAGTCTTACGAACTGAACTTTACTATTTCGCCTTTCTTACATCAGCTAGCCTGACACTTGACTAGTTTGAAACTTTTAATTATGCTAAATTTAAATTAGTAAATTATTCCTTATTCTAATCTAGAGAAAAGAGCAGGGTGAAGATGGCAACTATCCGGGATCTGGCCAAGCGGGCTGGCGTATCGCCAGCAACCGTGTCACGTATTTTGAATTATGATTCGACTCTATCCGTCAGCGATGAGACCCGCAAGCGCGTTTTTCAGGCAGCGGAAGACTTGAACTATAGCAAGCATCTTTCCAAGAAATACCAGCGTTTTAGCGGCAAGACGGCAGCGATCGTCTTGTGGTGCGACCCTGAGGAAGAGCTCAACGATTTGTACTACTATTCCATCCGCTTGGGAATTACTGAGCGGCTGACAGAATTAGGCCTTAAACATGAACTCCTTTACGCCGGCGCTAACTGGGAGGAGCTGGATAAGTACGCGGGGGTGATCGTGATCGGCAGCGATCAGTATTCGGCAGGCCAGCTGTCAATTCTTAGGCATCTGCCAGTACCGGTCGTCTTCGTTGACAGCAATCACCTGCAAGATGGCTTTCCGAGCGTCTATTCAGACTTCCGCAGCGCCGTTGAAGAAATCGTTGACCACTTCATTCAGACTGGCCGGACCAAGATTGGGATGCTGGCAGGGGACTTGAGCGATCACTATGACAAGGAGAACCTGCCCGATTTCCGCTTTCGGAATTTTAAACGCTACGTCCAGGCGAAGGAGCTGTATCAACCAGACTGGATTATCGTTGGCGCTTTTACTTCAGAAAGTGGGTATGAGGCGATCAAGCTGGCCTGGCCAGAATTGGCTGAAAAGCCGAACTGCCTGCTGGTGGCCAATGATGCCATGGCAATTGGCGCTTTGAAAGCCTTCCGGGAACTGCATGTCCGCGTTCCCGAAGACGTTAGCATGATTTCCTTCAACGATACGACCGTTGCGCAATTTGCCAATCCAGCCTTGAGCAGCGTGAAAGTGGAGACCAATGAGATGGGTAAGAGGGCAGCCGAGGTCCTCTTGAACCGGTTAGAGCAGCCAGACCGCCTGCCATATGCCCTGCAGCTTTTGACCAAACTGAAATTGCGCCAGAGCAGCATTAACTAGCACAAGAAACTATTTTTTAATGATTGCACACTTTTGCCAATAATGACTTGCAGTCATGGATTGGCGGCTGATTGCTTCGGCAAAGCCGTGGACCGGAAAAAAATATAAAACAGATGACACTAAAACTTAAGATCTAGACTAAGATGAAGAATTCAACTATTACTACTTTCACCCTGATTTATTAGAAATCATATCAAAAAGGGGGATGCAGCCGTTAGTGGCTGCATCCCTCTTTTCGTGCTGCTTGTTGTTTTAAACAAAAAATCTTACCGACGGATGCATTACTTGACATCAATCAGTAAGAAATATTATAGAGCCATAATTATGGTATAATTCATACAACAGGCATAATCATTTTACGTGCGGTTCGGGCGTGAATCGCAGTCGTATCAACGAAGAAAAGGAGGAATGTCGTAATGTTTCAAGTGAAGAATTTCGTGGGGAATGCAGGTAATGACGACATTATCGTGACCGATGAGAAGGGACCGTTTCGCGTTGCCGAGTACAAGCGTGACTTGAGCGTTTCGCCGGCTGATTCCGAAGTGGCATATTTCAGCAGTAAGATGAACGTCCGCAAGCGTCAGTTGGTTTGCCGTATGAACGGCAACGGTATCACGACGCAGGCGGGTGCTATGCAGTGGTTCGCTGGTGATGTTAAGTGCACCACGGGCATCAAGGGTATCGGCGACTTTGTTGGCAAGGCGTTCCGTGGCAAGGCGACTGGTGAGTCGGCTATCAAGCCGGAGTATGTGGGTAGTGGCCTTCTGGTGTTGGAGCCGACGTATCGTTATCTGTTGCTGATGGATGCGTCCGAATGGCCGGGCGGTGTCGTGTTGGATGATGGTTTGTTCTTGGCGTGTGAGTCCACGTTGCGTCACAGCACGGCGATGCGTTCGAACTTCTCCTCGGCGATTGCCGGCGGGGAAGGTCTGTTCAATCTCAAGCTGGAAGGCAAGGGCGCGTTTTGCATTGAAGCAGACTGCCCGTACGAGGAGCTTATTGAGATAGACATGCAGGATGACGTGCTCAAGATTGATGGCAATTTTGCCGTTGCATGGAGCGCAGGTCTTAAATTCACCGTGGAGCGTTCCGGCAAGAGCCTGCTCGGTTCTGCAGCGTCGGGTGAGGGTCTTGTCAACGTTTATCGTGGCACGGGTCGTGTGTTGATGATGCCCGTTCGCAGTAGCCGTCTGTCGGCCCCGACTGTTGAATAAGAAGGAACCGGCGTCATCGCGATAACGTCTAAGGGCGTCGTATTCGTACGGCGCCTTTTTCAATTACATGAGACAGGACGCGACGGACAAGATGGATGTGAAGCTGGACAGGGATGCCCGCATGGTGCATATCGCGATGGATTTCACGCCGTGTCTTTCCGCATCGCCCCGGCCCGTGTCGTATTGCTTTGAAACGATGGGAAGGTCGGTGTGTTGCATGTTTTTTGATGTGGGTACACCGCACAAATCGGCTAACCGGGAGACGTTCTTTGACTATTGCAGGAATGACGGCTTTAATAAGCGCAAGAACCTTGGCCGTGTTGAGCAGATGGATGAGAGCGGTAATAGCTTATGGGTAGCGAATAAAGAGGACAGTTAATGGAAAAACTCAAGGAAATTAGGAGGAAATTATGAAATTCAAAAAGCTTTTAGAACCTCCGACTGAATACTATTTACTGGATTGTGAATTTGCTACGGAACTGGATCTCGAGTCTAGAGAGATCCGGATTGTTCCTTTAGAGATCGCGATAGGCCATTATCTCAATGGAAAAATGATAAGATGCCTCTCTGAGTATCTCTATTGGCCCAACATGCTGGCACGCGACCTAAAACGCGGAATCAAACATAGCGGCTTTCAATTTTCTGAGTATATGAAGAAGGGACAGGTATCGCTGGTTATTGATGAGTTGAATTCATTTACGAAAAAGTCGCTGCCATTCGTGGGATGGAATATACGTCATGACTTGGATGTTCTTTGCAGCTGTCTGGATTCACTGTCATGTCTAAATAGCCAAGCGATTCAATTTTTCTCAATCGATCAGTATTTAATGGAAAGATATAATCTAAACAATCTTCCCGGTCTAAGAGATACCGTCAATCAGCTGCACCTTCCTTTGGCAAAAGTAAAAGATGTCGCCATTACTGATATCGAGATGACTGCTGAAGTATATGCCTACTTTTTCAACCGAAATGAACTCAGTGCTGCAATGGATCAATTGACTAAAAAGACCGTGAGTCAGGATGCTATTATCTCACAGACGGAGATGCCAGAGATGCCGATTCAGCTGAAACTGATGAATGGCGGAGTACTGTCGACCATTCGTTTGCCTAAAGCAATATACTATGTCGTCTGCACAGGTAGGAGCCAAAAGATGACCTCAGAACAAGCGGAACGATTAAGAAAATGGCTGACCAACATGTCCACAAGCCATCGCTTGATTCAATGTGAAAAACCCGTCCAGGCCGATATCGGAATCTATGTAGGAAATGCTAAATCCTTTGCTGAAATTCCTGATGATCTGCTTACGGCCAAGATTGAAAAGCTACAGCGATCAGGGAAACCGATAGTATCACTGGCGGCAAACACCTAAAACGTCTGTTCAATGCGCCTTTATGGAAGAATGGTCATATAACAACGCATTCAACGAGGGGAGGAATCAGATAGCAAAATGGGCCGAAAAGTCAAAAAAACCGAAAGAAGACGAAATATCCGGCCTCTGAAAACGGCTAAAGAAATCAACGCCATGAAACGGGCCCTCCAATTTGGTGCGAGAACGGTAACTGGACAAAAAAGCAAAAATAAATCCCGATCTCAGAAATTGTGAGATCGGGATTTTTAGCTTATAAAATATATTCCATGGTTGTTTCTTTGGTCTTAAGGCCATTCTTTTCATAGAAGCGAATGGCCGAATCATTTCCTGCCCACACATTGAGGGTGATTTCATAGCAGCCCAAGCGTTTGCCTTCTTCCTTGACAAAATCTAGCAAGGCCCGGCCAACACCTTTAGAACGGGCAGCAGAGTCAACGCAGAGATCATCAATAAATATAGATTTGAACTGAACCATATTGGTTGAGAAAGGCTGCTCCTGCAGTTGGGTGAAAACATAGCCCAATACTTCATCTTCGTCATTAACGGCAACATAGATCGGCTTTTGGTCATCCTTGATAAGCTTAGCCAATTCATCATTGGTGTACTTGGTGGTCCCTGGCTTAAAAATATCTGGCCGGATAGCTGCATGAAGCTCCAGTACCTCGCTCAGCAATTTTATGATTGCGGGAATATCTTTAATTTGTGCACGGCGAATGTTCATTTTTGTCAGCTCCTAAAAAGTGTTTTTCATCAATTGTATCACAACAGGTCAAGCTTCTTTTCTGGTATCTTACCAAAATTTCACCTTTGGAAAGATCACTTTAATGTAAAATGAGTATAGAAACACGAATGGAGAGGAGCTAGAAAATGGAAAATGCGATTGAAGTAAATAAACTTTCTAAGTCTTATGGTGGCTTAAAAGTTATTAGTGACATTTCTTTTCTGGTCCGTGAAGGCGAATTATTTGCTTTTCTTGGGCCAAATGGTGCTGGGAAGTCAACAACAGTTGACTGCTTATCAACCTTGACCAGGTTTGATTCCGGAAAAATCAAGCTGGCCGGGTTTGACATGAAGACGGAAGGGCAAGCAATCAAGCAAAAGATCGGGATCGTATTTCAAGAAGGACTTTTAGACAGGAAACTTACAGTTGCGGAAAATTTGACTCTTCGAGCCGGCTTTTACTACCAAAGCAAGGCAGAAATTAAAGAGGCAGTAGGCAGGGCCATTGAGTATACCGAGATCAAGGATCTGCTTAAGCGCCCTTATGGAAAATTGTCAGGTGGACAAAGGAGGCGGGTGGATATTGCGAGAGCACTCATCAACACGCCGAAGATTCTCTTTTTAGATGAGCCAACAACGGGACTTGACCCGCAAACCAGGCAGCATATCTGGGAGACAATCCGGCGCCTGCAAAAAGAGCAGGGGATGACCATCTTTTTAACAACCCACTACATGGCAGAAGCAGCCGCGGCTGACTATGTAGTAATTCTGGATCAAGGAAAAATTGTCGCTGAAGGAAGTCCAATTGACTTAAAGAAGCGTTACAGTTATGACCGCTTGAAACTATATCCAAAGAATAAGCAAAGCTTGGACAGTTTGCTGGCAGGCTTCCCGTTTAAGTGGACTAAAGCTGGTGATTACTATGAACTGGCACTTACTGATACACTTGATGCGATTGCTGTCGTTGAAAAGCTTCGGGATCAGCTGCAAGATTTTGAGGTCCTACATGGAACCATGGATGATGTATTCTTGAATATTACAGGAAGGAGCTTGCGGGAATGAGAACGATGATTAAAAGAAATCTCAAGCTTTATTTGCGGGATAAGGCAACTGTTTTCTTCTCGATGCTGAGCGTAGTTATCATTTTTGCCTTGTACATCTTCTTTATTGGTGACTCAATCAGCAGCGGCTTACAGTTTTTACCTCATCCAAATCGGCTTATGCGGGCTTGGATGCTGGCGGGGATGCTGGCTTCGGCATCCCTAACCACTAGTTTAGGTGCCTACGGAATAATGATCAATGACCGGGAGAATAAGACGATCAAAGATTTCTATTCATCCCCAATCAGCAGAAGGCAAATTGCGGGTGGGTATATCGCGACAGGCTTTATCATCAGCATCATCATGTCTATTTTCACTTTAATTTTCGGAGAATTCTACCTGGGGATGGCTGGCGGCGCTGTACTGGACCCGGAGCTTTTACTTAAATTGCTGCCTGTAATTGCCTTGTCAGCCTTTGCTTCTTCAGCGATCGCTTCCTTCATAGTTTCTTTTTTGAAGAGTAACACTGCTTTTTCAGCAGCCAGCACGGTAGTTGGTACGCTAATTGGTTTCCTGGTTGGAGCTTACATTCCAATCGGTAGTTTACCTGATAATGTACAATGGTTGGTCAAATACTTTCCATGTGCACATTCAGCTGTCCTTTACCGGCAGCTATTGATGGAACCTGCGATTAATGAAAACTTTACCCGGCAATCTTCCGTAGTTCTGAGGAAGTGCAAGGAAGCCCTGGGGATTGTATTCGTATATAACGGTAAAACTGCACCTGCCTGGGTATCAGTAGTAGTTTTGGTGGTAACTGGAGTTGTGTTCTATTCATTGGCGGTTTTAGTGCTGACTCGGAAACAAAATGAGATTTAGAGGCTATTTAACATAATGTAGAATATGAAAAGACGTGTACAATAGTATGCGTTTTTTGCTTAAAGCCTTTTCATGGCTGGATTTTAGCGATATGATCAAGGTTGATGTTTTAGTTAGGAAAGGTGATTAACATGAAAAGAAAAATTCTAGCATTTGTCGGATGTTTCTCCTTGGTCGCTACAACCGTTCAGCCTGTGCAAGCAAGCTACCTTAATGGGTACGACTATGCCAAAATTGCTGACAAGAAGGTGGTAGTCACAAAGACTATGAAGGTCTACCGGGTAAAGACTGGTTCTTCCGAATCAAGGAACCATTTTTACTCGGCTGGAAAACTCAAGAAAGGCTCTGTCATTTATCGTTCACAATGGCTGATGAGTACTGGCAGTGGTTGGGTAATCAAGAGCAGCAAATATAAGGCTGGCAGACGGAAGTTTTACTTTGTGTCTGCTCCAGAAAAGACTAAGTGGTTCAAAGCTTACAAGGCTAAGAAAAAAGCTGTAGCCAAAAAGAAGAAGACCATTAAGAAGGTAAGCAAGAAGCAAGTCACTAAGCCAAAGACCGTAAAAAGACAGCAAAGCCCTAAGAAGGCAGTAAAGAAAACTGCTAAGAAGAAAAGCAGCAAGAAGACTGTGAAGAAAGCTACCAAGAAGAGTGCTAAAAAGGCAGTCAAAAATACCACTAAGAAACCTTCAAAGACAGTAAAGAAGACTACTAAGAAGCCGTTAACGATGGCACAGAAGTACAACCCAAAGGTTAAAGCTTGGACCACAACGCTTGATTGGGGAGACTCCTTCTCAACCGATGCGTATAGCTACATCACTAATACCTGGGATCTCCCGAGCGAGACGAACTATACTTTTGTAAAGCCGGTAAACACTAAGAAGGGTGGCTTCTATCAGACTAATATTCTGGTCACCTACCCAGATGGTTCAAAGGAAACAGTAGGACCTATATCCTTTGTAGTCAAGTCTGCACAAGCGGATGCGTACAATGTGACTGTTAAGAACACTACAGTACCTTATGGGCACTTTATCGATATTAGAAAAGATATTGTGACTAACCCGGTTGGCTATTTCCCTAATGACCCAGCCGAAGTGACTAGGAATACTACAGAATTTCGGTTTTGCCGTGCGGATGGGAATCCTTTAGCCGATGACCCTGATACTACGGTACCAGGCAGTCATGACTACTATATCCTGGTTGAGTATCCTGATGATTCCTACCAAGTTAGCCAAAAATTTACATTGACGGTCAGTCAGCCGGATAACCTGGTCTATCATCCAGCTCTAAAGAGCTCTTCAATCACCTTGCCAGTAGGCACGGATATTGAAGGGGATACTTATCAGTTGCTAAAGCCGCAAGACTTCATCAGCAATTTATCTGATATGCCAAAGGGAACCAAGTACGAGATTCGTGATGATTACAGCTACAATGAGCAATCGAGCAGCTATGTTACTATCAATGTTACCTTCCCGGATGACACGACTTGGGAATCACCAATGTTTTTGCTGAACTTCAAGTAAAATTGCAACCGTTTTTTAAAAAAATAATCAAAAAGCTCTTACGGATCCATTTTTTCTAGGATAGAATAACTAACTGTAACTAAAAACGGTAAGATTGGAAACGTACACTCCTGTAGTGATTAACGAACAAAACGTAAATCATGAAGGGAGTTTTTTATGCCAAAATCCAAACTGGAAAATTTTGTCTTTACTGTCATGATGGCCTTTGTCATGGTCTACGCGATGGTGTGCTACAACATTGCGCTTACTATTGGTGGGATGAAGGATACAGTTCTACTTGAAGCCTTCCGCGAGATGATGATCATGTGGCCAGTTGCTATCATCTTGGAAATGTTCATTTTCGAAAAGCCGGTTGTCTACCTGACTAGACGAGTTATGACGCCAAGTACGCCAATCTTGATGATTATCGTGATTCGGTTCTCAATCACTGTTTGCCTTATGTGTCCAACCATGAGCTTGATTGCAACGGCTCTTTTCAAGAACTTCCAAGCCGCTGGCTTTATTGGGACTTGGCTGCAAACAGTTGTCATAAACTTCCCAATGACAATCGGTTGGCAAATTTTCTTCTGCGGTCCGGCAGTTAGATTCATTTTTAGAACGATTTTTAAAAGGTCAAACTAAGTTATAATAGCAGCATTCATCTGTATTTCATGCAGGGGATGCTGCTTTTACTTTATAATAATGATGTCACAAGTTGTTCTTAAGATAGTTAATGTAAAAATATCAGGAGAAAATCATGTCTAAAACAAGTGTTGCTTTTATCTGCACCCATAATTCCTGCCGCAGTCAAATTGCTGAAGCCTTAGGAAAAAAGTTGGCCGGGGATACATTTGAATCTTACTCAGCCGGCACCAGCATCAAAGACCAAATCAATCCAGATGCAGTCCGCCTAATGAAGCAGCACTACGGCATTGATATGTTGGAAAGTGGACAGAAGCCTAAAAAAATCACTGATTTGCCAAATATCGATTACGTTGTCACCATGGGCTGCGGGGTTCGCTGTCCTTTTTTACCAGCGAAAAAGCGTGTAGACTGGGGCTTAGAAGACCCTACGGGTCAAAATGATGAAATCTTTATGCAAGTGATTACAAAGATCGAGACGAAAATACTTGCCTTAAAAGAAGAATTACTCGAAGAATAGCAGTAATTCAAGGAGGATCAAGCATCCCTGCTAGTCCCAAAAAGATAGATGCTGATTGTAAAATCAAATTGAACACCGCTCCGATCCAGTAAGTGAAGATCGTTTTTAACCCTTATACATCCTGTGATAAAGGTAGCGTAGAAGGCCGCACTGGGCTTATCAGACGCTATATTCCCAAGACTCCAGAAGAGTGCTTTGACGTAGAGCTTGATCATATTTATCGGCGCAGATAATCAAAATCTACCAGATGTTATTGGCAAGTGTTCAATTTATTCTTGCAATTGGCGACTTTAATCTTTTACAAGAATATGCCCAATATTTAGTGAGTATTAACATTATTTTCTAAATATTGCGGTCGCACTCCGCATGAAGTGCGTGGATTCTAGAAAGTCATGCATAAAACAAAAACGGCTGGCAGAAAAACTGTCAGCCGTTTTGCTTGAGTTGTAAAATTCTGGGAAATTAGCAGTAAAGTCCCATAAACTGATTAATCCCATCTTAGCATTGCTAGGATGGGATTTTAATATACCGCGCTATTGGGCGCTTACGTTTGTTCTTGAGAATGAGAAGAAGGACGGGCGGCATCACTTGACCGCAAACAACTGTGCAGCCATGTTGAGGGACATGGCGGCGGCAAACAAGTTCTATGCGGACATCAACCATACGCAATACGATAAGCTTTTTCGCTTGATTCCCAGCGATGAAGTGAAACGGATCATCGAACTGGCCGTTGACAAAGATTTAGTGGATGAATCATATCACCGCATCAGCGACTACAACGTTTCCTACTACTCATTGGTTCCAAACGAATATACGAAGATTTTCGCTTCCAATTCGCTTGCAAGCACTAAGCTTTCGACAGATTTTGGCTTGCTTGCGCATCTGAAAGAACTGACCGATTCCTCAGGCGAATCTGAGTCCGCTCCGGAAGTTGATGACAAGAGCTACATCGAGCTTTTGCAAAAACTTGCCAATCATCCGGCTGTGTGGTGCTACAAGCCGGATGTGTGCCGTCAGTTCCTTCAACTTAAGCCAGAAGTAGCCCAAAAGTTGCTGAAAGTCTATGGATCTATCGAGGACGACAGATTCAAGAAAAAGTACCTCAAATTGATGACAAAAGAAGCCACAGCACTGCAAGAATTATAGAAACATCCTCTATTGAGCGACTGTTAAAGTAAGACGCAGCCACTCAACTCTTTATGAATACTATCAAATCCTTCTAGCTATCTGGCTAGAAGGATTTTTCTGCAATGATATTGTCTTTTAAATCAAAACCAATTATAGTAAAGACTATAAATTAACTATACATGATAGGATGAAGCAAAATGGAAGTTGACGAACCTATAATTTACGAAACTCAATATAGCGACAGTAATGCTAAACAAATCAACGAAGAAATTCGTCAGACTTATTCGGATAAGGCCGATCAAGAGTATTTGATCGACTATCCAACTGTCTATATCATTGACCAACCAGGTAAGCAGAGTAAATATCGTCATGACTATACAGTTTATGTCGGTGAAACTATCGATATTCAACGGCGGACTCTGGAACACTTAAATGGAGATGCTGAACGGAGAACAGACTGGCAAGGCTTGAAAGAAGCTGATAATGCCCATATGTTTGTGATCGGTCACAAGCACTTCAACAAGTCGCTCACCTTGGATATTGAAAACCGGATGATGCAATATCTGAGCAGTGTTGATGCCGTTTCTCACTTGAACAACCGCCGTGAGAATGCTCAACGGATGTACTATACCGAAAAAGAATTCAGGCCAATTTTCAATAAGATTTGGGATGCGCTTGCAGCTAAAGAAGAGTACAAATATCTTTTCCCAGCTAGAAGCGAGATTGAAAAGTCCGCAATTTTCAAAGCTTCTCCTTTTAACAAACTGACTTCTGAGCAAATCGAAGCTAAGGATTTAATTCTTCAGCGTGTCCAGGAAGTCTTTGATAAAAATGAGACGGGTCAGCTTATTTTAGTTACTGGGGATGCAGGTGCTGGTAAGACAGTTTTAATGAGCAACGTTTACTATGACTTGGCTAAACTGGTAGGCAAGGACGGAGAAAAATTTTCTCTGGTAATGCTAGTCAACCACAATGAGCAGCTTAAAGTCTATCAACAGATTGCCAAGAAGTTGGGGATCGGGGACGAAAAGACCGTCCTTAAGCCAGCCAGCTTTATCAATCATTATTCCCCAGATGATCCGGTAGATGTAGCATTTGTTGATGAAGCGCACTTGCTGAGAACTCAAAAAAATCAAGGATACACGTCTGATACTGCGAATATGTTAGAAGACATTCGTTTGCGTGCAAAGATTGTTGTGGCTGTTTATGACAAGAAGCAGGTTCTTTCAAAAACTCAAGTATGGGAGAATGATTCTTTCGAAAAGCTTGAAGAGAGCATCGGTAAAGACAATATCATCCACTTGCGCAATCAAATGCGGATTGATGCTGAAGATCAGACCATCGAGTGGTTGAACAACGTTATTAAAAAGAATGTGATTGGAAAGATTCCGGAAGACAGTAAATACGAAATCAAAGTCTTTAGAAAACCTCAAGATATGCAGGAGGCCATCCAGGAAAAGAACGCAGATCAAAATAACGGAATAAGCCGGATGGTGGCAACCTACGATTGGGAATATTCCAGTCAGAGCAAGCCCAAAGACGGCTCCAAATACTGGCAGGTACAAGAAGGCGATTGGAAGATGCCTTGGAATTATCAAGTTGACAAGCCACGTAAGACTGAGGATGGCATTAGCTACAAAGATCTTTCATGGGCAGAACAGCCAGTGACGATTGATGAAATTGGTTCAACATATACTGTTCAAGGGTTTGACCTTAATTATGTAGGCGTAGAAATCGGTCCATCGGTTAAACTGGTAGATGGAAAAATCGTCCACGAATCAGCGAAGAGTTGTAATAAAGATGCTGTTCAGTATCGTGTTTTTTCGGATGGGAAAAGGAGCAATTTTGCAGACAAGTTGCTGCCAAACGAGTTGAATGTTCTGTTGACTCGTGGAGTACATGGTTTGTACCTTCATGCGGTTGACCCTGCTCTTCAGAAAGCATTGGAAGATGCAGCCGGCGAAAACCGGGTGATTGAATAGATCTCGCATAGTAGTTTGCGATCAATTATTTTGGAAGATAAATCCAAAACGTAACCTTAAAATGACCTCGGCTTTCGAACTGAAGTCATTTTTAACCTGTGCCAGACATAGATTAAGGAAGAAAACCATGGCAAAGTTAAGACCAGCAACAGTCGGGGATACCGCGCACCTGCTTGAGATCTACGCGCCATACGTGGAGAATACGGCAATCACATTTGAAGACGAAGTGCCGACCGTCAGCGAGTTTGAAGCGGTATCCATATTTCGTTGCCCTTAAAGGCGGCCAGATCGTCAGCTATGCCTATGCTGTCCCTTTTAAAGAGCGGGCAGCCTAGGCCAGCGCCACCAGCTCGTGGGCCACTTTCACCAGTACGGCTACAAGTTTGACCGCTGGTACGACATGGTTTGGATGGAGAAAATGCTGGGCGACCATGCCATCCCCGCGCCGGCGATCATCCCGTATCCTGAGCTGGACCAATAAGCAAAAATGCATCCCTTGGCCAAAAGTGCCAAGGGATGCATTTTCAATCTCTCATATCTTAGCTCAAGCCCAGAATTGACTTAGCCGCGCGCCGGCCTTGGTGAATTGCACCAGACACGGCCGTGCCTGAGCCAGGGTAGTATGACCCGATCCAGCCACCAGCGTTCATCCCAGCCGCGTACAAGCCAGGAATTGGCTGGCCGAAGTTGTCAATCACGTTGCACTGCGCGTTGATCTTCAAGCCGCCAATCGCGCCTAAATTGCCCGGAGTGTTGGTGTAGGCATAGAATGGTCAACCCCCATTGTTCGCTCAAACTCTGGATCTCTGCCTTCAGCAGCGTACTTGTTCCACGTTTCCACGCTCTTAACGAGGTTTTCCGCGGGAATGCCAAGCTTATTTGCCAGTTCTTCCAAGCTGTCGGCTGTCTTAACCAAGCCGCTTGCAACATCCTTGGCCAGACTTTCCTCATTCCATGGGGAGGCAGGGGCAGCGATTGAGTCCTTGCCCGTTCACGAAAATTGATGGGATGGTTGGCAGGCGATCATCAGTCCCATTGCCTGTGCGGGCGTCAAAATCAATCGTCCCGCCAAAGCCCGTAACGGCCGCGCCGATATTCATCCCCATCACGATCCCGTCGCCTCTGTCGGAAGCAACTGACCAGCATAGGTGGCGCTTAACGTCTTCATAATGCTGCGGACTAAGGTCTTTAGCTAATTCAACGTTTTGATCAATGGAAGCCGTGGACAGAATTACCCCGCGGTTGGCCTTAAAGGCATAGAGCACGCCATCTTGTTCAGCAATAACCCCGGTGACCTCACTGGAAGTTTCGTCCTTCAGGACCAAGGCAACTACGGCAGTCTCAAATTGGAATTCCGCGCCTTGCTCCAAGGCATATTCGTACAGCTTGCGGGTAGCGATCACCCCGTTGCCCCCAGCACCGCCGCCTTCATAAACGTGGATGCGATCGGCAAAAGCATCTTTGGCGTAAGGAATCTCTGTATGACCGTATACACTGGTCCACTTAATGCCAACTTTCTCTTCCAGCCATTCCAGGTTTTGGCCAGCATTTTGGGTAAAGTCGCGAACGAGCGGCTCATACAGGCGGCCTTCGCCAGCAGCCAGATATTCTGCTTCATGCTTCTCTGGCGTGTCGTCCTTGCAATCGGTGAATTCCTTCTGGTACTTGGTCCCGGCAGCCTGCATTACCCCGCCGGAAAGACTGGTCGTCCCGCCTGGAATTCCTTGCTTTTCAATTGCTAAGACGCTGGCGCCGTTTTCTGCGGCAGTTGCGGCAGCTGATAAACCAGCGCCCCCGGCACCGACAACGATCACATCGTATTCGTCATCGAATTCCAAGTCACCTTCGTAGAACTTTTCTTTTAGCAAAGGATAGTTGTTAGGGTGGTTATGAACAGAGGCCGAGGAGATAGCGTCAACATCCCCGCCAACTGCTGTCGCATAGGCCATTTGGGCTGCCTTTCGCAAGGCACCGGTTGAAACTGAGGCACCCGAGACGGCATCGACGTCAACTGAGTGCTCTGTATTGGCTTCTTCCAGCCAAGTGTCAACCCCCAGGGCGCCAACCGTGTTTGGGACTTCCCCTTCAGCCTTGACCTTGACGACTTCGCCATCGACCACATCAACGATGGCCGTGATCTCTGAGTTGAAACCGTGGGCAGTTGCTTTGTATTCAGTCATGATTTTTCTCCTTACTAACACAAATTAATGCTAATCGCTAATAATGTTCGCGCTTCCAATAAACATGATATCATATGTTATTAATCTGTGGTAAGTCAAAATAGTGTCCGCTCTGATTCATGATAAAATGAAGTTGTTGACAAGTGGCGTGCAAGATAAGCGATTTATTGGAAAGAAAACCATGGCAAAGTTAAAGTTAAGACAAGCAACAGTCGGAGATGCGGAGCGCCTGCTTGAGATTTACGCTCCTTACGTGGAAAAGACGGCGATCACTTTCGAGGATGAAGTGCCAAGCATTGGAGAGTTTCAGGCCAGAATCAAGCGCACCCTGAAGACCTATCCCTACCTAGTTGCCCTGAAAGATGACCAGATCGTCGGCTATGCTTATGCCGGCCCTTTTAAAGAGCGGGCAGCCTATGCCCACAGCGTGGAATTGTCGATCTATGTGGACCTTGGCCAGCGCCACCAGCACATTGGCGGCTTTTTGTACGAGGCAATCGAAAATGTTTTAAAGAAGCAGGGCTTTCTTAACTTGAATGCCTGCATCGCTGCCCCAATAGGTGAAGATCCCTATCTTGATGACAACAGCCTGCGCTTCCATGAGCACCTGGGCTACCAGCTGGTGGGCCGCTTTCACCAGTGTGGCTACAAGTTTGACCGCTGGTACGATATGATCTGGATGGAAAAAATGCTGGGCGAGCATCCCGTGCCCGCGCCAGCGATTATTCCTTACCCGGAACTGCAGGAGAACGGATTATAATTCCCAGCGAATAGCAATCGCTTTTAACGGAGGAATCAATGGAAATACTAGATACGCTAAAAGAAAGATTCATGACCAATATGGACCGTCACCCAGAAGTGAGCTGGGATGATGTTATTGGCAAACTGGATAAAGATCAAGCAGCGGCTGTAGCCTGGATGGAAGAAAGCGGCGGTGAGCCTGACGTCATTTCCTTCCCTAGCGGCCTGGCGATTGTCGACTGCGCCAAGGAAGCACCCGCTGGCCGCCGGAGCGTCTGCTATGACCAAGCGGCCCGGCTCAAGCGCAAGAAGTTCCCACCCGAAAGCAGCGCCCAAGAACTGGCGGAGGAACATGGCTTGTCTTTGCTGGATGAAGCAGACTACCGTCAGCTGCAAGCTTTGGGCGATTTTGACTTGAAGACCAGCTGCTGGATTCAAACGCCGGCCTCAATTAGAGTACAAGGCGGGGCCTTGTTTGCGGAGAAGCGCTACGGCAGCGTCTTCGTCTACCATAATGGAGCGGATTCCTACTACAAGGTCAGAGGCTTTAGATGCAAGCTGAGTTTATAGGGGGATTTGATGTCCGTAGAAGAAGAGCTTTTTGCCAAAAGACAGTGCAAATTCAACGAGCTAGTCGCTTACGGCTTTAGCCAGAATGGTGATGACTATTGCCTTGAAGTTCCGCTGAAAAGTGCCAATTTCATTGCTAAAATAAGAGTTTCATCAGTTGGCGAGGTTAGCGGCAATGTCTATGATCTTGACACTGGCGACGAATACCTGTTGCTCCGCGTTGACAGCGACAACGGCAGCTTTTCTGCCGCGGTCAAGGCGGAATACCGGGCAATCTTGCGGGGTATTGCCGACAAGTGCTTTGTCAAGGCCCAGGCAGATCGGATTCAAGATGAAATCAAGAACAGATATGGGGATGAGCCAGATTTCCCTTTCAAAAAATTCCCCGACTACGCCGTTTTCCGCAATCCCAAGAACCGGAAGTGGTACGGCTTGCTGATGACTTTGCCTTTGGGCAAGCTGACCGGCGATGAAGGTGACCAGCAGGAAGTCACGGTTCTTGACGTGAAGCAGGCAGAGGATCGACTGCCTGATCTGCTCAAAAAGGCAGGCTTTTTCCCGGCTTACCACATGAATAAGCAAAACTGGCTTTCGATCCTGCTTAATGGTGATTTGCCAGATGACCAGGTCCTGGCCTTGCTCGATGAAAGCCGATCCTTTACTGAAAGAAAGTAGGAGGATTTAGCAGCTGAGGCAGCGATCACGCAAGAAATGGCTGTTATAAGGTCCGGGATTGCGCGTCAAGCTGAATTTGTAACAACAATAGCACCGCCAGATTTCTGCTTTCTCTGTTCTTCGTATGAGGAAGTCCAGGCAGTCGACTCTTTTCTGACTCTGATTTTACAACTCAAGCAAAACGGCTGACAGTTTTTCTGTCAGCCGTATTTTTTATGCATGATTTTTAAATTTTTTAGTGCTGAAGGCACACTCAAAATCAAAGTGTTTTTATGGCATTCAATTTCAGCATAATCGATCGCCGGCGGCGAACGGCGATGGAATGGGCAAGGTCTTGATCAAAATAGACGATGCCCTTTTTTTCGTCATAAGTTTGGACTGCATCCAGATTTATTAGGCTTTGCCGGTCAGCAAAGACCAAGTTGGGATACCGCCTCTCATAATCCTTAAGCGTGCCCAGGCAATCAAAAACTCGATTCTTGGCATAGACGCGCAAGGTCTTGTATTTCTTTGGCTGAATGCTGATGTAGTAAAGCTCAGCCAGGGGGATTCTTTCAAGAAAGCCATGAATTTTGCTGTAGGTGAAATAGCTGGCCTGCCCTGAGCTCATGGTCAGCTGGTAACGCTTATAGGCGGTATCGACCGTCTCGTAGATTCGATGCTGAATTTGCTCAGGGGACGAGTCTTTGGTGATATAGTCCAAGGGCTCAACATGCCGCTGAATCGTCAAGCGCAGGGCGGCCGCGTCGGCGGTGACAAAGACGATTTGGCTCAAAATGCCGATGTTTTTGATGCGGCTGGCGACTTCAATCCCGTCAAGACTCGTCTTTAAGTCAATATCCAAAAAAGCAAGATAGTTAAGGTCTTGATGCTGCTCAATATAGGTCAAAACGCTGTGGGGATTGCCAGTACTCAAGACGACGCGAGCGTCATAAGCAACTGGTGTCTCATTAATCTGAATTCTGTTTTCAATCATTTGCTGAATGATTTTACGTTCGGCAGCATTATCTTCCAAAATGATGATGGCTAACATTTATCGGTCTGCTCCTTTCTGAATGATTAGTTCAAATGAAATTTCACTCTCGCTCTGCTCAATTTCCAGGGACAAATCAGGGTCGCTATTGACGATCTCATTAACGTTATCAAGTCCTAGGCCATCATGATCCTGTTTACTCGTTACCCGTGGCTTTAGAATCCGGGCAAGATTGACTGGCTGGGAAATCGTATTTTGCACGATCAAGGAATAACTGTTACCCGAATATTTCGTCAGCAAGACGTTAATTTTCGCGTTTGCCTGTGATTGGCAGGCTTCAATCGCATTATCCAAAAAAATGCCGACGCAGCGAATAATGCTCACGATATTTGTAGGTAGAGAATCAGTTCGCTTATTGATTTCAACCTTGGTCTGGATGCCCTGATCCTGGGCCTGCTGCAGCTTATCAATGATCAGATATTTCAGCTCCTTGATCTGCAAATTGGCCAATTCCAAAGTCATTGAATTGGCAGCTTCTTGCAGGCGGTTATTGTCATCAACTAGCGCTCCAAGGTACTCGCGGGCACCGGAAACATCATCGGTCAGCAGATAGCCGTTTAGCGCCAGCAGGCTGTTCTTGTAATCATGCCGCGCCTTGCGCAAGGCAATGTTTGCCTCTTCCAGGCGGGTGGAATATTCCTGAATCTGCTGGATTTCCGCCTTTTGAATCCGCGTGTCCATAATTTCCTGGTTTTCTTGAATTGCCTGGTAGAGATTGAAGAAGAGGATCGTGATCATCAAGAGCACGATAGTCATCAAGCCCAGTTCCACCAAGGGAGCGATGTTAAATTTTTCAAGCATGGTCCAAATTGCGTAGGTGACTAGCAGGAAGGACCAAACAATCCAAACCAGCAAGTTTAAAAACTGGTGGTTGCTTTTAACGTCAGCAGCAATTTTTTCCAGATTTAGAGCAAAGTGCTTTTTCAAAAAGTAAACAAGCAGGCAGATTAAGACTTCCGGAATGAAGCAGACCAAATTGATGGCCAAGTGGTCAAGCAGGCGGTGGGCAAGGAAATAGGACAGCAGCTGGACCAGCCATCCGAACAGCTCGCCCAAGATTGGGTAAAGGATCAGAACTAAATAATAGAAGAAAAGCCTGTCTAGGATTTTGACCCGTCCACGGGCGAAAAAGCGTGAACCCAGCTGCACGGCAATGATGGCCACAAGGACATATTGGTAGCCAAAGAGAACTGGAATAAGCAGCAGGGGATAAAGAATGAGGTCGAAGCGCTTTGGGCGGTCCAGCGTAAAGGATAAGAGAACCGCAAAAAGATAGGGGTTAAAGGCATAATTGTTAAACAAGCTAGCGATCATTGTTGCTTTCCTTGAAATACATGTGGCATCGATTAGCTATTATATCTTAAAGCAGAATATAGCAAAGTTCAATGTACATCACGCTCAGCTTAAGAAATTCAACGCTCATGAATTATTTTTCAAAAGAGCTTGGAAGAGGGGATAATAAGAAACATAGATTTAAAGGAGGTAATCTCATGGAAAACTATATCTTGATGATTGAAAAAGAGTTGAGTCAAGCCTTCAAGGAATTGGGGCAGCCAAGGAGCAGGCAATGGAATTGGCGAAATGCCCATAGTCATATCAGCATCCTGTGCCCGAACAGCAGCAACCACTTTTCGATTCATCACGTTAAGCTATGAAGCTGTTGAGGATCACGCCGCGCTTGCTGGTCGGCATCCTGCTAAGCATGACCGCCAGCTTGCTGAATTTGGGGCTTCCTTTATTGGTACGCCAATTTATCAATCTCCGAGAATTTGCTTGGTCGGGCATTTCCAAGAAGGTCTTGTTGCTAGGCTTGGCGATTTTGATCGGCAACCTGCTGATCTGCACGCTGAGCGATTACTTGATCAGCAGCGAGGGCGACCGGCAAGTCCGCCAAATGCGCTTGCGCCTGCAAAAACAGGTCCTGCGGTTGCCGCAGCGATATTTTGACCAGGAGGTCAGTGGGAAGTTGACCAGCCGGCTCATCAACGACGTAAACGTGCTGCGCGCCTTTCTGACGGAAACGATCCCGGCAACGGTCACTGGGGGATTGACGATTTTGGGGACGATGCTCATCACTTTCTCTTTGGACTGGAAGCTGACACTCTTGATGCTGCTAGTCTTTCCAATTGATGGGGCAGTGACGGTCCCTTTGGGAAGAATCAGCGAAGTGATCGCGGATCAAACGCAAAACAGCTTGGCCGCGCTTACTGGGGTAACAAGCGAGAGCATTAAGCAGATCAAGGCCATTAAGCTGAATAACGCGGAGAGTGACGTGCTTGCCAAAAATACCAGGGAAATCAACCAGCTGTTCAGCTTGTCCCTGAAAGCCGACCGCATCGCGGCCGTGATTGGTCCCTTGCAGTCGATGTTGTCTTTTTGCTTGATCATGGCCCTAGTCCTTTATGGGGCGATTAGGGTGAAAACAGGCTCGCTGTCTACCGGGACCCTGGGGGCTTTTATGATGTACTTTTTTCAAATTATTGGTCCAATCAACAATGTCGCGCTCTTTTACTCTGACCGCAAGCAAATGCTGGGCGCCACGCGCAAGATCAGCGAAATCATTGATGAAGCCGCTGAAGACCAGGCAAAAGGCCAGCAAGTGCCTGAACAAGGCAGCAGTCTGCTGAAGCTTGACCAGGTCAGTTTCGCTTACCAGGAGCAGCCGGTACTGGAAAAGGTTGATTTAGCAGCCAGGAGCGGTGAAAAAATTGCCCTGGTTGGCGCGACGGGGGCCGGCAAGAGCACTTTGGTCAAGGTCATCACGCGCTTGTATCCAATTGACGCGGGCCGGATCAGCTTAAACGGCCAAGCCAGCACGGACTTTTCCCTGCGGCAATGGCGGAGCCTGTTCAGCGTCGTGCTCCAAGAAAATACCATCATTTCGGGGAGCATTCGTGAAAATTTGACTTTGGGCTTAAAGAGAAAAGTGAAGGACCAAGAGCTCTGGGATGCCTTGGCGCTGGTGCGTTTGGAGAAATACGTGAAAAGTTTGCCGAAAGGGTTAGACAGTCAGCTGGGGGAGAGTGGAGAATGGTTGTCCGGCGGACAAAGGCAGAGGCTGCAGCTTGCCCGGGCATGCCTTAGCGAGTTTAAATTTTTGATTCTAGATGAGGCGACGTCTAATTTGGACGCGGACACTGAGAAAATCATCATGACTGCCTTGGATCAATTAAGGCGGACCAAGAATTGCGGCCAGATTACGATTACTCACAGATTGGCGACGATCATTAATAGTGATCGGATCTACTTTATTAAAAATAAAACGGTTATTGCCAGCGGCAGTCACGATGAACTGATGGAGCAAGTTCCCGACTACCGCCGCTATGTCCATGAACAGCAAGTTAGAGAAAAGAGCTGAAGCGCGATGCTGGAAGAGCAAGTAAAGTATTTGAACGCCGCCCGAAACCTAGACAGTTTGTTCTATACCTGCCAAAAGCGGGAACAAGAGCACCTGTTTGTTTTGAAAAAGAAGCTTGACGGGCGCTGGCTTGATAAAAATAGCGTCTATTGGCACTATGTCTTATATGAGCCTGATAAGTTGCCAGTGCAGGGCTGGAAGATTCACCTAAGTGCTACGGTCAAGCAGGCCCAGGGGATGCTGGACGCCGTAGCGCCGCGGCTGATTGAACAAGGAATTTCTTTCAAATTCCAAGCCAGCCTGGAGCGGTTGATTATGGCCAATTCCAAGTATGCCGACCGCGGTGAAAGCGGCAAGTTTATCACGATTTATCCGCGCGACGAGGCGGAGTTTGCTGGCCTGCTGCCCAAGCTGCAGCAGCTGACAGCTGCTTTTGCTTTAGGGCCTTATATTTTGAGTGATCAGAATTGGCAGGAAAGTAATGTCTATTTTCGCTATGGTGGCTTTAAGCCGGTGTACATGACTACAGCTGCCGGCGAGCGGGTGCCGGCAATCTATGATCCCGCGGGAAACAAGCTGGAAGACCAGCGCCTGCCCTACTATCAGCAGCCGGATTTTGTTGCGGATCTGCCAGTTTTCGCGCGAAATATTTTTCCAAAACAAGCCGCTTTCGCCCCGTTAAAGAAGTACCAAATCCAAGAAGCCCTGCACTTCAGCAACGCGGGCGGGGTGTACTTGGCCTTGCATGAAGGAAGAAAGGTAGTTCTGAAAGAAGGACGCCAGCAGGCAGGCTTGGATGCCAAGCTTAGGGATGGCTTTGCCAGAGTTGAAAATGAAGCCAAAATCTTGCGGCAGCTGGCTGATCTGCCGGGCGTAGTGACCTGCCTGGGGGATTTCAGCTCATGGCGACACCATTTTTTGCTAGAGGAATTCATTGCCGGACAGAGTTTGGAAGAGCTGCTGGCGACTGATTTTCCGTTTGTTCTTGCAGACATTGGGAAGCGGAACCGGTACAAGGCCCGAGCAATCAAGATTTTACAGCAGCTGAAGAAAATCATCGCCCAGGTTCATGCTCGCGGAATCGGGATTGGCGACTTGTCTTTGAGCAATATTCTGGTTACGCAAGGGGACACCGTCCGGCTGATTGACCTTGAAAATGCCGGTGGAGCCAGTGAAAAATACACTCCCGGATTAACAACGGTTGGCTTTGTCAATCCGGCTGCCAGGACGTTCGCCGAGGCTGACGATTTTGCCTTGATGAGGATCGCCTACTATCTTTTCTTGCCGATCATTCCAGTGGCTGATTTGGCTCCTGGCATAATTTCCAAGCATGAGAAATGGATCGCGACCTACTTTGGCCAAGATACGGTTGCTTTTTTGCGGGAAATTGCCGACACCACGCGGCCGTCAGCGCCAATTTTCCTGAAAAAGCCCTTGGCCATGCCAGCAAAAGAGTTAAGCCAGCAGACTGTGGCCGCTTTCGCGTCGGGCTTAAGCCGGGGCATTCTGCGGCATTTGCATTTTGACCGGCTGGCCTTGGTGCCAAATTTGCTTGATGAAAATACTGATCCGTTTGCCCAATTAAATTTGGAACACGGAGCCGCGGGTGTTTTATGGGCGATTGACCAGAATGCGGACCTGCGAAATTGGGTGGCAAGCCAGCAGGCAGAGATACTTGAGCTTGCCCAGGAGGCCAAGGCGCTAGGCTTGCTCAATGGCATCAGCGGCTTGGCGAATGTCCTTGAAAAGCGGGATTTCCCGGATTTGGCCAAGCAGCTGCGGCAGCTCCTTTATCAAAAAGTCGACTTAGCATCAGCTGATATTTCGCTGGCTACAGGCTTAAGCGGGATCGCCTTGTCTTTGCTAGAAGACGATCCAGACCTAAGCGGGAAAATCGCGGAAAACTTGCTTGCCCGTTGGCGGCAGGTCGACTTTAACAAGTTTAGGGATGAGGATGTCGGCCTATTGACGGGTTGGGGTGGCGTCAGCTATCTCTTCTGGCGGCTAGGGCAAAAGGAGACAGCTGAAGAAATCCTGTTGCGGATCTTGCGCGAGCACGCTAAGGGGACAGACGAGTTAGCCATTACCGATCAATCGCGCGGCTTTGAGAGACTGATTCCATATTTGGAAAATGGGACTTTTGGCTTGGCATTATTAATGCACAAATTCATGCGGGAGGACCCGGCTTTTAGGCAGAATTATCAGCTTTTGTTTGAAAAATTGAAAAAATCATGCATGACCTATTGCACCTATATGGAGACGCTGGTCTCAGGCTATAGCGGCGTATTGCCGCTAGCCAAGGCCTTAGCTGATGACGGTGACACAACCATGCTGGATTACGCTTTAGCCGCGCTCAACCAGTATTTGGTTGCCAATGACGATGAAATTCTGCCACCAGGAAAATATGGCTACAAGCTGAGCTTGGATTTTTCAACGGGGAGCGCGGGCTTGTTGACCCTGCTTAAGGATTTAAGGCAAGGCGATGAATTTAGCTGGCTGCCGGTTTGATAGACAAGGAGACAGAATCATGAACAACGTCATTTTGGATTTCGAAAAATTGGTTGAAAGAAAAGCCAATCGCTTGGCGCGTGAGCAAAAATATCGCGGGCAGATCACGCCGGCAAGCAGTCTCAGCATTCTTTGCACGGGGCATGATGTCAGCAATTTTGGGATTGGCGAGCTCCTTTTCAAGCTGTTTAAATAACTGTCGCCTAAAAAAACAACTTTTTTCGCGAAAGCTCTTGTCAAGGACACGTTTTTATGGTTTGATTAATAACTGTGTTAACGCACAAGAGTCGCTGACTTAGCTCAGTTGGCAGAGCACTTCACTAGTAATGAAGGGGTCGGAGGTTCGAATCCTCTAGTCAGCATAGTTAAACCGTCACCTGCAGGGTGGCGGTTTTTTCTTACCTATATTTTTCTGTATATTACTTCCCTAAGTAGTATAGCATTCCAAGCAAAATTATATTTGTTTCATTGACTCTGTTAAAAAAGATGGTATTATTCTAATTAAATACTTATATAGTGTTGTACAACATATCTATAGCTACTCAAAAGATTTAGGGTAGTGATGATACATTTGGAAATTATCTCCATAGTTTGATAGAAAATAGATTTTTAAGTATACTTTTTACTATTTTATATATTTGTAAGTGGCTGAAAATGAAAAAGATTTTAAAAGTACTGGCTATTTGTTTGTGCCTTTTTTTAATAATTGATAGTGGGTTATATATTTTATTTGATTTTGAGTGTATCGGTGCTCTAATTAAGCTCTTAGGTGTAAAATCTGTTATCAGTGTAATCCTTAGGTGGATCATAATTGTAGTGGCTATTCTGCTAATAGTCAAATATGATGCGATTTTTGATTATGCATTTAAAAGCCACGATGATGCAAGTATAAATGAAGAATAGCTAAGCCCGATGTCATTGAATTAAAATTAAACCGTCACCTGCAAGGTGGTGGTTTTTCTTGCGTGAAAATAAAACTTGGCAGTTGACAGGCAGTCGTCTTTCTTGTTAATGTATTTGTATCAGATACATTAACAAAGGAGCAGGCATGAGAGACACGAAATACACGGTGGCAATCCACATCTTGGTCATGCTGGCCACCAGCCCGCGGGACTTGAATTCCGACGACTTGGCGGCAAGCGTTGGCACCAATGCCAGCTACATCCGCAAGGTGATGGCCCTCTTGAAGGACCGCGGAATCATTGCCAGTCAGCGCGGCAAGTCGGGGACGCGGCTGCTGAAGCGGCCGGAGGATCTGTCCCTGCTGGAAATTTACCAAGCAGTCAACGGGGATGAAGTGGAGATCTTCCAAATTCACCAGAATCCCAATCCAGACTGTCCTGTTGGCAGAAACATCAAGCAAGCCGTCTTTCCATTCTTGGACGAGGCGGAGAGACAACTGAAAACGGCGCTGGCCAAGGATAGCCTGGCTGACGTCATTGACCGGCTCAAGCAAGTCGCGGAGGAAACAAATGCAAGTAGCACAACTGATTAAATATGACGCAAAGAACCCAATTATCAAGCTGACCACGGCACCGGCCAAGCCGGTTGGCGACCATGACCTGCTGGTTGAAACCAAGGTGGCCGCGGTCAACCCCTTGGACAACCTCGTGGCGCACGGGGACTTGAAGCTGGTCGTGCCTTACAAACTGCCGCAAACTTTGGGCAATGAATTCGTCGGCATCGTCAAGCAGACTGGTGCTGCTGTCCAAAAGTTCCAGCCTGGCGACCGGGTCTACGCCCGGACACCTTTGGACAACATGGGAGCTTTTGCTGAAGAAATCGTCATCAACGAGCAGGCGGTGGCCAAGGTGCCAGACTACTTGACTGATGAAGAAGCAGCGGCGGTCCCATTGACGGCTTTGACGGCCATGCAGGCTTTCGATTTGCTGGACGCCAAGGCGGGGCAGACCCTGTTCATTTCCGGCGGCAGCGGCAGCTTTGGCGCCATGGCCATCCCGCTGGCCGTGGCCCGAGGCTTGAAGGTGATCACGACTGGTTCCCCCGCCAGAAAGGCAGCGCTTTTGGACATGGGCGTCAGCCAGTTTATTGACTACCGGACGGAAGACTATACCAAGCTGGTCAAGGATGTAGACCTGGTAATCGACACCTTGGGCGGGGAGGAAGTCTTCAAGCAGCTGGGCATTTTGAAGCAGGGCGGCCGGATTGTTTCCCTGCGGGCCATGCCTAACCGGACTTTTGCCAAAAGAATGGGCCTGGGCTGGGGCAAGCAGATCCTGTTTGGGCTGGCGGCTGGCAAAATTGAGCGCCAAGCCAAGAAGAAGCAGCAGCATTACGACTTTGTCTTCGTCACGGCCAATGGTCCCCAGCTGGCCCAAGCCAGCGAGATCCTGGCCCAAAGCCAGGTGCGCCCGGCTCTTGGCAAGCGGTATTCCCTGGAGCAGGTCAAAGAAGCCATGGCAGACGTGGCTCACGGCCACAGCCGGGGGAAGGTCTTGATCAAGTTTTGAAAGGATCTGACTGACGAATGAGTTACATTGATTTGCCACTCCATGGGCGGCATGATTGCCCAGGAAGTGGTCGCTTTGATCCTGGAGTGGATCAAGAGCCGGGGGCCGACTTTTCTACCTGGCGGCAGCCGGTTTTGATCGTCAACGGCGATCATGACGCGATGGTGCCGACGGAAAACTCCTATGTTTTGGAGAAAATGTTCCCCAACAGCCAGCTGCATATTTAGCCTGACGCGGGGCATATGAGCATTTTCCAAAATGCCAGTGACTTCGCTGCTAGGACGGTAAAATTTTTACAATCTTAATCATCGAAAAAGGACGAGTCGTTTGGCAAAAACGGCGCGTCCTTTTTGAATTATAATATTAAAAAGAGAGGAGAGATGTAATATGTGGTTATCAGTTGCGTTAGATGATCGTGCATTAAAGTACGATGACGAATACAAGATACACATTGTTGACGGTGAGCCGTCGGTTGAGTATTACTTCGATGAAAAGACTGCCCAGGCCTTGGAAGATGATGGCTTCTTGGTTGAGATGTGGGATAAGTTCGATGCCATGTTTGACTGGGGCGATTATGATTTCTTTGAGCCTGACAAGTGTGTTGGCTTCCGTCAGTGGTTGC